>DATGXN010000149.1:0-25123 GCA_035298945.1 Chitinophagaceae bacterium | reverse complement strand
GGTCGATCAAACTTCATTTGCAATTTCATCGTGCGTTGATCTTTCAAGGACCTAATTGGTTTGGAAAAACGCCTGGAGATCTCATCTCCAAATGCTCTGTAAACTGCCCGGTCTCCGGCTACCACGGCGCCTGTGCTATCCGGTGAGCAATTCAGCAACATCGTGCCTCCATATCCAACTGATCTATAGTACATCTTCACCAGCTCTTCAACGGACCTGCGTTTTGTTTCATTCTGTTTGCTCCAGAACCAGTTATGATTATATAATGGAGCGTCCGATTCCAGTGGAGCCCATGCATCCCCATCGGGGTCATCATCAAATTGGGTTGAAATGCCCGTTTTGAGCTTTTCGGATCTCAAACTGTTCCAGGCTGGGTAGGCGAGCATGCCGGATTCTGTGCCGGGCCAGCGGATGGAGGCCATCTTGCTTTGAAAGATCACCGCGTTCTTAGCATATTTCTCAAGGATATCCCCCACCTCTATCTCGCAATTTCCATCAAACCATACTTCCTGCATTGCTCCATATTTCGATAGTACTTCGGTAAGTTGTTGCCGGAATATCCTATTATATGCTTCCTGCAAGCCTGGATCCTTAGTTTTCCCTCCGCTTCCAATGCCTGCGCCATAATGAATATCTCCCGGATAGAGGTAGACGCCCAGTTTGATATTGTATTTTTTGCAGGATGCTACCAGTTCCCTGAGCAGGTCACCTTTTCCGGATCTCCAGGGCGTGTTCTTTACGCTGTAGTCAGTAGTAGAAGTTTGCCACCAGCAGAACCCGCCTACATGTTTGGCCACAAAAATGATCTGCCTGGCTCCCCAGCTCCTGGCCACTTCGCACCATTGGTCTGTATCAAGTTGTTTGGGGTTGACCCTGGACAGATCGAAATCACCTTTCTCATCATATTCAGTTCCGAGCCAGGTAGCAATACCGAAATGGATGAACATGATCCTTTCCCTTTCCTGCCATTCATATTGAACGCGGGACGGTGTGGCCAGTTTCTGCGCAAAAATTCCTGGTGTGCCGATTAATAAAATGAAAAGGAAGGTGAGATATTTGACCATAGGACTCTTATATCGCATAAATTACAAATAGTGAATGTAATATTGACACTATCATGAATCCTGGAAGAATATTTCTCGCGCTTGTATTTCAGCTGATTGTTTTTTCTGCTTACTCACAGATCTCCGCTTCAAAACTATCTTTCAAAACACTGCCTACCCCCTGGGATGAGGGCTTGCCATTTGGCAACGGCATGCTTGGGGCTTTGATCTGGCAGAAAGATGGCAAGCTGCGTTTTTCCCTGGATCGTGCTGATCTATGGGACCAGCGGCCAATGAATGGTTTGCACAGAAATGAATTCAGCTATGCCTGGGTGCAGCAGCAAGTGCAAAAAAAAGACTACAAGCCTGTCCAGGAATATTTCGATAAGCCATATGATAATGAACCCGCCCCCACCAAAATTCCGGGAGCTGCGATTGAAATTCCTTTCGCGGCCTTCGGCCAGCCTGTACGTGCAGAGATTTATTTGCGATCCGCCATGGGATTGGTGGAATGGGAATCAGGTGTGAATATGAAAACTTTTGTGAGTGCGGTCAGTGATTTCGGTATGTTCCGTGTTGACGGACTGGACTCTGCTTTTCATCTCCAACTGGTCCCTCCTGCTTATGAAGGCAAACCAGTTAAAGGGGGCGACATTGTTGGAGGCGATGATCTCAGCAGGTTGGGATACAAACAAGGAGTGGTTCAAACCACTGATCATTCGGCTTCCTATTTCCAGGAAGGATGGAATGGATTCGGATATAGGGTTTCTGTTTATTGGAAGAAGATCAACGACAATAGTATTGAAGGGATCTGGAGAATTAGTTCTTCAACCAAAGCAAATGGTGAGATCCCCATAGATACTAGCTACCTGCGTGAACAACTGAAGCTGGGATTTAAATATCATTATTCCAAACATACCGTTTGGTGGGATTCGTTCTGGAAAAAATCTTCCATTTCAGTGCCGGATACCCTGCTCATGCGTCAGTGGCAGATGGAACAGTATAAATTCGGTTCGGCCTCGCGTAAAGGAGGGCCTCCAATTTCTTTACAGGCCGTATGGACTGCAGACAATGGCCGAATTCCACCATGGAAAGGAGATTTTCATCACGACCTTAATACACAACTCAGTTACTGGCCAGCTTATTCGGGAAATCACCTGGATGAAGCCATGGTCTATCTGGATCACCTGGACAGCAACAAGGCTAACTATAAACGATACACGAAACTATATTTTGGTGTAGAAGGTTTGAATGTTCCCGGTGTGACCACACTTGATGGTACCGAGATGGGAGGATGGATCCAATATTCTCTGTCCCCAACAGTAGGTTGCTGGTTGGCCCAACATTATTATTGGCAGTGGAAATACAGCATGGACAGGGATTTCCTGGAGAAAAGGGCCTATCCCTGGGTGAAGGAAACGGCAGAATTCATCACCAACATTACCGTGCTTGATGCCAATGGCAAACGAAAACTGCCCATCAGTGCGAGCCCGGAGATCAACGACAACAGCTTATCGGCCTGGTTCAATACCAACACCAACTACGATCTCTCGTTGATGAAATTTATATATAAAACAGCAGCCGAACTGGCCAATGAACTTGGCAGGAAAAATGAATCAAAAAAATGGAACGACCTGCTGAAAAGTTTTGATGATTATTCTCTGAGCGCATCAAACGAACTCATGTTTGCCAGTACTCTTCCCTATAATGTATCTCACAGGCATTTCTCACACCTGATGGCCATTCATCCTCTGGGACTGATCAAATGGGAAGATGGTGATAAACAGAAAACAATCATAAAGAACTCCCTGAAATTATTGGATAGTATTGGTCCTGCTAACTGGTGCGGATATTCTTATGCCTGGGAAGCTAATTTAAAAGCCCGGGCAAAGGATGGCCCAGGAGCTGCCAGGGCACTGCAGATCTTCGCCAAAGCTTTTTGTTCACCAAACAGTTTCCACCTGAATGGAGATCAGACGAAGTCGGGCTACTCCACATTTACCTACAGGCCTTTTACCCTCGAAGGCAATTTTGCATTTGCAGCAGGTTTACAGGAAATGCTTTTACAATCTTATGCCGGCTTTATTGAGATCATGCCTGCAGTGCCAGAGAGCTGGCGCGATGTTTCATTCACTACGATGAGAACAGAGGGTGCATTTTTAGTGGATGCAAAAAAAGTGAATGGAAAGATCAATTCGATCGGAGTATTTGCAACAGTAGATGGCATACTCAATCTCAAACTTCCCGAAGGCAAATGGAAGAAAACCTTCACAGGGAAAAATGCAGGATTGAAAGAAGAAAATGGAATGCTGAAGGTTTGGCTGGAGAGAGGAAGCCGTTTGGAGATGGTCGTGGAATAAAGTTCAAGTGAGGCGAGGGTTGGGAGGCGAGAGGCGAGGGGCGAGAGGTGAGAGGCGAGAGGCGAGGGGCGAGAGGTACCGGTTGCAGCTTGCAGATTAACTGCAAACCTTGGCAGGGTCATTCACCATAGTTCGCATTGTTACAACCTTCGTTGCATTGCCTGAGAGTTCTTTCCTGAGTTGCTTCGCAGTTTTTGTGCTGCCATCGTGGCTCCAGCCGGGAGGACCAAAAACATACATCAGCTTGTCATAGAGCCTGGGTGATTTTTTCAGATCACGGAATATGTCACCAAATTCCTTAAAATTGATATTCACCGGATTGGGATTTTCTATTTTCTTACAAAGTCCATAATCTGTTTCTTTTTCTTCAGCCCTGAATGTGCCAAACATCCTGTCCCAAATGATCAGCATGGCACCGCAGTTCATATCAAGATTTCTAAGTTCGGAACTGTGATGTACCCGGTGATGTGAAGGGGTGTTGAAAATGTATTCGACCCATGCCGGCAGCTTCCTGATATGCTCAGTATGTAAGCTAAACTGGAGAATTGTGCTGATCGATTTTACCCAGATCATCATCTCTGGTGATATGCCCAACAGGGGTATCCAGGCCCAGAGAAAAAAAGAACCCGTATATACTCCCACCCAGGATTGCCTGATCCCCGCTGTAAGATTATAGGTTTCTGAAGAATGATGTACCAGGTGTGAGGCCCAATAAAACCTCACCGTGTGCGTCATCCGATGCGACCAGTAACAGGTAAAATCATCAAACAGGATACCTAATGCGATGACCCAAAATAATGTTTGCTCCAGATCGAAAAACCTGAACTGATAGATCCATGAATATATAATAAATGGAACAGCTTTAAGAGGCAGTGCAACCGCAAGAAAAATCACTCCAATGATGAAACTGGTTAATACATTTTTACGTGTTTCTTTTTTGTGATCGTGTTTTAATAATAGTAGTTCACCCAGAGATAACACTACCATGGCTGGTGCAGCATGAAGCAGCAGATTTCCGTTGAATTCCATAACCTAAATTTTTTTACGGGGCAGATTGCTCCAGTGTCAGATCAGTTTCTCTCTTGAAAATTCAGATGGATGAGGAATAGCAGGCCTGAATTCCAAAATTGTTACGCCAGAACTTGCCGATGTGATTTCAGATTCTGGTGTTGAATGGAACGCCAGTTCGTCCCTTAATTGTTTTGCTGTTTTAGTACGGCCATCATGGCTCCAGCCGGGAGGACCAAATATGTACATGAACTTATGCCTGAGCGATGGTGAACGTTTAAGGTCTTTTATAATTCCTCCGAATTCAGAGAAGTTGATATTGACGGGGTTGGGATTGGGGATCTTTGTAGTGAGCCCATATTGGTGAATCCGGGTTTCTGGCTCCTCCCTGAATGTACCGAAGATCTTATCCCAGATGATCAGGATATTTCCGCAGTTCATATCAAGATCCTTTACCTCTGAACTGTGATGTACCCTGTGATGCGAGGGTGTGTTAAAAACAAACTCAAACCATTTCGGCAGCTTCCCGATCATTTCGGTGTGCAGGGCATATTGGTAGAGTGCGCTGATCGACTTTACATAAAGAAGCAATTCGGGAGAAAAACCCACCAGCGGGATCCAGGACCAGATCAAAAATGCCCCTGTATAGAAACCCACCCATGATTCTCTTACCGCAGATAAATAAGAATAAGTTTCAGAAGAATGGTGCACGCGATGGGAGGCCCAAAAAAATCTTGAAACATGCTGCAAGCGATGGATCCAGTAGCCAGACACATCATTGGCGATCAGGCAAAGTATCAGCGCCAACCAGGTTGTTTGCTCAAAATCAAACAGCCTGTACTGGTGTATCCAGGAAAAGATAATGAACGGCACTGTTTTGAGCGGGAATGTCAGGACAAGAAATACTACCCCAATGATAACGCTGTTGAGAATATTGCGCTTGTCTTCTTTCTTCCGCATGTCGTGCGACATCAGGAGTAACTCTCCAAAAGAAAGCAATAAGATCGCCGGTGTGGCTTGTGCGAATAGATTAGTATTGATCTGCATATGAATGCTTTTCTCAAATCTATTTCGGGTATGCCCGGATGGTATATTGATTTCAGCGGCGTTGGTCGTCAAACCAATGGAGCTTCGCAACTGGATAAGAAGCCGTAAGTGAGTAGTTGTAAAAAATGCAACTGGCGGACCAAAGCCCGCCAGTTAACGCAAATATTCATAAAGATGAAGTGGCCTCTGCCTCCTGCAACCTGCCCATGCAACCTGTAACTACTTCCCCGCTCTTTCGATCAGTTCAGCAATAAGGGCCGTCCAACCAGTCTGATGACTGGCTCCCAGGCCTTTTCCTGAATCGCCATGAAAATATTCATTGAACAATACCAGGTGTTCATTGCCGGGGCGTGTATAGAACTCGTGATATTCACCGAAGCAGGGGCGCTTGCCTTCTTCATCTTTCAGAAACATTCGGCTAAGCCTTTCCGTTAGCTTATTCGCAACTTCCTTAAGATTGAATTTCTCGCCACTGCCGGTCGGAAATTCAACTTTCAGCGAATCGCCATAAAATCTTCCATATCGCCGGATACTCCTGATAATGATATAGTTCATCGGTATCCATACAGGACCACGCCAGTTGGAATTGCCGCCAAAAAAATCACTGGTCGAATCACCCGGATCATATTGGATGGTATGGTCAATGCCTGCAATATGCACGGTGTATGGATTCTTATCGTAATATTTTGAGAGGGCCCTGATTCCATTGTCGGATAAAAATTCATCTTCATTCAAAACCCGCTTCAGCAATGCTTCCAGCCTTTCCCTGGGCAGGAGAGAAACCAGCGTGCGGTCGCGCTCGCCATGCTCTTCGTTTGGCCAGAACAGGTTATTCTTCTTCCTGTAATTCTCAAACCAGCTGATGCGTTTTGAAAAATCCTCCAGCTTATCCATCATCTCTTTCCTGATAATGGATACTGCAAACAGACTGGTAAGACCAACCACTGATTGAATACGAAGTTGAATGGGGGCACTACCCGAAATGGAAAGCGTATCGTAGAAGAATTCATCTTCATCGTTCCACATGCCATGATGGTTGATCGCCTCTGCAATCAACACGAACTGCTCGAAGAATTTGGTTGCCGTGTCTTCAAACGATGGATCATGCATAGCTATCTCCAATGCCATATCCAGCAGGTTAAGCGCATACATTCCCATCCATGCCGTACCATCCGCCTGTTCAAGATGCATACTGTCGTTCAGCGGAGCACTCCTGTTGAACACACCAATATTATCCAGGCCAAGGAAGCCGCCTTCGAACATATTATTACCATTGGGATCTTTACGGTTGATCCACCAGGTGAAGTTGATCAGCAGTTTATGAAATGCCTTTTTTAGAAACACCAGGTCGCCCTGGCCCTTGTACTGTTTTTCTATTTTGAATACTTCCAGTACCGCCCAGGCTTGCACCGGGGGATTCACATCTGAGAAGTTCCATTCATAGGCGGGTAGCTGCCCATCCGGCTTCATATACCATTCCCGCATGATCAGCAGGAGCTGGTTTTTGGCGAAAGTAGGGTCTACCATGGCCAGAGGAATGCACTGGAAGGCCAGGTCCCAGGCCGCATACCAGGGAAATTCCCATTTGTCAGGCATAGAAATGATATCCTGGTTTTTCAGGTGCTTCCAGTCGTGGTTCCGGCCCCATTTCTTGCCATCCCCAGGTTCGGTAATGCCATCGCCTGAGGAAAGCCATTTCTCCACATCATAATGATAATACTGCTTACTCCACATTAAACCGGCAAAAGCCTGCCGTTGTATATTTCGGATATCTGAATCCCTGGGGGTGCTTAATAAATCATCATAAAAAGCATCTGCCTCCTTTTTCCGGGTTACAAACAATTGCTTGAACTGGGAAGGGAAGGGATCTGCCGGCGTGCTGTCTGTCAACCGCAGGTAGATCTCTTTGGATTCTCCCGCTTTCAGGTGCAGCTTATACACCGGGCTGAATTTTGTGCCGTGCTTTCTCTTTTTGACCAGGTGGAGATTCCTGCCGGTGATCACAGCGTCGTTAATGGCATCTTTAGTATAGATCGACCTATGTTCCTTGCCCGAAACCAGTTTATGATTGGTTTCATTCTCCGTGAACATCAGGTTATCAGCTTTCTGGAAATAAAGATTGTAGGCGCCTATTCTTTCGTGCGTGGCCCTCACCTGCCTGTCATTTTTTAAGATGATGGTAGGCTTGCGGAACTTTTTTTCGGATTGCCAGCGGTTGTAAAACCACAGTGTAGGCAATACGGTGCAATCAGCAGCATGCGATCCCCTGTTGGTGACCTGGATCTTTATGAAAATATCCGTGCTGTTGTTTTTGGCATAAGTGATATGGCAATCGAAGTATTCGTCTTTATCGAATATGCCGGTATCGAGCAGCTCATATTCCGGTTCATGACGGGACCTCTTCCTGTTCTCCTCCTTCAGTTTCTCATATGGAAATGCCTTCTGCGGATACTTGTACAGGTATTCCATATAATAGTGCGTGGGCGTGTTGTCCAGGTAGTAATAGAGTTCTTTTACGTCTTCCCCGTGATTGCCTTCAAAATTCACCAGGCCAAACATCCGCTCTTTCAACACTTTGTCGTGCCCGTTCCAGAACCCTACCGAAAAACATAGATTCTGAAAATAATCAGAAATACCCGCGATTCCGTCTTCGCCCCAGATATAGCTCCTGCAATGTGATTGTTCAAAGGGAAAATAGCGCCAGGCATCACCATGATGGCTGTAGTCTTCACGAACGGTTCCCCATTGGCGCTCCGAGAGATAGGGACCCCATTGTTCGAGAGGAATTTTTTTGCTTGCGTTTTGTTGCAGCCTTAGAGATTCTGCATTCATGTGTACAAAATACGCAAAGAAAACGAGTTAGCCTTAAGCCGTGGAGGCGGGCGTTTTACCCAGCTGGTTATTTCTGTTTAACTGTATCACGATGAGACATCATGGAATCGTATCCCATATTATTGCTATGGTTCTGAGTGCTTTCTCCCATCCCCTGGTGGTTACCCATTGTGTGATCAGAACTCTTGTCCGAATCGCAACTATAACAGGCTGCCAGTAAAATAAAAGTCAGTCCTGTTATCAAAATCTTTTTCATATATACTTTAATAGAAGAGAGCAAATACATAGCCATGACCAGTAGGGCCGGCTGTGAAACTTAAATTGGTCGTCTGCTGACAACGGGCCTTAAAATGTGGAAGGGTTTACCCAATTTATTTGGCGGCCCTGTAATTGTTGAACGGTATGCAGCATATATGGCTGTAAATCTTCACAAATCTTCCCGGCACTAAAATAGCGAACCAGATTTGGGTAATCCATATATATTGAGATGGTTCAGATACTTACATATGGCCTGAATAAGAAGATGACCGATGCGGAGGCCCATCTCTGGAATACATTATTGAAAGACGATCAGATGTTAGGTTATGCTTTTGACAGGAGGATAAAAGTACTTGATCAAAACGCAGCTTTTCTTTCTCTGGATCTGAGATTGATCATTGAGATCGACTCCGGCGCAGCGCAGGAAAAAGAAGACCGCAGAAAGGCCGCCGAAAGAGAATTCCTTTTCAGATTAGGCGGTTATACCGTACTCAGATTTTCTGAAGCCGAGATTCTTACTGACATCGACAAGGTCAGATCAATGATCAAAGAGTGGATCGTTCTTAATGTGAACTGATCACATTCTTCCTTTCATCATCATGTTCCAGTAGAGCCAGGGCAATCCAAATTTCTTCAGGATCCACATACTCCATTTTTCTTTGGTAGTGTCTATGAATTTTGAAAGAAGTGGATCACTGTCGCGCACATTATCATATTTGAATTCACACAACAGCATTTTGCCGTAGCCTGTAACAATGGGGCAGGATGAATAGCCTTCATATACTTCCTCAGAGATCGGTCGTTGTTCCAGTATACGCATCACATTGTCCACTACAACATGGGCCTGCTTACGGGCAGCCGCACCTGTTTTTGCTGTTGGCAGTCCGGCACTATCACCGAGTCCAAATACATTTTTATAATGTGCATGCTGCAGTGTATGGATGTCAACGTTCACATATCCTTTATGCGGGCCGTCCTGGTGTGCAAATGGTGACTGCTTAATGAAGTCCGGCGCGCTTTGCGGAGGAGCGAGGTGCAACATGTCGTAATGCATGGTTACCATATTTTCTCCGTCTAATCGTTCGCCAACCACCTTATCAAGATCTGCTTCTGTTTTTCTCACATCGGGCTTGCTGAATTGGAAGGTGATCTCCTGTTTTACAGGATCGATCTTAACTGGCTTATAGAAAGGTTTGAAGTTGATGTGTTTGCTTTCAATGATACGGTTAAGTTCATCTGCAAATTCCTTGGTGCCAAAGATCACGGTGCCAGGTGTGCCGAAGATCACATTGGTCTTTTCCCGCACTCCTGATTTGATAAAATATTCTTCAGCCAGGTACATGATCTTTTGTGGTGCACCGCCGCAACGTATGGCCCCTGCTGGTTGAGTGAATACGGCATTACCTCCTTTGAAATTCTGCAATACGCGATATGTTTTTTCAGGATCGAGGTAATTGCTGCATACCACATCTGTTTTCAACGCTTCCCTTAAACCGGGTAATGCATCAATATCATACTGTATACCACCGCTGAGAATCATGGCGTCATACGTAATGGATCCACTGTTTTTTGTGTTGACAAGATTCGATTCGGGATCAAACGTAGTTGCAAAATCTTTGATCCATTTCACACCCGAAGGGATCATTTTCTTCTCATCCTTGATGGTATTGGAATATTTGAATGCACCGGCACCAACGAGTGTCCACGCAGGGAGATAATAATGTTTATCTCCTGGTTCAATGATGGCTATTGAAAGCTTCTTGTCTTTTCTGCGAAGTTGTGCAGCTGTCATGATTCCACCTGCGCCTCCACCGATCACGAGAACATTATAATGAGTGCTCATATAGATGTTATTAGGATGAAGTAAAGGTAGATCGCTGCCCTGTTCCCGATAGTGATTATAATCACATAAAAACCCTCATGGATCTTCAAAAACTATTGAAAATGAATGGATTATCGGATAGATGACAAGAATCAGTTCATCTTCCAACCACCATCACCTGTTTTGGCGATTGACAAACCCTGATTCCCTTGCCAGCTTTGGAATGAAATTTATGCCTCATCATCAAACCCCTGTTTATGAACACACTAGAATCCTCAATGGCTCCCAACCGACGCCAGTTTATCGGCTCCCTCACCGCAACTGCGGCTGCTTTAGGATTTTCTTCCTTCATGCCTCCTATTGATCCGGAGCTCTTCAAGCAGTACAGTCCCGAAGATCCGGAAGCCTGGACCAACCGGATCAAGGGTAAACACAAAACAGTTTTTGATGCCACACACCCCAATGGTTTTTATCCATTCGCATGGCCGCGGGTTTTCTTACTTACAAACCAGGCCACAGGTGCAGCAGAGAATGATTGCTGTGCAGTGGTGGTACTAAGGCATGCGGCCATCCCTTATGCCTTCGATAATTCAGTATGGGAGAAATATAAGTTCGGGGAAGTATTTGAAGCCCCTGACCCTAAAACTTCAAAACCCGCCCTGCGCAATCCTTTCTGGAAACCCGCCAAAGGAGATTTTTCCGCCCCTGGTATTGGCCCCGTAGCTATCGGGATTGATGAACTGCAGGCCAGCGGAGTTCTGTTCGCCGTTTGTAATATGGCCATCACAGTGTTTACAAACTCCATCGCAGAAAAAACAAAACAACCTGCCGAAGAGATCCAGAAAGACTGGATGAGCGCTTTATTGCCAGGCATACAACCTGTTCCATCCGGTGTTTGGGCACTGGGAAGAGCGCAGGAAAAAGGATGCTCTTATATTTTTGCAGGATAAAAAAATAGAGAGTCAGCAGGGCGGAGAGGCAGAGAGTCAAAGCTGGAGTTTCTATCCTGGCTCTTTGCCTCTCTGACTCTCTGTCTATCTGAATTCATAGTCGTATCCTTCCAATTGCGTAAGCAAGGTGGGAAGTTCATCAGTGGCTGTAACCCGACCCTCGACCTTTGGTGAAACCGGAGAATTCGCTGCCAGGTACTCACGGATAACATCGTGTAATGTGTATCCCAATAGCTGGGGATTATTCACGTTCTCTACCCGGCAGATCATATCGTCAGGATCGCCTTCACGTTCGCAGGCCACAATACGGTATGTTTTTTTCAGATCCAATGGCTGCCCTTTGACCTTGACCCAATTCACCCGCTTACCTTTTTCATTACCGGCTGTGATATTGATCTCCATGCCGGAAAACCTGACCACCCAGCCTCCAAAGCGCTCTGAAGCTTTTTTCGCAAACACATTATGAAGTTCTTTTTCAAGCCAGGCCAGCAGTTTTTCTCCTGTGATCTCTCCCGCTTTTGCATCACTGTTGACGGGAAGCATGTTCCATAAAAATTCATTGGTGATCTCGCGTGATCCTGTTTTTTCATCTACTACCAATGGAGGACAAAACCTGAATCCATTGCTCAGTGCAATATCTGGTTTGAATTTCCAGTAAACAGCATCAGTGATCAGGTTATCCATCGTATTCTCAAGCACAAAATACCTGACTAGGGTTTTTTTAGTGCTGCCGATCACTTTATTCAACTCCTCTTTATAGGGCTCTCTTGCTTTTTTCACGAGTTCGGACATCTCGGGGTCCGGTTTATATTTTACCGGATCTACTTCAAGGAGTTTATACTGAGTTTCTTTCACTTTGCCATTTTCCATAATGATATCCAGCTTAGCCACAAAAGATCCAAACGCACCAGGCTCTGTCACTTTCGTATACTTTGTTTGAATCGGTTTCCTCACCCGCTCATGGGTATCAGCGCCCAGGATAAAATCAACTCCGTCAACTGCCGGGTTGTTGCCCAGGTCTACCTGTTGGGCAATGCCCATATGCGTAACGAGAAATACCATCCCACATTTTTCATAGTCTCTCAGGTATTTCACATACTTGGCAACATTCAACTCCGGATGCGTAAATTTAATGCCGGCGGAATACGCGGGGGATTGCCTTTTTGGAGTCAGGGGATCGTTATACCCGATGAATCCAATCTTCATGCTTCCAAAATGGGTGATCCAGTAAGGCGGGAACATAAGGTCCCCTTTCTTCTCCGTTTCTTCATGGAACATATTGGCACAGATCTTCTGAGCGTTATACCCGCCCATATCTTTCATCAGCATTTCCTTTCCATAAACTACTTCCCAATTACCGGGAAGAGTGAGATCATAGTCTATATTATTGATCAGAGGCACAATGGCCTTCCCTTCGCTGAGTGCTGCAACCCCTGAGCCCTGGAAACAATCACCTCCATCAATGATCAGGGTATTGGATGGATTCTCTGCCTTCAATGTTCTCAGCATGGTTTTCAAAACCGGGAACCCTCCCAACTTGCGGTATACCGCTTTGCCATTTTCCCAGAAAAATTCATCATGCGTATAAAGTTGCGCATGGATATCGGCTGTATGCAACAGCGTAATGCGCTGGGCCTTGCCGGCCTGAAGCACTCCTGATTTTTTCCAGGATTTCTCATCCGCAGGATCATTGAACTTTGCTGAAGCTATCTGAGGTATGCCTGCCATGCCGAGCCCGGCAAGAGACATGTTTTTTAAAAAATCGCGGCGGTCGTTATGGTCACACATAAGCGGGAAGGTGATGAATTTGATAAATGTGAGTAATGTGAAGAATGATGTGCGACTGAGAAATTACTTGCTCTTTTTCCAGGGTCCGTATTTGTGCTGGACTTCTGTTAGTCCATCCGCAAAAGGACCAAATGGATGATCCTTCGGCTTCATCTTTATATCCGGCCAGTCATGCGAAAGATCCCTACTCGGCCTTGGGCGCGAATTGATATAGGCCGCCACATCCCAGGCTTCTTCGTTGGACAATACCTGGTTCTTGTAATTCGCCGTTCCAAATGGCATATTATATTTTGCATAGCCTGCCAGCCGAGATACCCTGTACATGCCCGCCCCCACATTATAACTGTTTTTACCCCACAACGGTGGATAGGTATATCCATAACCGTCAGCATTCGGTTGTCCTTCGCCGTTAGGTCCATGACAGAGTGCGCATTTGCTCTTATAAACGATGGCTCCCCGATCGGGATCTGCGGCCCTGTCCATCTCAGGAAGATTGGGAATTCCCGCACCTTTGGGAGTTGTGTCTTTAGGCACATCATCTCCCAGCCAATGCATATAGGCCAGTATAGCCTTCATTTCCCTGCTGTTGGTGTCAAGCGCTACGCCATTCAGGCTTCTTTCCATGCAATCGTTCACGCGCTTGGGTATGGTTTCTATCGCCCCACTTCTCCCCCTGAATTTGGGATAGGTTGAAACCACGGCGCTATAGTTGTTTCCGTACGGCACAGTACCTCCATCAAGGTGGCAGTTCTGACAATTCATTCCGTTTGTCAATGCTGCCACCTTGCCCTTAGGGCCGAGGTAGTATGCTGTGTTTGCGATCAACTCATGTCCGTATGCAGCAAGACTGTCTTCCGGCTTGATCTGGTATTTATTCCATCCCTGCCATGGTGCTTCCTCCGCAGGGGCCTTAACAGGTTCCTGCTTTTCCTGGCATGCCGCCAGTAGAAAGAACATCGATATGAATGATAAATATTTGATCATATTATTCCGAATCCGGATTCCGGAATTATTTTAATGCGGTAATTTCTCTCTGAAAAATCCATAGACCCAGGTTCCCACGATGGCCATGAAAAGGGTTACAACAATCACTGTTGCACCTGTGCCGATCTGTGCGAAAAGCGGACCAGGACAAGCTCCCGTCATAGCCCAGCCGAGACCGAAAATCAGTCCACCATAGATCTGTCCTTTGTTGAATGTTTTATCAGGAATCGTGATGGGTTCGCCGTAAATGGTTTTTACTTTGAATTTCTTGATCAGCAAAACGGATATCATTCCAACCGCGATAGCTGAACCGATCACTCCATACATATGAAAACTTTGCAGGCGGAACATTTCCTGTATTCTGAACCAGGATATCACCTGCGATTTTACCAGCACTACACCAAACAAAACACCCATGACCAGGTATTTGATCAGATGCCACCAGGGTTGATGCTCTTCCATATTGTTCACGCACTGTGCATCCAGGGACCTGGTCTCAAAGTCAGTGTTCTGTTCAAACTTTCTGACCTTCTCTTCTATTTCTATCTCTGTTAATCCTTTTAAATGTTCTGACATTAGTTTGTTTTTAGAGATTCATGATAAAGGGTAAGATGAGATTTGCCATAACAAAACCACCTGCCATGAAACAACAGGTTGCGATCACAGATGGCCATTGCATACTGGAAATTCCCATGATGGCATGGCCTGAGGTACAGCCTCCGGCATACCTCGTTCCAAAGCCTACAAGAAATCCGCCCACTACCATCAGAATAAACCCACGGGCAGTAAATAAGGCTGGCCAGTTGAATACTTCAGCCGGTACCATGTTGCGATAATCAGTTACGCCATAGCTTGCGAGTTCACCCGCCAGTTTGGAATTGACATGTACCGCATCGGGATCGGAAAGAAAAAATGTGGTGATCAATCCCCCAATTACAATACCAGCTACAAACAACAGGTTCCATGCTTCTTTTTTCCATTCATATTTAAAGAAGGAAATATTAGCAGGAATACATGCTGCACAAACATGCCGGAGTGAGGAGGAGATACCAAAGGTTCTGTTTCCCATGATCAAAAGAACGGGAATTGTGAGACCGATCAGTGGACCTGCAACGTACCAGGGCCAGGGATGATGGAGCCAATCTAACATAATGCTGCTTTTAATTATTATACAAAGTTCTTAAACAAAAGGTACCGTATAAGTGATGAAAATCACAGTCGGTAATTAAGTATAAAGTTAACATGATGCATGTTGACTTTGTTGATGGCTAAACGGCCGCTTTCAATGCCTTCCGCGTCCAGTTTATAAGTATACATGGCTTCGGCCTGCAGGCCTTTCATAAACCCTGAAAATTCGTAGGAGACATCGGCCAGGATCTGGTGATAGGAAGGCATGGCATATTTGTTCAAGGCTGTTTTGGTTACCCCCGGCATATCATAATAGCCATAACTGATCTCAGATTTGAATTTCTTCCCCCAGCCCTTGAAATAATTGACTGAAAACGCATTCACATCCCCCGCGCCTTCATTCCTTTCCCTTTTCAGGAACGTGTACATCGGCTCGCGACCCCATTCGCGGGGGAACAGGAAGCGGCCGTCTGCTGTAATACGGGTGTAATTAAACAAAACCTTTGACTTACCATGTTTCAGTCCGAGGCGCCCTGAAATAACATTGGCTTTCTGCCTGGGGTCAAAATAGGTCTTTCCCAGATCCTTATTCCCGCCATCGCCAATGGCGTTCTGGTGCGTGTATTGAAAACCGGCAATCCCGGAATTTTTTCCTCCCAGACTCCATTCGGCATCGGTCTGAAGCATCAGCGTATTGAAGATCTTATCCGTATAATATTCCCAGCCCTGAATGGTCCATTTTGGACTGAGCTGATAGGTAACGCCTAAGATGCCCACTCCCGATGAACTTAGGTTGCCCTTATAACCACTTTTACCGCCTTCAGTATTCAGGCCCGTTGAATACAGGCCGATGGATTCATCTATGTCGAACCATTTCACCGTGCCACGGGGCGAGATCTTCGTCAGCCAACCAGCCTGTACCCTTGTCCGCTTGATCTCTTTCAGATCAAGCCAGATCCCCTGCTCGCCGGTTGGACGCATTCTCCCATCCTGCGGATTAATGAATGGTGTGTTTATGGCCTGCTTGCCCCAGGTGAGTACCGATTTCCTGTAATGGTATTTCAGGTTAAAATCTTCCAGCCTGTCCATGTCAGACTTATTCGAAGGATCCTCGATATCAAACTGCCCGATTTCATAACGGTTAGGCATACCTGTAGTTGGGTCATTTTTTGTAAGATCGGAAGAAGAAAGATTCCATACAAAGAAGCCGCCCACAGTGAATTGAAATCCTTTATAGATGCCCGTCTCGTATTTCAGGCCGCCGCCGAAAGCAAGGGCGTAATAATCACTCAGCTCTTTTTCATTGTTGGTGGACATATAATACATGCGAAGATGCAGGTCCACCCGGCTGCCTTTGCGTAGTGCGTATGCAAGGGTAGTAGAGTCCTGCACACTATGCTCTGCAGGTTGTGCCCATGAACTTATACTGATAGCAATAGCTATAATGAAAAGAATTGTTTTCAAGCCTCAACTGATTTGAAATATGTAATGGGGGATGAGGAAGATCAGGGGAGAGTAAAAGAGAGGGGGGAGTAGAAACATCCCCCCGTTTTAATCCTCAAACACACTAATGAAAATCGTTATAATAACGTGGTTGGACACACGTAATCTGATACTTTGAATTTACCTGACTCTTTGATGGCCTTGAAACCATCTTTAACATCTACCAGGTTATCGAATCCTCTTGCGCGTAGAGTTGAAATGAAGATCATTGATCTGTAGCCGCCAGCGCAATGCACGTAGTAATTCTGATTCCTGTTGATGAGTTGCATGCTGTCGTTGATAAAATCAAGCGGAGCATTTTCAGCACCTACAACATGTTCGGAATCGTATTCACTTTTTTTGCGCACATCCAGAACTGTTTCTCCCTTTGCTACCAGATCGTACAGTTGATCCACATCAACCTGTGGGATCATGTCAACTTCCTGTCCGGCTTTCTTCCAGGCTTCGAATCCACCTTCAAGATAACCAATACAGAAATCATAACCAACCCTTGCCAGCCTTGTCACAATTTCTTCTTCACGTCCGGGTTCAGCCACAATCAGGATCTGCTGCCTGATATCCGGGATCATGGTTCCTACCCAAGGTGCAAAGTTACCATCAATACCAATATTGATGCTATTGGGTATGAATCCTTTTGCAAAATCCTCAGGTTTCCTTGTATCAAGTATTAATGCGCCGGTTTCGTTGGCAGCGGCTTCAAACGCGGCTGGTGAAAGGGCGTGCTTCCCGCGTTTCAGTACATCCTGGATACTGTCGTATCCCTGGATATTCATCAACACGTTCATCGGGAAATAGCTTGGAGGAGCCACAAGCCCTGTAAGCACCTGCTTCTTGAATTCTTCTTTGGTCATCTGCTGAAGAGCATAATTTGTAGCCTTCTGATGACCAAGTGTATCTGTAGTCTCTTTACTCATGTTCTTGCCACAGGCACTTCCTGCACCATGTGCGGGATACACAATAATGTCATCAGCCAGGGGCAGGATCTTGTTCCTCAGGGATTCGTACAGATGTCCTGCGAGAATATCTTCTGTAAGTTCTGCTTTAACTTTTTGAGCGAGATCCGGACGTCCCACATCACCGATGAACAATGTGTCTCCGGAGAAAAGTCCTGTTTCTTTTCCGTTCTCATCGAGGAGAAGGAAACAGGAAGATTCCATGGTATGACCTGGCGTGTGAAGCACTTTGATCCTGATCTTTCCCAACTGGAGCACCTCACCATCTGCAGCGATATGTGCTTTAAAAGAGGGAACTGCAGTGGGTCCGTAAACGATAGTGGCGCCGGTTTCTTTTGCAAGGTCTATATGACCCGAAACGAAATCAGCGTGGAAGTGGGTCTCCAATACATACTTGATTCTGGCACCGTCTTTTTTGGCCCTTTCGATATAGGGAGCAACTTCGCGTAGCGGATCAATCACCGCTGCTTCGCCATCACTCTCGATATAATAGGCGCCTTGTGCCAGGCAACCGGTGTAGATCTGTTCTACTTTCATGCTAACATTCAATTTTACGGTTTACAAATTTCGATACAAGAGATTCTTTATACTATGACTTTTGTCACATAAAGCACAAATATTTACTTTAGAAATAATTCCTTGATTATGATGTAGATGCCCATAACCAGGACAAACCACCCGAAAGCCTTCTTGAGGGTATGGGCGTTGATCTTACGATTGAAAGAATTCCCGATGAATAGCCCAACAACAGCCAGACCGGTAACGGTCAGCAGTAATTTCCAATCCATGGTATAGTGGCCTATATCTCCCAAAAAGCCAAATAGGGACTTCATCGCAATAATCAGCAGCGAAGTACCCACGGCCTGTTTCATGTTCAGTTTGCTGAGCAGCACCAGGGCGGGAATGATCAGGAATCCGCCTCCTGCACCAACCAAACCCGTTAATGTACCTACTACTACGCCTTCCAGCATGATCAGGGGGTAATTGAATTTCTGCTCTTCTTCAGGACAGTCTTCACATTTCGCGCCCTTGTCGCGGATCATACTGATGGAGGCTGCCGTCATGAGCACGGCGAAAAGCAGCATCATCAGCAGGGGCTTTGTGAGCTCAAAACTGCCAATGCTGGCAATATGGTCAGGAATAGCCGGAACAACCCATTTCCTGGTGGCATAAACAGCTGCGATGGACGGAATTCCGAAGATCACGGCAGTTTTCATATTGACGAGGCCATCCTTGTATTTGGGAAAAACACCCACCAGGCTGGTAGTACCCACAATAAAAAGGGAATAGGCGGTGGCCAGCACCGGGTTAACGCTGAACAGGTATACCAATACAGGCACGGTAAGTATGGAACCCCCGCCGCCTATGAGGCCCAGCGATATGCCAATCAATAAAGATGCGAGATAGCCCAGTATTTCCATTATTTCCATGGCGCAAATGTAGAGTGCCAAACCTGCCTGAATGGTGACCAAAATCACACCTTTTAGATAGATAGACAGAGAAATGATAAGATAGCAAGCAGCCTCGGGGTAGCTTACTTTTACTAATCCATTATTTTCCTATTTCTCTATTTCTCTACCTCTCTATTTTATATAAGTTCTATTGAATTCCTATGAAGAATTACAACATGGTTTATTTCCATTTTCTTCAGCAGCCTGGAGATCACTTCACGGGAAGAATTCAGGTCGTTGGCAATTTGCTGATGGGTCAGATTGATATGCTTTCCGCTTGTCTCTGATTGCCTTTTCAGGTACCACTCCAGCCTTTCATCCATATTCTTGAATGCGATATTATCTATCACCACCAATAACTCTTCAAATCGCGAACGATAGGTTTCCAGAACGAAATAATACCAGCCTTTATACTTGGTCATCAGTTCGTCCATATAGCTTATGGGGATCATCAATACTTCTGTTTCCTCCATGGCCACAGCCATGATCTCGCTTGCCTGGTTGCGTGTGGCGCAGATCATACTCAATGCGCAGGCATTCCCGCGCTCCAGGAAGTACATGAAGAATTCGCCTCCATCCTCGCCCTCCCTGTATAGCTTGACCCTCCCGTTGATAATGAGCATGGTGGCCCGGAAGTACTGACCGGTCTTCATCATTATTGACCCTTCTTCAAAAGTCCTGCTCTCGCCGATCGTGGAAATATAGCGCGCAAGCTCGGTATCGAACATCGGAAATAATTTCATCAATTCCTCTGGAGTGTACATTTGGCAAGCGTTTTAGCCGATTTGTTGAATCTGATAAAATTAGGCTTTTAAGGTTAGTTAACAAAGAGCGCCGCTCATCCCGTGCAACATCCGTACGAATACCTCGTCATTATTGAAGTTCACATCATTATGTTATTGACATTGGATGTAACAAACCCTAGCTTTGTATCGTCAAACTAAGGAAGAAATTAAGACAGGAATTATAACAACAGATGATTAACAGAAAAACCAGGCAGGATGAGAACGACAGAAGAAAACAGGATCGGCGGATTGCAGAAAGAACTTAGAACGAGGTTGTATGAAACGGGGCTGCAGGTACAGGTTATGAACGCAGGCAAGCAGGACCAGGTAAGAAGAACCATAGACGGGATTTGCGAGCTGATAGGCTTTGCTAAACTGACAACAATAGAAGAGGAAAAAACATTATTTCCATCGCTTGCCATCTCGGCCCCATTTATGGTCAGTTTGCTTGAACAGGAACAAATGCGCATGCACGAGATCAGTGAAAAACTCTGCATCAGTATCGAGCAATGGGAAAACAGCATTTCAGTAAGGGAAAAACAACGCCTGGCCATCATGATCCAGTTCGGATACAATGATTGGATGGCGAATCTCCTTCAATACCTGAATAAACAACAACTGCTGCATATAAGCGCCGAAACCGAGGCAGCTGAAACATTGCTGGAAGTAGTTGCAGCATAAAATAAGAGAGTCAGAGAGCCAGAAGGACAGAGAGCCAGAATCAGTTTAGCAACTCGCTATAAGAATTCTGTCTCTCTGACTCTCTGACTCTCTGTATTCTAAGTTCCAGACCTAGCCTAATTTTTTTTAGTTTTTTAGGGTTGGATTAATTAAGCCGCCATTTGGAGGGGTAAAAAAGGTGACTGGCGTTTGACCACCGCGAACATTCTGGCCACTATTTTCGCCCGGATAGCATTGATACAACTCATTTTATTTTTCCCCTCCTCCACTTTTCTGCGGTAATAATTCTTCAACTCCTCATCGCACCTTATGGCGCAGGTGGCGGCCAGGTTGAGTAATGTTTTGGCGTCTTTATTGGCCAGGTGACTCACCCGGGCTTTCCCTTTTATACTGGTACCACTTTGATGACCAAACGGAGCGATACCGGCATAGCAATTAAATTTTCTGGCGTTTTTAAACCGTTTGAAGTTATGCGTGTTACCGATCATATACGCAGCAATTACAGGTCCCACTCCTTTGATGGTGACCAGCAGGTCAAAGGTTGTTTGGAGCTCTGGATGAGCATGGATATGGGCTTTTATGGCAGCTTCAGCCATCAATATCTCCTTCGTTAAATAAGTAATAACCCTTTGCTGCGCCTCTATCGCAACCAGGCAATTTGCCGACTTCATTTCTTTGATCCTATTGGTATATTCGGCACGATTACGAACAAGCTTTAAACGCAGGTTCAGCAAGTGTTTGAGGGTGTCAATGGCTTCACTGATCGGAGGATCTGCGGTAAGAATTTCTCTTCGCAGCCAACCGTATTCTGCAATGCGCGCCGCATCAATCTTGTCATTCTTGCCACGGGTCATCCCGAGTGATCTTTTGATTTGCAGAGCCGGTATTTTACAATACTCAACTCCTAGCTCCTTTAAGTAAGATTCAAACTTCGACGAATACATCCCGGTGTGTTCCATGATCACCATGATCCGGGTATCCGGTTTCAAAACCTTGATCATCTCTGCCCACCATTGCTTAAATCCTTCCCGCTTATTCGAGATGGTCATACTCAGGGCGGAAGGTCTGATGAAAAGATCCAGGGTGATTTTTGATACATCTACACCTACGACTAACATTTCTTTCATAACTTAGATTTAGACGTTTTAAAATGGTTGATCGTCTCCAAGACCTTTAACAGACCTGCGAAGTCTGATATTCTAAACGGAGCACGTCAACTTAAATAGTAAGGGAAGCGGGGACTAATACAGAGGATGAGTCTTAAGCTCATGACTCTTTCTAGGTCACCCCACTTCTCTTACTCATTTTACGACTAAATCTGGTTATTGCTTGCCTTTAGGAACTAAAGGACTCTTTGAAATCAGCTTCCCCACGGATACACTCTCCCCTGAACGGGTTTAAGTGTTCGCAGGTATGAATAGATCGCTTTGAGATCTTCATCTTTCATTTTACCAAACAGCGACCAGGGCATATATGAATTGAATTTCGCCGGGTCGCGATTCACATACTCCTCGGCAGAATTAGCCCTGAATTTTTGCAAAAACATTTTCTCTGTCCATAATCCAATGCCTGAAGTATCAGGCGTAATGTTCGGAATATGTACAGTGAATGTTTCGTGTTTGAAAATATTGCCACCTCCCGCAAGCCTTGTAAAATCAGGCACTCCGCGGGTTCTGGGTGTATGACAATCACTGCATGAAGCCATGGTAAACAAATATTCGCCATACTTTATTTTGTCTTTTGTTTCCGGCTTATGATTCTTATCCAGATCCGGGTTGGGCAGTTGAGGCGGTATCGCCATTGATATAGGAATGAATAATTCTCTGCCCGGAACTTTGTTTTCAATGGGCTTCAGCGTACGTATGTATTTTATTATATCCGTAAGGTCCTGCCTGCTCATTTTTGAATACGCCAGGTAAGGCATCAGTGGAAATAATGTATCGCCATTCTTACTGATCCCTCTCGTGATGGCCTTGATGAGATCATCATCTGACCAGGTACCAATTCCAGCCGGCGTAATATTTCTTGCATATACAGTTCCTGGCAGGCCTACTTCAGGACCGAATTTCTCTCCGCCCATACCTTCCGTACCCGCAACAACAGGACCTGAAAATTTGGAAAAATCTCTTTTGCTATGGCAGTCCATGCAACCCATAACATGCCAGGCTAAATATTCCCCTCGCTCTCTTGAAGCCGTTTCTTTGGATCTGAAACTACCAATACCTGCAAGGCTTGCTTTGGTGGAAGATGGAGATTGATCACATGAATAGAAAAAGTAAGTACAGATGAGGGTTGTACTGAAAAGCAGTATAAGTTTTTTCATGGCAGCTGAATAACAGGATGGGTTAGCAAAAACTAAAAGCAAATTAATGTATAACGATTTCTCCGAATACGCAATAAAAAATTCAACGTTTATTACCTGCTCAGTTTGCTTTAGCGACCCATATATACCATAAGTATCTGAACATCACTGGGATTGATGCCAGATATCCTGGAAGCCTGGCCAAGCGTACGTGGTTTGATGCGGTTTAGTTTTTCCCGGGCTTCTGCGCTAATGGCCTGAACTTTTTTGTAATCGAAGGTGCCGGGGATCTCCAGCTCTTCCATCTGGTTCATCCTCGATACGAGTTCTTTCTCTTTGCCTATATAGACCTCATATTTCACCTGGATCTCCGCTTGCTGAAGGTGTTCTTTGTTTTCCCTCTCAAAAACCGCTTTGATAGACGGTATTTCAGCCGTTAATTCATCCAAAGAAATATTTGGACGAAGAATGATTTGTCCAAGTTTTTGCTTTTGAGTAATAGAAGCGGAATCTCTTTGCTGTAAAAAGGCATTTATTTCGCCTGGCTCAATAGTTAATTCATTCATAACCCGCTTGATTCTTTCCACAGCCTCTTGCTTTGTTTTGACTGCTTCAAGCCGCTGCTGACTGGCCAGACCGATCATATTAGATTTTTCTGTCAACCTTAAATCGGCATTATCCTGCCGTAGCAGCGTTCTAAATTCCGCCCGGCTGGTGAACATGCGATAGGGCTCCTCGGTTCCTTTGCTGATCAGGTCATCGATCAAAACACCGATATAGGCTTCGCTACGCTTAAGTATAAGCGGTTCTTCATTTCTGACTTTGAGATGGGCATTAATTCCCGCCATCAATCCCTGGCAGGCGGCTTCCTCGTAACCCGTAGTTCCGTTGATTTGACCGGCGAAGAACAAATTCTCTAACTGCTTGGTTTCCAACGAGTAATGAAGCTGTGTGGGCGGGAAATAGTCGTATTCAATGGCGTATCCGGGCCTGAACATCTTGCAGTTTTCAAAGCCTGGTACTTTCCGTAGCGCTTCAAATTGTACTTCTTCGGGTAAAGAAGTAGAGAATCCATTCACGTAGATCTCGATGGTATTCCAGCCTTCCGGCTCCACAAACAACTGGTGCCTTTCCCTTTCGGCGAAACGGTTGATCTTATCTTCTATACTGGGACAATACCGCGGTCCTACCCCTTCAATCCTGCCCGCATACATTGGGCTCCGGTCGAACCCGGTTTTAAGAATATCGTGCACCGACTTGTCGGTATACGTGATCCAGCAGCTTTTCTGATTGGTGCCATTGATCTTGGGCACATCCAAATAAGAAAAGCCGGTAACATCTTCGTCTCCTTTCTGCTCCTCCATTTTGGAATAGTCCAGGGATCTTCCATCTATCCTGGGTGGAGTCCCCGTTTTAAGGCGGTCGCTCTCAAACCCCAACTCTACCAGTTGCTCAGTGATCCCGGTGGCAGCCTTCTCCGCCATCCGGCCTCCCCCAAACTGCTTCTCCCCGATATGTATCAGCCCGTTCAGGAAGGTGCCATTGGTCAGCACAACTGCCTTAGCCTCAATATGATGTCCCAAACCGGTGATCACGCCGGTACAACGACCATCTTTCACTAGCAGGCCTTTCACCATGTCCTGGTAAAAATCAATATTCGGCGTAGCCTCCAGCATTTCCCTCCATGTTTGGGAGAATAACATCCGGTCGCTTTGTGCCCTGGGACTCCACATGGCAGGACCTTTAGACCTGTTCAGCATCCTGAACTGGATCATAGTCCGGTCGGTCACAATACCCGAATACCCTCCCATGGCGTCAATCTCCCTCACGATCTGACCTTTAGCGATACCCCCCATGGCAGGATTGCAGCTCATTTGGGCAATGGTCTGCAAATTCATGGTCACCAGCAACACACGACTACCCATATTGGCTGCCGCAGCTGCTGCCTCACAACCGGCATGACCGGCACCTACTACTATCACATCATAATTGGCGAACATAGCCTGCAAAATTACATTTTCCTGCTGAGACAGGAAGCAGATTCAGGTGGCAGGTGGCAGGTGGCAGGTGGCAGGTGGCAGGTTGCAGGTTGCAGGTTCCAAGTTGCGGATTCCAGGTGGCAGGTAAAGTAAATGGGGATGTTCCACGTGGAACAGGCTGCGGTTGCAGGTGGCATGTTCCAAGTTGCAGATTCCAGGTGGCAGATAAAGCAAATGAGAACATTCCAC
>DATGXN010000148.1:0-3403 GCA_035298945.1 Chitinophagaceae bacterium | reverse complement strand
GGTACGTGAACCGCCATCTGGTCACCGTCAAAGTCAGCGTTGAACGCTGAGGTAACCAACGGGTGAAGCTGGATCGCTTTACCTTCCACCAGTTTTGGCTGGAATGCCTGGATAGACAAACGGTGAAGCGTTGGGGCACGGTTAAGCATAACCGGGTGACCCTTCAATATATTTTCAAGGATATCCCAAACGATCGCCTCTTTGCGGTCAACAAGTTTCCTTGCTGATTTAACCGTTTTAACAATACCCCTTTCAATGAGTTTACGAATAATGAATGGCTTGAACAATTCAGCAGCCATATCTTTTGGAAGACCGCACTCGTGCAGTTTCAGTTCAGGACCTACCACGATAACGGAACGACCGGAATAGTCAACACGTTTACCCAGAAGGTTCTGACGGAAACGACCCTGCTTACCTTTCAATACATCTGAAAGAGATTTCAGTGCACGTCCGCCTTCGGCTTTAACGGCATTGCTCTTACGGCTGTTATCGAAGAGAGAGTCGATCGCTTCCTGGAGCATCCTTTTTTCGTTACGAAGGATCACCTCAGGAGCTTTGATCTCCAACAGGCGCTTCAAACGATTGTTACGGATGATCACCCTGCGGTAGAGATCGTTCAGATCAGAAGATGCGAAACGACCACCATCCAGAGGTACAAGAGGACGAAGCTCTGGTGGGATAACAGGGATATATTGCATGACCATCCACTCAGGACGGTTCTGAATTCTCAGGTTGGCATCACGGAAAGCTTCTACCACACTCAAACGCTTCAACGCATCAGCTTTACGCTGTTGTGAAGTTTCGTTTGCTGCAGCATTACGCAATGAGAAGCTCAGCTCATCCAGATCGATGCGCATCAGCAGATCATGTACTGCTTCAGCACCCATCTTGGCGATGAATTTATTGGCGTCCTCGTCCGGGAGGTATTGATTCTCTTTTGGAAGTGTTTCCAGGATATCCAGGTATTCTTCTTCTGTAAGCAGGTCACCGGTATTCTGACCTTTATCTACACGAAGACCTGGCTGGATCACCACATAACGCTCGTAATAGATGATGCTCTCCAGTTTCTTGGAGCTCATACCCAGCAGGTAACCGATCTTGTTAGGAAGACTCTTGAAGTACCAGATATGGATCACGGGTACAACCAGTTTGATATGACCCATCCTTTCACGACGAACCTTTTTCTCGGTCACTTCAACACCGCAACGGTCACACACGATACCCTTATAACGGATACGCTTGTACTTACCGCAGGCACATTCATAATCCTTCACAGGGCCGAAAATGCGCTCACAGAATAAGCCATCGCGCTCAGGCTTGTACGTACAGTAGTTGATGGTCTCTGGTTTCAAAACCTCACCAAATGAACGCTCCAGGATTGAATCAGGAGATGCAAGACTGATAGTGATCTTTGAGAAGTTTGACCTTGGCCGATTGTCTTTCTTAATAGCCATAATATTTTACTAAGTTTAACCGGTTTAACTTAATCGCTGAAATGCATAAAATCCCCCACCGCTCTTGGTTCAGAGTCAGTAATTGATAATCAATGAGTTATATGTGTAATTACCCGGGAAAATGCCAGCATTCCTAAATTAAGGAGGGCAAAGGTAACGGAAATATTGGCTGTAGCCAAAAAATCTGTACAATGTGGGAATGTGAATAATGTAAAAAATGTGGCTAACGAATGATAAAATTATCTAATGTGAACAAGGCGATCAATTAACCACTTTCCCTTCAAGCTTTCGGGACTGTATGCCCATGAATTCTACAAAGATCCTGGTTTCTATATGAACCTTGATCTCTTTGCCGTCTTCCTCGAAACGAAGGATCCAGGCTTCGCTCCTGATGCTTTCCTCAACGAATCGGGAAGTTAACTCAAGGGTTGCTGCGTCAGTCCAGGTGTATTTCGATGCCACTTGAACCGGAAGGCCTTGCCCTGGCCTTGCCGGACCCACAAATGTGTTCAAACCGGCCTGACCAAACTGCCAATTTCCCAGACCCGCTTTGATATCGAACTTTTCATTGCCGCGCTCTATTTGTATCCGGGCATCCGTATTATCAAAAGATATATTCAAAGCCTTAATTCCTACTTCGTTTTGTGCAACTTCAATTCTCTTTCCCGAGATCTTTTTCATCAATGCAGATGGACCCGCTGATGATGCCGTTGTAGCGGATAGCGCAGCGATCTTCTTTGCCAGTTCTGCTGAAGCCTTTTTGTCAACAGGCAACGGTTTATCCTGCATGGCCGGAAGAAGATGATCCCAGACCAGGTTTAATTCTTCCTGTGTGTCGGTTGCCGCAGAAGTCAACACCACAACGGCATCTTTTTCCGGAAACTGGATGATGAACTGCCCTCCTAATCCATCGGCCCTGTAGGTATTATTTCGGCCCCTCCAAAATTGATAGCCATATCCCTGTTGCCAGTCATTCAATTCCTTAGGTGTTTTATTCTCAGGAGCATCGCTTGCGATCTGAACAGCCGTTGCTTGTTCAATCCAGGATTGAGGAACAACTTGCCTGCCGTTCCATTTGCCTTTCTGCAATAACATCTGGCCAAATTTGGCCATGTCTTCCGACTGAAGTTTTAACCCGATAGCACCAAACGTATAACCTCCCGGAGCTTCATCCCAGGTATAGTTCTTAATCCCCAATGGTTCAAATAACCGGGGTTTCAAATAGTCCGCCAGCTTTTCCCCGGTGGCTTTTTGAACAATGGCCGACAACATAAATGAGGCCATGTTATTGTATTTGAAAACAGAACCCGGCTTATTCTCCACTGGTGCCGACATAAATGCTTTAGGCCAATCACTGGCCATCCTGGCATTAAAGAGCGGATCAGTATTCATTCCGGTTGACATTTTCAGAAGATCCTGCACGGTCATTTCCTTCATGTAGGTGCCGAGGGTATCCGGGAGTGAATTCGGAAAAAAACTGACGATCCTATCCGTGAGTTTGAGTTTATTCTCAGCGATCGCAAAACCTACACCCACCGAAGTAAAACTTTTGCTGACCGAAAACATTACGTGTTTTAGATCTTTCCCATAAGGACTCCACCATCCCTGAGATATAATTTTCCCGTGACGGAGGATGACAAAACTGTGAAGTTCATTCCTACCTTTACCAACAGCATCGAGAAACTTAATGATACCTGCCGAAGACACGCCCTCCGCTTCCGGGGTGCTTACAGGAAGTGCATTGCTTGAATGTTCAATTTTGTTCTGGGCGTAATTATATGTGAAGCAGAAACAAACCAAGGTTGCTATCAACAGCTTTTTGCCCACCACTTGTATTAAGTTTTCCATGACTGCAATTTAAGGTAGAATAATCCTGATCCCACGGATAGTGACAAATGTCCGATCTGGCCGGCAAGTGGTACGGGAATGCCTACTGCAGGTACTATGCA
>DATGXN010000147.1:0-4760 GCA_035298945.1 Chitinophagaceae bacterium | reverse complement strand
TGGTCAAGGGACTGGACAATAAGATCAACAAGATTCGTGTATTGGGCAGCAACCGCGAGCTAAAGCATAAAGTGGTAGGCAAGATCTCCTGGAGCCCGGTGCCGGGATTAGTATACATCGACCTGCCTAAGGATGCGCAGACCAAATACATCTCTGTTGTAGAGCTTTCTTTAGATAGGCCTGTTAAGTTGTATAAAGGGCACGGTGGATTTAATTAGAAGTGAGCAGTAAGCGGTGAGCAGTGAGCAAAAAAAGGTTGGCCATCTGGCCAACCTTTTTTTGCAAACAGTTTTCTGCTTACCGCTCACTGCTTACTGCTCACTGTTATTAAAATCAAACACTTTATCCATCAGCTTCCATTTCCAGGGATCGTCGGGGTTTTCCCAGGGCAGTGACTGCTGGCACTGGCCCATCAGCTTTTCCCATTCCTGAACTTTCGGATTGGCGAGGTCCATTTCGGATTTTTTTTCAAAACTGAAATCGTCCGTGGTTTCGATGATCATGAACATCCTTGTTTTTAGCCGATAGATCTCCATAGACAGAATGCCGCTATCAGTCAGACTCTGCAGGATTTCAGGCCATACTTTCTTGTGATAATCTTCGTATTGCTGGATCAGCGAAGGATCATTTTTCAAATTAACGGTCAGACAATACCGGCTCATGTGCTGGTTTTTTATGTTTATGCCCTTGCAGAGCGAAATACAATACTACACCATAACAAACTAGCGGTACCCAATATCCTACCTGTATATTATCATTCGAACGGTCAATGATCCCGCCCATCAATACAGGGAATAACGCACCGCCAATAATTGACATTACGATCAATGAAGAACCTGGTTTGGTATTTTCTTTCAGGTCCTGTATGCCCAGTGAGAAAATGGTCGGGAACATGATGGACATGAAAAAGCCCAGTCCGCCTAACGCTAACACTACATTCTTGCCGTCTGCATATATGGCCGCTGCACTGAGTAGGATACAGGCAATAGCATAGATGGCCAGTAGTTTGGCTGGTTTGATGAATTTCATGAATAAGGTACCAGTGAATCTTCCTGCCATAAACAAAATACCATATGCCCCCAGGTAGTAGCCGGCAGTTTTTTCGTCTAAGCCTCCACCTGTGATCGCTGCGCGCACAAAAAAGCTGGTAACGCAGACTTGGGCACCTACATAGAAGAACTGAGCAATAACGGCCCAGGTCAGATGTTTATGTTTCAATGCTTCTCCAAGTGAACCCTTCGATTTTTCCTCCTCTTCCCGGAATTCGGGGAACTTGTTCAGGAGAAATGTGACCGCAATGATGACAAGAAATAACCCTAATAATAAGTATGGCATTTTCACGGAAGCAGCTTCCGAGGCCAGGTAAGCATCACGGGCGGTGTCAGTCATGGATGCCAGCTCCTGGTTGGAATACTCTTTACCAGACAGGATATATTTTGTTCCCACATAGGGGCCTATAAACGCAGCAAGTCCGTTAAATGCCTGCGCAAGATTCAATCTTGTGGTAGCCGTTTCCGGATCCCCCAGTTTAGTCGCGTATGGATTAGCCGCTGTTTCCAGGATGGTCAATCCGCAGCCTATGATAAATAACGCTGCGAGAAAAATAAAGTACACCCTAGTATTAGCAGCAGGTATGAAAAGGAAGGCGCCAAGGGCAAATATCAATAAGCCAACAACTATACCATTTTTATACCCCCATTTTTTGAGGATCATCCCTGCAGGAATAGCTCCAAGGAAATAGGCAAGATAGACTGCAGTATCTACCAGGGTAGACTGCAGGTTTGTAAGCTGCAATGCTTTCCTGAGATGCGGGATGAGGATACCATTCAGGTTATTCGAAAATCCCCACAAAAAGAACAGGGAAGTGACGAGGATGAAGGGGAGAAGGAGAGAGCGTTTGTTCATGCGTTTTAATCTTACATTATTAATTCAAAAAACAATTGTTTCAAGCAGTGAGCAGTCAGCAGATAGCAGTGAGCGGGGTATCTTTCATTTCTTCTGCTCACTGCTAACCGCTAACTGCTAACTGCTAACTGATTCTTCGATCTAAGTGCACATATCCTCCGTCCACATGAATCAACTGCCCCGTGGTATGACTTGATTTATCCGACAAAAGAAACGCGACTGTATTGGCAAGTTCTTCCGGCGTGGTCATCCTGTTTTCAAATGGTATGCGATCGGTGATCTTTTTCAATTCCCCTTGAGGATCTGGCATGGACTTGATCCACCTGTCGTACAGCGGCGTATAACTTTCCGCAACGATCACGGCATTCACACGGATCCCGTATTTCAACAATTCAACAGCCCATTCCCGGGTGAGCGCATTGCGTCCACCGTTGGCAGCGGCATAACCCGATGTGCCGCCCTGGCCCGTCTCTGCTACCTTGGAGCTGATGTTGACGATGGCGCCTTTTGATTTGATCAGCTCGGGCAATGCATGATGCACCAGCAAATAATAATGCACCACATTTCTATGCAATGATGCCATGAAACCTTCATAAGTGCCGTGCTCCAGGCCATTGCCATCGTTTACGCCAGCGTTGTTGACTATGCCGTCGATGCGGCCATATCTTTCAATCACCGTATCGATCGCAGTTTTGCACTGCTCGGGAACGGAAAGCTCGGCCACTACATGCGATCCCGTACCAATACTATCAATTGTTTCCTGGTTATCCGCTTCATTGCGGCCAATGATCACGGGAATGGCGCCTTCGGCGGCCAATACCCTCACGATGCCTTCTCCAATGCCTTTGGCACCGCCCGATACAATGATCACTTTGTTGTGTAAGTGTAGATCCATCAATTTAGTTTATAAAATCTGCTGATATTACCTGATAAAACCTGTTCGCGTTCTGTTGCTGCAACCTGTTCCAAAAACTCAGTGACGATCCGGAGTATCTGCTCGTATTTGCCAGCGACAAGACATACGGGCCAGTCGGATCCAAAACATATTCTGTCTGTTCCGAAATACTCGGCTACTGTATCTATATAAGGTTCGAAACTTTCAAAATTCCATTTCTTCCAATCTGCCTCGGTGACCATGCCGGAAAGCTTGCAATACATGTTCGGATTCCTGGATAGTTCCCGGATATCGTCACGCCATTTTTTCCACTGCTTGTTTTTAATATCCGGCTTGGCAATATGATCTAAGATGAAATGCTGATCCGGATATTTTTCGGTGAACCTGATCGCAGAAGGCAGTTGATCATGATAGATCAGTACATCATAGGTGAATCCGTACGATGAAAGTTTTTTGACGCCGGCCTGGAATTTCTTGTTGGTCAGAAACTGCTCATCCGGAGCGCCCTGCATGATCTCCCTGAATCCTTTGATGAGGGGTTCTTTGCTGTAGGCTTGTAATTTTTCTTCAACGTCTTCACTGCTAAGATCCACCCAGCCCACAACGCCTTTGATGATGGAATGTTTTTTCGACAGCTCAACGAGGAAGTTGGTTTCTTTCTCTGTCGTATCAGCCTGCACAGCCACACATCCTTCTACGCTTGATTTCGAAAACACCTGCTCCGCATCAGTAGGAAGAAAGTCTTTCCGTATGGTCTGCATTTCGTCACTGATCCAACCGTGTCTAGTTGGATCGTAGTTCCAAAAATGTATATGCGAGTCAATTATCTTCATTCACCACATTTTCACAACCTTCTGTTGCTGTTCTCCCAAGCCCTCTATTCCGAGCTTCACTTCGTCTCCTGCTTTCAGGTACCATGGTTCCGGCTTCTGACCCAGGCCCACACCTTGTGGGGTGCCGGTAGAGATCACGTCGCCCGGGAGCAGGGTCATGAACTGGCTGATATAATATACCAGGTAAGGCACTTTGAAAATCAGATCCGAGGTGGACGAGTTCTGCATCTTTCTTCCGTTCACGTCCAGCCATAAACGCAGATTGTTGGGATCCGGGATCTCGTCTTTAGTGACCAGCCAGGGCCCCAGCGGCGCGAATGTATCACAGCTCTTGCCTTTTACCCACTGCCCGCCACGTTCGATCTGAAACTCGCGCTCTGAATAATCATTGTGCAAAGCATAGCCGGCGATATAGTCATAGGCATCTTCCAATTCAATATAGGTAGCTTTCTTTCCAATGATCACGGCCAGTTCAACTTCCCAATCTGTTTTCTTTGAATTCCTTGGAATATGCAGGTCGTCATTAGGACCGCAGAGCGCTGTTGTGCTTTTGAAAAATAATACGGGTTCTTTTGGTGGTTCTACGCCGGTCTCCGCGGCATGCTGGGCATAATTCAATCCTACACAGATGATCTTGGATGGTCTTGCTACGCATGACCCATATCTTTCATCATCACCAACAACAGGACAGGAGGCAGCATTGGTTTTCAGCCAGCTGGCCAGTTTATCCAGTCCTCCATCTTCAAAAAAAGCTTCATTGAAATCGGAGCCAAAGCCCGATACATCCATTTTTTTTCCTTCATGTACAACGCCGGGTTTTTCTTTTCCAGGCGCACCAAAACGAAATAATTTCATATTCAATTATTGATACTGATAAATCCACCATCGATAGGGTAGTCGCTTCCCGTGATGAACGATCCTTCTTCACTACATAGGAACAAAGCAAGGTTGGCCACTTCCTGCGGTGTAGCCATGCGGCCGATCGGTTGTGTAGCTGCCAGTTTATCGTACATCTCTTTTTCTTTACCGGGATAATTTTTTTGAAGATATCCATCTACAAAAGGCGTGTGCACCCGGCCTGGCGAAATACAATTGCAACGGATCCCTTTTTTCACATAGTCCTTGGC
>DATGXN010000146.1:0-3800 GCA_035298945.1 Chitinophagaceae bacterium | reverse complement strand
GCAACCTGCAACCTGTAACCTGCAACCTGTAACCTGTAACCTGTAACCTGTAACCTGTAACCTGCAACCTGCAACCTGCAACCTGCAACCTGCAACCTGCAACCTACACCTTCACTTCCCATCCTTTTTCATACTCTCTTTTCCAGAGTTTCATCGCTTCACTATCGTTGAGAATATGACCATTTTTTGGATCACAGTTCAATGTTCTTCCAACTCTTTGTGAAATATTTCCAAGCTGCGGCAGTAACGTTGATTTGAATCCTTCAGTGATTGGTGAATTCAGACTGCCCTTGCCGCGGATCGCTTCGCAAAAATTATGCAGGTGCGCGCCGTCAAGTGCTTCGAAGGGACTGACCTTATTGGTAGGATCTCCCTTTGTATCATCTTTCACTTCACTTACCAGTTTGCCCGCTGCATCATATTGCCAATAACTGTTTCCTCCTTTGTACATGATAGTGCCATTGTCACCATAGAAAGTAACACCGGTTCCGCTGCCTTCGGAATCAAAACCATTGCAACTTCTTCCTTCCCATGTGCACGCGGTATTGTTGGCAAAGTTGAATGAGATCACTTGTGTATCGGGAGTCTCCCAATCGTCCTGGAACTGGAACCTGCCGCCGGCAGATGAAACTTTTGTTGGAAAATCAACCTGCAAACCCCAGCGCATCAGGTCTATCATATGCGTTCCGTTGTTCAACGCTTCACCTGTTCCCCAATGCCAGAACCAATGCCAGTTATAATGTACAAGATTGTCCTGGTAACTGCGTCTGGGGGCTGGTCCCTGCCAAAGATCAAAATCAAGATTTGCGGGTGCAGGAACGATCTTTCCTTTACCAATGGTTTTGCGGCTGTTGGTATACCATCCTCTTGCAAAATAAACACGACCTATCGCTCCGGTATGAAGCTTATTCATCATATCGATCACATTACCGTAACTCCTGCGCTGGTTACCCATCTGCACCAGCTTGTTGTATTTCTTTTGCGCAGCAACAAGCAGTTCTCCTTCATTTGGGTTATGACTGCATGGTTTTTCTACATATACATGTTTCCCGGCCTGCACACCCATGATAGCTGCGGGAGCATGCCAATGATCTGGTGCAGCAATGGCCATAGCGTCCAGGTCTTTCTGTTGCAACATCTTTCTTACATCCTTGAAACCCTGTGGCTTTTTTCCCGTCAGTTTCTCCATCTCCGCAATGGTTCTGTTCAGCACGGTCTCATCTACATCGCAGATATATCCAACTTCAACATTCGGAAGTTTGGAAAATGATTTGGCGAGCGACATACCCCTGCTGTTGGTCCCCATCAGGCCCACTATCACTTTGTCGCCGGGTGTTCCACGGTATGTGGCAAATGAATCTAATCCTGCTAACATAATTCCCGCACCTGCAAGCGATGAAGTACGGATGAAATTTCTGCGGTTGAATGTTGGAGCCATAAACTATTGATTCGTTGATGATTTATATTCAGGACATAGCATGCCCAGATACCAGTCCTAATATCAAATATTATCATACTTGTACAAAGGAAACCGTTTGAAGATGATCTTGTACCTCCAAGGTCGCTACCTTGGAGGTAGGGACCTTGGAGGTAAGGACCTTGGAGGTCGATCAAGAAACAGTTGTTTTAGGCCCGGGCAGTTCTTTGCTTTTTCCCATGAACGATGTGATCAGGTCGATCGGTATGGGGAATATGGTGGTGGTGGATTGCTCAGATGAGATCTCTACCAGCGTTTGCAGATAGCGCAGAGTAAGTGCGCTTGGTTGACTGCCAAGTATGGCGGCCGCGTCTGCCAGGCGCTGTGAAGCCTGGAATTCACCTTCTGCAGAAATCACTTTAGATCTTCTTTCCCGCTCCGCTTCTGCCTGGCGAGCCATAGCGCGCTGCATTTCCTGTGGAAGATCGATCTGCTTGAGCTCCACGTTAGAGACTTTTATGCCCCATGGCTCTGTATGCCCGTCAATGATCTGTTGTAATTGCTGGTTGATCTTCTCGCGTTGTGAAAGGATCTCATCCAGCTCAGACTGACCACAAACTGAACGAAGTGTTGTTTGCGAGATCTGCGAAGTGGCCTGCAGATAATTTTCCACCTGGATAATGGCTTTATCAGGATGCATCACCCTGAAATACACTACCGCATTCACTTTGATGGAAACGTTATCCTGCGTGATCACGTCCTGCGGTGTTACATCGAGCACCACCGTACGCAAACTCACTTTAACCATCTTGTCAATAATAGGTATGAGCAGGATCAATCCCGGACCTTTTACACCCTGGCCGGCTAAACGACCCAGTCTGAAAATAACCGCACGCTCATACTCCTGGAGAATGCGAATGGATGTCATTAAAATATAAAGGCCAAATACAATAGCAAGAATGAGAACTACAGGAACATTTTCCATATTTCAATTTTTAAACGCGTTCAACTTTAAGGCGAAAACTTTTTTCCGACAGCACCCGGATCTCTGCACCTTTTTCTATGGTCCCGGATATAGATTCAGCTTGCCAGATCTCACCATGCACATGTACTGTTCCAAATGGATTTAACTCCTGCATTACAAATCCTGTTTCTCCAATGAAACCTTCAACTCCTGTGACCGGCTTTAATTTGAGTGCCTTTACTCCTGCACCCAGGACGAAGAGGAAGAAAAGAACTGTGAGACCCACAGTTGTAAAGATGACCATTAACGATAATTTCAGAAGAGGGAAGGTAGGGTCTTCACGGATAAGCATAAGCGAGCCGAGGACCAATGAGGCCACTCCTCCTACTGTGAGTAAACCATAACTGGTGATCTTGATTTCCAATATAAGTAAGATGATGCCGAATACGATCAGGGCAAGACCGGCATAATTAAGCGGTAATGAATTGAGTGCGTACAATCCGAGTATCAAGGCTATTCCTCCAACAACTCCCGGGAAAATAGCGCCGGGGTTATATAGTTCGAACAGGATCCCGTAAAATCCCATCATTAACAATATGTAAGCGATGTTGGGATCGCTGAATATATTCATAAGCTTTTCGCCCATGGTCATATCCACAAACTCCACTGGGGTAGCCGCGGTTTTTAAAACAGCTGTTTTTCTGCTAAGTTGAATTTCGCGTCCATCGATCATTTTCAATAATTCCTGTGTGCTGGTGGCTACCAGATCAACAACATTTTTCTGCACGGCGATGATACCCGTAACGGATTCACTGTTTCTCACAGCATCTTCGGCCCATTCTGCATTACGATTGCGCTTTTCGGCAATCGTTCTGATAAAGGCCACTGCATCATTCGTGACTTTTCGGTTCATCGTGGTGTCCATCGTAGCGCCATTACCCGAAACCGGATGGGCCGCACCAATATTTGTTGCGGGGGCCATTGCTGCAATATGAGCTGCCATAGTTATGAATACCCCTGCCGAGCCCGCATGTGCGCCGGGAGGAGTAACATAAACTACCACCGGCACTCGCGATTCCATGATGGCTCCAACGATTACCCTGGTTGATTTCAACAGGCCTCCTGGCGTATTGAGGTTGATGATCAGGCATTGTGCATTTTCTTTCTCTGCCTTCTTGATGCCGCGTTCTATATAACTGGCCGATGCGGGATTGATCGAGCCGTCAATGGTAACAGAAAGCACTTTCTGTGCGGAAACCACCACAGGCAACAAGAGAACAATACTCAAAAATCGAATCATCCTATTCACTCCCCTCAAGTTACACATTATCAATCTATTCTCTCCCTCCAAGGGAGCTCCCTTGGAGGGAGGAGGCTAATTGCCCTGCCAAAAAATATTAAAAGGCTGATAATCAACAG
>DATGXN010000145.1:0-1642 GCA_035298945.1 Chitinophagaceae bacterium | reverse complement strand
TTCGCGGATGCCGCGGTTGAGCAAGATCAAAGTCATGATCAGGCCCTGGAAAAATGCCGGGAGCAGCAGGCTGCTGTAAAAGTTAAAATCAAAATGCATGGGGATACCGAAAATAAAGAAAAGACCTTCTATAACTCTTATTTGTGATGCGGGGTTCGATCCGTGGAGTCTCAAATCATGATTTGAGATGAGATTAGTGTGTTGGCAAGCTAACCGGTTAGCCGAAGAGTGCAATAGATAAGTATGACAGAGAGGGATGTTTGTTACTGGCTGGGGTTAGGTAAAACTGGGAACGGGGGTTGACGGTACAAAAAAAGAGGCTCTGAATTAAGCCTCTTTCTTGTTTATCTCTTGCATTCCCCGGCTAACATGTTAACCGGCTAACACATTAATCAGAGTACCAACACCCCTTTAGCAACGAACTGCACTTCCTTCTTGGGTTCTTTGATCTTTTTGATCTCTTCATCAGATTTACCTGCGTCTTTAGCATAGTGCTGAAGTTGTTTCACGGACACCTCCTTTACAATAGCTTCACCGTCGAGTACAACTTCCTGGCCCACGATATTCTTGGGTATGAAGTATTTATAGTCTTTGAATTTCACCATCAACTTCTCGCCGTTAGCCTGCTCAACTTTCATCCAGCAGCCTCTTTCCTGGCAGACTTCAACCACTTTGCCCTGCAACTTGCCGTTGAATTTATTATCGGTCATTTTTGAGTTGAGATCGTTCACAGAGATAGCGCCTTCAGCGGTTGCACCTGCTCCATAGGTTACACCTTTGGCGGCCGGTGTGGGGTCTTGTGCATAAAGAATAGCGCTCAAACTGATGGCGAACAGGAAAACGAAAAGATGTTTCATAGCAGAAATTTAAGTCTGTAAAGATACCACTGAAAGTTTGAAACATCATAATCTACACGAGCGGTAGATTAATTGGGATAATTCATATTACATTTAAACCAGCAAACAGTACCGCAATAGTACTTTGATTTCTCATGTTCCCCCTGTTGTTCCCAGCGGGGGATTTTTTTTGGTGAAAAAACTAAAAATTTTGGTGAAAAAAATACTAAAAATATTAGTGTGCATAAATTATTTGCCTTACCTTTACGATAACAATTACATTGGAAACCAAAATTTTAAGACATGTCGAACGAAAAACTCAAGGCGCTGAAACTCACTCTGGATAAGATCGAAAAGGATTTTGGAAAGGGTAGTGTGATGATGATGAATGAAAAGGGTGACCATGTTCAGGAAGTGATTTCAACCGGATCTATTGGCCTGGATATAGCGTTAGGAATCGGGGGTTTGCCCAAAGGCAGGGTGGTCGAGATATACGGCCCTGAGAGCTCTGGTAAAACGACGGTAGCGATCCACGTTATCGCGGAAGCCCAGAAAAAAGGTGGCATTTGTGCCATAATAGATGCGGAACATGCGTTCGACAGCGCCTATGCCCAGAAGCTGGGGGTGGACGTAGACAATCTCCTGATCTCTCAGCCGGATTATGGTGAGCAGGGTCTGGAGATCGCCGACAGGCTTATCCTTTCAGGGGCATTGGATGTGGTGGTGATCGACTCAGTGGCAGCTTTGGTGCCTAAAGGTGAGTTGGAAGGGGAGATGGGCGACAGTAAAATGGGTCTTCAGGCCAG
>DATGXN010000144.1:0-22793 GCA_035298945.1 Chitinophagaceae bacterium | reverse complement strand
AGTACGTTTTAAAAAAAATAATCAAAGATGATGAAGTATAAAATATTGATCGCAGCAGTTATCAGCATCAGTATGCTGGCATGCAGCAGTTCTGAAAGCAAGAGTGACAAACAAGATATGGAGCAGACTCCGAACGAGCCTGCGCAGCCGGAATCACCAGCACCACCCTCGCCTCCTGAAGCACCGCTGCCACCTCCGGTGAAAGAATTCAAATCAAAAACAGGCAAGGTTTTCCTGTTTCAAGAATCTCATCCCAGGGGCATGAGTATTAGCGATATCAGTGTACGTTATGCCGATGATAAAAAATCTGAATTCACGGAATCCGATATTGACCCCGTGAGCAAAGTGCTGCTGGCAGACCTCGACAATAATGGCTTCGACGAGTTATACATATTCACTACAGCGGCTGGATCCGGAAGCTATGGTAAAGTTCACGGTTATGCGAGCCTGAAAGACAAGTCATTGGGCATGGTGAATATGCCGGAACCGTCTGAAAAAGATATGGCCAAAGGCGGGAATTTCGAAGGCTATGAGGGGCATGATGAATTTGATATTGTAAACAATGAATTGATCAGAACCTTTCCTGTAAAGTCTGATAAGGGCACAAAAAGAACCATCATTTACAAAATGGTGCCGGGTGAAGCCATGTACCAGATGGTGATAAAATCGTCCAGGCTGAATTAGATACTAATGTCTTCCCTCTGAGAATTTCTGATTATTGAATTCATCTGACCTGTTTCTCGGAATGGACAGGGACGTCCATTTGGCGTCGCAAACCATTTTCCCGATATAGATGATCTGCCCAACATGTGAAGGGTAATGCGCAAGTTGCCTGTGGATCGCTTCCACCACGGTATGTGCTTCGCCCCTGATATAGATCGTGCGTTCAAGGTCTTGCTCTGTTAAAGAATTCAGGGTGTTAAAAACAAGTTCCCAGCCTTTGTTCCACATTGTCAGAATTTCTTCCCTGGACTTAAGATCGTTGACAAACTCCGCATCTCTTTTTCGCCATTCTTTTTCTCCATCCGAATTAAAAATATCTGTCCATCGGGAAAGCATATTTCCGGCCATATGCTTGACAATGATGGCAACGCTGTTCGACTCCGGATTGTATTGCCAGAGCAGCATCTCATCCGGGATCTGTTCAATTGCTTTTTCCCCTAAGGATCTGTATCTCTGAAACTCTTTGATAGCGCTGGATAGAAATGAGGTGGCCATGGCAATTATTTAGATACCTAAAGTTAATTTCCCGATTGCGAATTCAGGATCATGGATTCATTTCTTTTTGATCATACCCGAATTTTAAATGCTCTAACAGTCCCGGAAGCGGCTTTGTTTTGATAATAAAACCTTGCAAACTATTGGGCAAAAAACAAAAATGCTTTTATTTGGCAGATATGGACCTTCAACCCACCTATTTACGCAATGAGCTGGTGATTCTTACACCCCTCCAGGCCAATGATTTTGAAGCACTATACGAAGTGGCTTCCGATCCTTTGGTATGGGAACAACACCCTAATCCAGACCGCTACAAAAAAGAAGTATTCCACAACTATTTTAAAGGAGCCATGGAATCAGGAGGCGCATTCCTGATCCGGAACGCAGTAACCGGGGAAATAATCGGTTGCTCCCGCTATTACGACTATTTCCCGGAAAAAAAGGAACTCAAGATCGGGTATACTTTCTTCGGAAGGTCCAGCTGGGGTAAGGGCTTTAACCGGGCCACTAAAGACCTGATGATTCGTCACGCATTTACAGGTGTTGACACCATTGTATTCCATGTTGGTGTAAATAACCTTCGTTCCAGGAAGGCTATGGAAAAACTGGGTGCAGAACTCACTGGCTTTGAGGAAATTGCATATTACGGAGAACCTACAAGGCAGAACTGCGTGTATACGGTGAGGAAAGAAATGATATGACACTTGTTTAACAGCTCCATTTACTGCTGCCTTGCCTGCATTTGATTAATTTTAGGGCTATTATCTATGGCTCGATCCAGGAATACACTATGGGGAATTGTGAAATGGGCTTCTATCGGGCTGGGAACTATTGTTCTATTGCTGCTATCCCTCATTCTGTTCATCTCCACACCTTACGGCCAGCGTGTAATTAAAAACCAGGGGGAGAAATACCTCAGAAATAAACTGCATACCAACCTTGCTATTGGCAGTTTCCGCTTCGAATTAAAAAAAGGAGTGAAGCTTACTGACATCTACCTGGAAGATCAGCAGAAAAGAAAACTGCTATCGGTACATCAACTGGACCTCAACTATAACTTTAACGCCTTGTTGAATAAAAATATTCAACTCAGTGAGATCAGGTTGAGAGGGGTACAGGTAAATCTTTACCGGGACAGCACCAGTGAGAAATTCAACTTCGACTTCATTTCCGAAGCCTTTACACTGAACGAACCCAAAACAGTGGATGATACCACATCAGCATTTACCATCAACCTTGGCAAACTGAATCTCGACTCTATATCATTCCTGATGGATGATCAATATGGACGTCAGAAATATGCGGCTAATATCAATATGCTGAAAACTGACCTGAGAAAAACTGATCTCGATAAACTGATATTTCATGCAGATTATATTTTCACCGATGGCGTGAACGTAAAAGCATATCTGGCGCCCACAAAAAAAACTGCAAATCCAACAGCCCCGGATATAGCATCCACAAATTTTCAATTTGTATCAGACACCCTTGGGCTCACCAGAACTTCAATCAGGTTTGAATCGATTTCTGAAACACCCATAACTGTTATCACCGATCTGGGAAGCCTGCAAGCTAAAGGAGTAGACTACCGGTCAGAGCAACAATCATTGGTCATAGGATTTATAAATCTGCAAGACCATTCCAGCAACGTGGAAACTAGAACGGTCAAAACAACCAAGCCGGACACTCTTACAACAGCTACGTCGAAACCTTTCAGGTTCAAAATAGATTCTGTGTCGATTGAAAATAACGACCTCTTCTATTCTGATAACGCTCAACCAAAACTGAAAACAAAAGCCATTGATTTCAATCACCTGGGGCTCGCCGGCCTTACCATTCATGCTGCTAAAATCATTTCAGACGGCAACCTGTATTCGGCTGCCATTTCAGATCTTTCCGTTTACGAATCCAGTGGCTTCGAGATACAGGAATTGAAGGGAGGCATCAACTACTCGGATACAGTTATACAACTGCAGAACATCTTTCTTAAAACTGCTAAGAACCAGTTGGCAGCCAATGCAGATGTCAGGATCATGAAGATCAAAGGACGGCCAGACAATTACCGTATCAAGTCAACATTGAGCAGTCCGGGATTAAAGCTCGATGAAGTTCTTTACTTCCAGCCTGACCTTGCTCAAAATAAATATTTCACTCCTTTGCTGAATAAATCCATCCAGCTGAATACCACCATGGATGGCACCCTCGACAATTTGCATATCAGGCAACTCATTATCAGAGAGTCTGCCACCAGGATCAATGCGAGCGCTGACGTAATGAATTTGCCCGATGTTGACCGCATGGTCATCAATCTGAAACTAAATGAATTCAGTAGTACCAGAAACGACATCCTGGCTCTACTGCCAAAAGGCACCATACAAGATTCCCTGCTTCATTATATACCGGAGAAAATCAGTCTCAAAGGCAACTACAAAGGCAGCCTCGATAATATGTATGCCGATCTCCAAATGAGCAGCACATATGGTAATGCCACCATTAAAGGAACATTAAAGAATGTGACAGATAAAAACAGAGCCGTCTATGACCTGACAGCAGGCTTGAATCAACTTGATCTTGCATCTGTTTTATCGGATACTTCATTGGGCAAGGTCAACGGCAGGCTGACATTGAAGGGCAAAGGTTTTGATCCTAAGACCATGGCCTCCAACTACTCTGCACATATTGAGGATGCTTTTTATTCTGGTTATACCTATCAGAATATTGACATTACCGGGAATATCGACCATTACCTGATCAATGCAGACATCAACTCTGAAGACCCTAATGCAGAGATCGATGGAAATTTTGTGATCAACCTGAACGAAGGACGCCGGTCTCTGAAAACCGAAACCCATATCACCCATCTTGACCTGAATAAACTTGGATTTGTTACAGACACACTGGAACTCCGGGGAGATATTACAGCAGATTTTCCGTTGCTGGATACAAGCGGGATCACGGGAAAACTCCTTGCATCCGGCACAACAATTTCCTACAATGGGGAAAAACTCAACATCGACTCATTGACTGTGGATGCGAGAAGTAACCTGGATTCCCAGATCCTGAAAATCACATCGCCCTATGTTGATATAAACATGCTGGGTCGATTCAGGGTGCAAAACTTGCCCGGAGCAGTCAGAACAGTGATAAACCATTATGTTCTGACCGACAAAACTAAAGACACTGTATACCATCAGAATGTGGATGCCTACCTGATGGCAAAATTCAATATTCCAGACAGTGTCGCCATTCTTATTCCGGGACTCAAATCAATTTCGCCTTCGCAACTCATCGGTAAGTTAAACACAAGCCAGAACGAGATCGTGTTCCAGGCAAAGGTCCCCTATGTCAAATATGGAGACTTTGAAATAGACACGCTTGTTGCGGGCATTACTACCTACAAGACTGATGGCTCTCACTATGATAATCTGAAATATGTGGCGAGTATAGGGAAGCTGACAGGTCCATCCTATACACTCGAAAGAACTTATTTTGGAGGCGGCGCAATGAAGGGAGTCATCGATGGAGAACTTGTTTTCCTGGACCAAAATGGGAAAGAGCGATATAAATTCCCTTATGTTTTCACCAACGATCCGGAAAGGCCGAACATAGTTGTGCCGGACTCCCTTGTTATCAACGATAAGAAATGGTTTGTAAGCAAGAACAACAGGATATTCATTGATACTAAGCACCTTTCCGGATCCTCGCTCACCATTGGAAATGGGAATACCACCATTGAACTCAAAACATCTGAACACAATGTCGCGGGCCTGCCCATTGAGCTGCGCCTGAACCAGTTCCGGATCAGGGATATTGCTGAGATCCTGATCTCTGACACGGCACTTGCAAACGGAACCATTAACGGGCACCTGGATATCAGTTCAATAACCCCCTTCAGATTCACAACGGACATCACCATAGACAGCCTTCAATTGATGAGTTCAAAGCTTGGCAACCTCCGGGCACTTGTGGAACAAAAAGAAACGGGTACCTACTCCGTTAATACGGTATTGAAAGGAGATCATAACGATGTAAGTCTTGTGGGCAATTACAGCACGGAAACAAAAAACGCCGATCTCGATCTCAATATTAAGCAACTTGAACTTGGAGATTTTGCACCGATAACTGCTAGATATCTTTCTGAACTCGGAGGAAAAATAAGGGGGCAATTGAGTATCAGGGGAAGTTTTGATGAACCCCAGATCCGTGGCAAACTGAATGCAGATTCAATTCATACCATATATGGAATGACTGGCACTTTCATAAGAATTCCTACCGCGGAATTTGTATTTGATGAGAATGGGGTCGGGCTTTCTGAATTGAATATTACAGACAGCATGGGTCACCCAGGAAAGATCACTGGCCGTGTTAATTCAAAAAACTATCGGAGTTTCTATGCTGACCTGCTATTTAACACGAAGAACTTTGAGATCATTGGCAGGAAAAAAATAGCCGATCAGGGGATTTACGGTCCTACAAATGCAGATATCAATGTTACCATTAGAGGGAATCAGGAGGCAATGACCGTTGAGGGAAAGGTAGATGTAAAAGATAAATCAGAATTCACCTATGTATACCGTTCTGAAACCTATGACCAGATCGGAGAAGGACTTGTTGAATTTTTCGATCCTTCAAAACCAATTGATACTACTAATGTAGAAAGAGTTCGTAAATCAAAACTTGGCTTCCAGTTATTGATGAATATGTATATCAACATTACACCGGCATCAACGGTCACTATTGTACTCGATGAGATCAGTGGAGACCATCTGAAGGCTAAGGGAAATGCGGATCTGAACTTTGTAATGAAGCCCGGGGGAGGGCAGGAACTTATTGGTACCTACATACTCGATGCAGGAGAATACGACCTTTCGATCGCTGGTCTCATCAGGCGAAAATTCCTTATTCAAAAAGGATCTACCATTAACTGGTCCGGCGATCCGCTGAAAGGCACCATGGATATCACCGCCAAATATGAAACCAGGATATCTGCGGGAGAACTGGTCAACGATATTGAACACATACCAGGCATTGACAAGCAGAAATTGAATTTTGATGTGCTGATCATGTTGAAAAAGGAACTCCTTAAACCAGATATAAGCTTCAAACTCGACATGGACGAGCAGGACCAGGAGGCATTCGATGGTGTCATTTACACCCGTGTCAAGCAGATCAACAACATCCCTGCAGAACTGAATAAGCAGGTCATGGGCGTATTGGCATTTAACCAGTTCATAGCCGAAAATCCATTTTCAAGCTTCACTTCGTCTGGTGGCGACTTCCAGACCCAGGCTTTCAATACAGCTGGAAAATTACTTACCCAGGAACTCACTGACCTGGTGGGTCAGTATGTGAAAGATGTCAATATTGACTTCGGGCTTGAGCAGGAAAAAGACTACACTACAGGCGAGGCGATCCAGCGCACCAACTTGCAGGTGGGCTTGTCAAAAAGCTTTGCAAACAACAGGCTGAATGTATATGTAGGCAGCACATTTGCGCTTGAAGGAACCAACCAGGACACTGATGCACTGGCCGGGCTGGCTGGTGATGTTACCATTGAATACCTGCTCACCACAGACGGGAAATACAGGCTGAAAGGCTACAGGCTCACTGATAATGATATGATATTCCAGGGCAATATCGTGAGAACAGGTGTGAGTTTTGTATTGGTGCTTGAATTCAACAAATTCAAAAACATGTTCAAAAGTTCCAAAAAGAAATCAGGTTGATCAACCGATCAAAACATACCGGTATTTTAAAACTACTGGCACTGATCATGGTGCTGGGCAGTTGTAATATATCCAAACATATTCCCAAGGATGACCGTCTATATACGGGCGCAAAAGTTCAGACACCTGGGGTCAAGATAGAGAAATCCATTAAAGAAGAGATTGAATCTACACTCCGACCTAAACCCAATTCCAGCTTTTTCGGCCTTTATCCCAAGATCGGTGTATACTATAACCAGCAGAAGAAAAAAGATAAAAAAGGTCTGTTCAAAGGCCTGATCCAGAAATATGCCGATGCACCCGTACTGCTGAGCCAGGTGAGTCCTGCTGAAAATGAAAAAAGAATAGCCAATGTTCTTTTTTCTAGAGGCTATCTGAGGTCCAGGGTAAAGCATGAAATAAAAAAAGACTCGGGTTACAAAGCATCGATCATATATAAAATTGAACCTGGTACCCGGTACACCATCCGCAACATCATTTATCCAACAGACAGCTCGGAACTTTCTCAAAACATCAGGGCCAGCTCAAAACGTACAACCATACATCCGGGAGATTATTTTGATTTTGATGCATTGAAAAATGAAAGAGTACGTATAGACAATTACCTGAAAGAAAGGGGCTACTATTTCTATATTCCTGAATTTGTACTGTTCAGGGCAGATAGTTTACATGAAGGCCAGACAGATCTTTATTTTAAGATAATAGATGAGATGCCTGAGCAGGCAAAAAAGAAATGGACCCTCAGTGACATTTCCATTTATGGAAACTATACGCTTGAAAAGGATTCGATCATCACCAGGATGAAGGGGAAAAAAGACAAATCATTCACCATTGTAGACAGACAGGAACGTTATCGGACTAATTTATATGAGCGCACCATTCTGCTTAAAGAAGGACAGTTGTACAAAAAAAGCCTGCAAACCCTTACCATTGAAAGACTGATGAATCTTCAGAATTTCCGGTTTGTGAGAACTGTATTTTTTCCTGATTCTCTTACCAATACCCTTAGGACCAGGGTATACCTGACTCCGTCCAAAAAAAGGACCTTAAGACTGGAACTCTCGGGTGAAACCAAGTCCAACAACTTTGTTGGATCTTCTCTTGCTTTAAGGTACAGGAATCTGAATCTGTTCAGGGGGGCGGAAATTCTGGAAGCAAAAGTGAGTGCGGGTTATGAATTCCAGGTTGGTGGAACCCAGCAATCTTCACAGGCCATTACGCTGAACGGAGATGTGAGTCTCTATGTTCCTAAATTCATTCCGAACCTGCGGATCAATACCAGACGCAATTCCTATGTGCCGCGCTCTTTTATCACACTGGGTGCAGAATATATAACAAGGCCAGACCAGTATACTATGAGATCGTTCAAGTTGGGAACAGGGTATTATTGGAAATCTGGTAAAACAACGGAACACCAGCTCACGGTGCTGAATGTAAATTCGATCGCACCGTCAAATATCACTCCTTCGTTCGACAGCATATTGAATGCAGATCCGGCGCTTAAGGCCTCCTTCGAAAAACAATTCGTGATCGGTTCCAAATACCAGTTCACATTCAATAACAGTTTCAGGGCCAAAAGAAGGTTCAACTATATAGCCAATTTCCAGGCTGCCACTTCAGGAAATATTTACAACGCGTTGGCAAAACCGGAAGTAGATACTCCGGGTGCCGTAAAAGCATTCAATGTTCCCGTTGCACAATACCTGAAATCCCAGATCGATCTTCGTGGCTACCTAAAATTGAACGACAGAACCCAGTGGGTGAACAGGTTTCTGATCGGGGCAGCCTGGGCATATGGAAACAGCAAGATAGCACCGTACAGTGAACAATTCTTTATTGGAGGTAGTTCAAGTATAAGAGCATTCAGGATACGCACGCTTGGGCCGGGATCCTATCATTCCGATGAATCAGTTTACCAGGCCAATGAGTCTGGCGAATTCAAATTGGAAATGAATACTGAACTCCGGTACGACCTGTGGAAATTTATCAAACTGGGCGCCTTTGTTGACGCAGGAAATATCTGGTTTTTTCAGGATGCTCCCGGAAAGCCAGGCAGTGGATTGGACAGAGGGGATCTTTTCAAAGAGATGGCGGTGGGTGCCGGTATTGGACTAAGATTTGATGTGAATATTTTTTCGATAAGATTTGACCTTGCTATGCCGCTTCGTAAACCCTGGCTCCCCGAAGGAGATCGATGGGTACTCGACAAAATAAAATTAGGTGACGGGGAATGGAGAAAAGAAAATCTCGTTCTGAATATAGGTATTGGTTACCCGTTCTGACAGGATAGTTTCCAATATGTTTCAAGTTCTATAAAACAGGCCGGTTTGGTGTAAACGACCCGATTGTTGGTTGCTTATTGAGTAAATTGTGTGCTGCTTATAAACTGCTTATGAGAAAAATCCGAGGAGTAATATTATTGCTTGCTGTTGCTCTTTCCATTGTTTCAATACAAGCCCAGGACAACCACTATTCATGGATGCAATATGGCTCCAGGAACTCCATTTTGTATAATGCAGGGTTGAGCAGGTTTGAAGATCAATCGGCTGTGATCATGAACCCAGCTACACTGGCCGATGCACTTCAATCCAGTTTCAACTTCAACACCAACGTAGTCAGTTTTAACAAGATCAAATTTGAAGATGGTCTTGGCAAAGGATTCACTGTCAAAAATGATAACCTGAATGTGCTTCCGTCCATGGCATCCGGCGTATGGAAGCCAAAGAACGAACAGAAAAAATGGACCCTGGGTTATGCGCTATATCATGCGAATACCGATGTGCTGGATTTCTCAGACAGGTCAGAGAGACGTGAAGATCTGCTGGTTGAAACTGAGGGTCCCGGTGATGAATATTACCTGGCTCAATATAATCTTGAGAACAAGATGGACGAGTTCACAACGGTCATTGGATTGGGCTGGAAACTGAGTGAGAATTGGTCGTTTGGCGCATCCCAGTCTTTCACTTACCGGAACCAGGATTACAGGGAGGCATTTTCTGCATTTGTGATCACTGATCCGGCTCTCAATGCACCGGTAGACCTGGTAGGTTCAAACCAGGACTACACCGTAAAGTATAGTACGCTCATGACCCATACCAAATTAGGCCTTCAATACAAAGGCAAAAAATGGGATCTTGGTTTCACGGTGTCCTCACCAACTTTCAGAATTTTTGGCACCGGAAAAATATTGGCAGACCTGAGTTTGACCAATGTGAGGCTTTCCCCTATCCAAACAGTGCCCAGGTCAAACTTCCTGGCTAATGGACAGATCGAAGACCTGAAAGCCAAATACAAATATCCTCTCAATGCCTCCCTTGGTGCGTCCAGGCAATTTGGAAACCTAAGATTATACGGGGCAGTACAATGGTATGGTGCCATTGACAGATACTCAGTCGTTGATCCCGGAGATGCGTCCTTTATACAACCACCAAGTGCAAATAATGTATTGTACACCAGCCAGGTGCTCAGTGTATGGAGCAGTAATAAATCCGTGATAAATGGTTCAGTAGCGGCAGACTGGTTGCTGAAATCCGGCAATCATTTCCTTTTATCCTTCAGAACGGACAATCATTATGCAGAGTTCGACAAGAATATTGACGGGAATAACCTGGCCGTAAAACAATGGGATAACTATCATCTAACCATCGGAACCCAACGTGAAATGAAATCAAGTGTATGGGTAGTAGGCGTCCGGTTTAACTATGGAGTAAACAAAGAATTTCCCCAGCCTGCCAGTTTCAAAGATCCATCTGAAGGAAATTTCCTGCAAGGGGACAGACAAACCGGGAAAATTACCTCAACGGGCATACAGCTAATGTTAAGTTATACCTTTAAATTCGGTAATAAAGCGGGAAACTGATCTGGCATTCATAAAAAAATATATACCCAATCTATACGCCAGGATAACCATCTATTTTGTCCTCGGAATTTCTTTGCTGTTTATTGCATTCAGCATTTACATCAAGATCTATATCAAAGACATTCTTGAGAATCTCATCGCTTATCAAACAAAAGGTAAAGCAGAGGTCTCTATCGGGAAGGCAAACATCAAAGTATATCCCGTGACCCGCCTCGACCTTATGGATACCCGGATCAGATTCCTGGATTCAACCGGGAAGAACGCTACCTACGATGTCAAATTCACCTACCTGGGCCTCCAGCTCAGATCACTTAAAGCTTTTGCCCTGCAAAAGAAACTGCTGGTAGATTTCATCGTTGCTGAAAATCCCAGGGTGGAGATCAATCCCGCATATAAGGAGAAGAAACTGAAAGAAGGAAATAAAGCTGTTCACTTTGAGATCGGTACTATTTTCAAAGCCATGCAAAATATTGCAAATTCGATGCAGATCAAGAGATTTGGCATCCTCAATGGCAATATCGTGCTCCATAATCTTGCACCCAATAAAACAACGATCAGTATCGGGGGTGTAAACTTCACAGCGAAAGAGCTTGCCATGATGCCCGGTAAAACCAGCTTCCTGGACCTCGACAGCAATACAGGAAGGATCCGCATCAATACAGGCAAACAGGATATCAGTTTACCAGAAGGAAATTATCGCATTCGATATTCAAAACTCCACCTAGACACGGAAGAAAAACTGATCTCCATCGATAGCTTCAAAATCACAGGTAAGGCACTGGATACGACCAATAGTATCATTGAAGCAGGTTTTGCCAAATTCAAACTGTACAATTTCGATTTTAACGCGCTGTATGAAAGGGATCTGATCAAGATAGATTCCGTTATCTGTGTTGACCCGGTGATCAACCTTATTTTAAACACGAGCAGGAAGGAGAGTAAAAAGCCAACTTTTGATCTGACCATTGAAAAAAGGGTGGCCAGCCTGATCGGGCGACTGGAGCTTGGATACCTCGGGTTGCTCAACAGCAACATTACCATTACTACCCGGGATCGGATGGCCAACATCCCGTTCAATACCAAGGGAAATAATTTTGAATTATTCGATATTAAAATTGACAGTGCTGCTAAAATACCTGTTCACGTTGGCAAAATGATTTTTGCCATCAAAAACTATACGGCCAGGTCGAAAGATGGAATGTATGATGTATTGTTCGACAGTGTGGTGTACAACAACCAGTCATTAGCACTGAAAAACTTCAGGATTGTACCTTCGGCGATCAACAAGAGTGCTGCAAAAAAATTCTTCTCGATACCTGATTTCGAACTGGTGAATCTTTCAATCTCTGAACTGATCTCAAATAAACGTCTGAAAGCGGATGCCCTCCTGTTGAAGAATGCCGTTATGATCAATAACTACCTGCCCAGAACTATAAAATCAGAGCGCCCCCAACCACTGCGTAACCTCATCAAATCCATCAGCGACAAGATCGATCTTGAAAAGATCAGGATTGAAAATGGATTCATCGTTCATCAATCAGTGCTGGACCATACCCAGACCGCAACCATTGGCGGCCTTCAATCTGAAATCTCATTAAATGAAATGTTCGATGCTTCTACCTATGAACTGATGGGCTATTCCATTGGCAAAGTTTCATTCGATTCTATAGTTAAACATTCCGGCCCTGTCACAATCAGTTTATATCACGGTGAGGCCAGGGGTCGTGAACGAAAGATCGTTGCAGAAAAAATCCTGGTGACTGACAGCAAAAGCAAGGCTAGAATCAATGCAAACGATGTGCTGATCAAGAACTATCATTTTGACGATGACTTCACCAACATCACCATCGATTCGATCAGGTATAGTTCTGCGCTGGTAGTAGGTGACCAGGGCCGGGCAAGCCCGCCCTCCTCCGGAGGCAGCACTCCCTCAAACAAGAATATCATCTTCCGCCATATCCTTGCACACAATACTGTGCTGAACTATGTTTCCGGTGACAGCGTTAAAGCGGAAGCCCAGCTGAACAAACTGGAGCTCATGGGCCTTGTATTCGGCGCATCACAGAATATCACCATCGACAAATTAACTATTGATGGGGATGGCCTTTCCTTCAGCTCACCAGGACTCAATGCCAGAACCGGAGAATTCAAGATCGCTGATGCGAGCACTTCCTCGATCAACGATCTTGAATTCGAAATGCTGAAAAACAGGGATACCATCAGGGCTTCCATTTCGCAAATTGACCTGATTCCCCTGATCAATCAAACCCTGAAAAACAAATACCCCGTTATAGGCGAGATAAAACTTAAAGATCCGGTCATCTATGCCTCTCTCAACAGCAAAAACCCAACTGCCACCCAGGCTGCACCGGCAAAAAAAGAACAAGCCCTTGATCTGGGTCTTCTTACCATCGAGAATGGCAAGATCGATTTCAGGCAGCGGAATGGGAACAAGTCATTGATTGCCCGCACCAACAATGTCAATCTCTCGGTCAGTGAAATCAGAACCAATTCAGGTAAAGAGGCCATTCATGTGGGTAAAACATCTTTTTCAACCGGGGTATTCAACGTCTTATTGAACGACAGTATCAGCCTGATGATCGATAAAGGGAATCTGAATCTTGCTCTTGACCATTTTATCAAAGGAAAAGGAGCTGACAGCGGCCAGGTCTCCATAAAACTCAACCGGCTTGAAGCCAGGCAACTCAATCTTTCCATGATCACTAAAAAAGGAAAGCCTTTTGAGCTCAAGGGATTCAACCTGGGGGGCTCGGACCTAATCATTGACAGCCTCAATAAAGCGCATATACTTCAGAGAATTAAGAACAATCCAACACTCTATGTAAACAATATCAACCTGACCAAGGTGGATGAAAAATCAGAACTCTATGCATACGGGATCGGTTATCTGAACGGAGGGAAACAGGTGACGGTTGATTCTTTCAGGTTCCACCCTGCCATTGACAAGGATTCATTCAATCGCACACTGAAATTTCAAAAAGACTATATCCAGGTTCATACGAAGAAGATCAGGATCAGGGATTTTGATATCGAGAAGATCGCTACGGACTCAAGCTATACAATAAACTATGTTGAAGTGGACGAACCCGATCTGTCTATATACAAAGACAAGAGAATACCCTTTGAACATGGCATCATCAAGCCCCTGCCTGTGAATATGGTAGGCAATATCGGCCCACGAATTCAAATAGACAGCATCAGGCTGTATAATGGAACAGTTGCCTATGAAGAGTTTAACGATAAAACAAACAGCATAGGGAAAGTCTTCTTCACCAAAATGCAGGTTCGCCTCAGGAATATCAGCAACCATGACCATGGGCCCACAGACAGCCTGAAACTTGGAGCTACGGCGAGATTCCTGGATACCGTTAATGTGAGTTTACGCTTTAATGAATCGTATACAGATACACTTGCGGCCTTCCTTCTCCAGATCAGGATCGGAAGATTCAGTCTGCCTGCTGTCAACCCCGTATTACGTCCGCTGGCCAATGCAAAAATCGATAACGGCTACCTCGATACGCTTGAACTAAAAGCAATAGGCCGTGAATACCTGGCCTTGGGTAAAATGAGGATGCTATACAGGGACCTGAAAGTTGAACTATTAAACAAAGAAGACCAGGAAAAGAAAACCCTGTTGACAAAACTTGAGAGCTGGGCTGCCAATCTTTTTGTCCGTACCAATAATGTCAAAAAAACCGGAACAGTTTTCACGCAGCGCGTAAGAGAAAGATCGGTGTTTAACTACTGGATCAAGATCCTCTTAAGTGGCGCTATGACCAATACAGGAATAAAAAAGAACACAAAACAGGAAAAGAAATATAAGAAGTCGGTCAAAAAAATAAACGTTCCGGAAATACCTGAAGTCGATCTCTGATCAATAATAAATTAAAGTAAGATGGAAAAAATTTCCCGCCAGAATCCGGTTTTCTGGATTGTTGTTGTTGTGATGTTCATGACTACTGGCTTCGCCCAGGCGCAAGACAGCATCAACCAGAAAGTACCCACCCCAACGCTCCTGAATCCCTCCAATTGGCTTCAGCAAACAGAGAATTCCATCCTGCTTTTTGAGAGCAGGTTACTTACTGGTGTCGACACTGCCTTTATGAATGAGAAATATGGCAGGATGATGAAGGATCTTGAACTCATTCTGAACGATTTCAAGTCGCACGGTAATGTAATGCGCATACGATCACTGGACGATGTCAAAGCCAAACTACTTCAGCAGAAAAAGGATATTGATAAATGGAGAAACAGTATCCGCAAGCAGAATGATGGCATAACCAGCAACTACCTGGAGATCCACAGGCTGCAGACAGACAGTGTTAAATACTCACTCAGCTCAGATTCATCCCTTTGGAAAATTTATGCTCCTGCATTCAGGGAAATGGAAAATGATCTTACCCGGGTGGAACGCCAGTACCAGTCAGTACTTCAGCAAACAGTCAATATTGAGAACGCCCTGAATGTGACCAATTTCAATATCAGCAGGGCGATCATCGCTGTGGACAAAGAACTGGACCAGCGCAGGAGCGCTTTGTTCAACCGAACCCATCCTCCATTCTGGGAGTTGACCAGCAATAGCTACCCCCAGGGCATTGGTCCTGTATTCATGGAAACGTTAAATCAGAATCTTGACTCATTGAAATTCTACGCAAAGAATGCTTATATCAGAGTGATCCTCTTCCGCATCCTGGTACTTCTCATCACGCTTTTACCCATATGGTATTTCCGAAAACACAAAAAACAACTTGAGAATAAAGACAGGAATGAATCGTACAAATTCGTACATAAATATACAGGCGCGGCAACCAGCAGCTTCGTGCTGGTAATGGCTCCTTTCATTTTTATCAACTCGCCTCATATTTTCACAGAGGTGATCCTGGCAACTCTGGCATTCACCACATGTATGATATTTCTCAAGGAGAATCCCAAAGTGGAAAAGAAATATCTCTACGCCATCCTCGGTGCCTATGTGATCCTTAAGGCTATGAACCTGATGGTATCTGTTACCTATTTCGGGAGAATTGTCTGGACAGTGAGTATTGTGGCACTATACCCTTTGTATGGATTTTACAAATCTGTTATGGACACCACGGTGGGCAAGAAATGGCTGTTCAGACTGATCACAGTGATAACAGCACTGATGTTCCTGGGAGGTTGGATATTGAATTTCACGGGGCATTATCCACTCGGAAGGATCCTCCTGCTTGCCGGTCTTGACCAGTTTTTCCTGGCCATCGTGTTATACGTTGCTATTTATTCTTTTATTGACTTTGTTGCCATCATAGCCAACATATATAATTCGCCAGATCGTCTGACACAGGTAAGAGTGGATCTGATCTATGATAAACTGCTTTATCTTGTCAGGTTCCTCGCCGTTGTATTCTGGTTCAGTACTTTACTGATCAATATAAATGCGGTTCAGTTCCTGAAAGAAAATGTATTCAGCGTATTCAATACTACTCTTTCGATTGGCAATTTCACCTACACACCGGGAAGCTTGTTGATCTTTTTCATTGTTGTCTACCTGGCATTCTATCTTTCCGGGTTATTGGACGGATTATTTTTTGACGAAAAAAGATCTGACGAAGTATCCGGCAAAACCAGCCTGGGAAGTATCGTACTAATGCTGAGGCTATTCGTGATCTCCATGGGATTCATTATTGGCCTGGTGCTTGCCGGCATACCGCTCAATAATCTGAATCTTTTTGTTGGTGCTTTAGGAGTTGGTATAGGTTTCGGTTTGCAGTCTCTGATCGCTAACCTGATTTCGGGAATAATAATAGCTTTCGAAAAACCGATCTATGTGGGTGATATCATTGAGGTGGATGGTTCGCGCGGACGGGTGACGGATATAGGGATCAGGGCAACAAAAGTAGATACTGCAGATGGAGCTGAGTTCATCGTCCCCAATGGAGAAATGATCTCTAAAGTACTGAAGAACTGGACGCTCAACAACAGGAATTTCAAGATCGATACCAGTTTTAGTGTTGACCATTCAAACAATGCAAATATGGTGGCAGACCTTGTTGAAGAAGTGCTGAATGAAACTCCTTTCATCCTTCCTTATCCAAAGCCCAAGGTGCAATTGAAGGAGATCGAGCCTCAGTATATGAGATTTGCCTTGTCTTGTTGGATCAGCAATATCAGTGACTCGGGCCAACTGAAAAGCGAATTGCTAAAGAAAATACACAACAGGATGGATGAAGCGGGCGTGGTATATCCTAAAAAGTCCTGACAGATCCACGATAAAAAAACTCCCGGGAATCATCCCGGGAGGCACGTTTCAATACCAAAAAAAATAGTTGATCAGAAATTGAACCTGAAACCTGCATTCAGGAATAACGAACGTGTTTTACCCACTTCAACATTAGACACATTATCCTGCAAATTGGTCAAAGACCATTCATAACTCAGGTCCACAAATATCTTCCAAACGTCAATACCTGCTCCTGCAAATACCCCGAAATTGGTTTTATTGAGATTGTCATTGTCAATATTGTCACTGGTACTTGTGATGAAGAATGCAGAAGCTCCTCCAAACCCTCTCAGTGAAAAAGTTGTTTTTTCACTTCCTAAAAGATTGATGCCAACAGCAACCGGAACCCTGAACCCGCTGATCTTTGTACTGGGATCCCAGTTAGTTGGTGGATTTGTAACATCTGTTATATCAGTCGACTTCTGTACATATTGCAGCCCCGGTTCAAAATAGATCTTCTTACCAAATGCCACACTTAACCCAGCCAGGAAACCGGCCTTACCGCTGGCCTCTCCGCCAGTGACGGTCATATCCGTAAAATTCAGTCCTATATGTGGTTTCAGTGTTGTTTGCGCATTTACTGCAGTAGTAAAAGCCACCACAGCGATTATGGATAAAATAATTTTTCTCATCACAGTCATATTAATTGAGAACAAATTTTGTCTATTTCATCAAATACAAAATCCCGGGTTTGTAGCAATATTTAATTTGAAACGAATTAGCCATTTGTCAACCTTTACCCATTTATCAAACTTCAGATATTAGTGTATAATAATGGCTGATTGGCCCTTTCAAATCGCCATTTTATCAAACATGCCAGTGCAGGTCCGGACAGTTTAATAACTTATAGATTAATCATTTCTAAACAAGGAAAAAATGAACGCCTGTAGAAAGTTCCTTTTACAAATCTTTTTATTCGGGTCAATGATGAGCGTAGGTTTGCTCACAAAAGCTCAAAAAGTTTTGCCAGTACCCCAGGATCCTTTTAAAGGCAAAGTTGCCATTTCGCCAAAGGAGTCAGTAAAAGACTTTCCAAAGGAACCCCAGGCGCCAAAGGGAGCCCCTAATGTATTGTTGGTATTATTGGATGATGTGGGTTTTGGCGCCAGCAGTACTTTTGGAGGACCTGTAAATACACCAACCTTACAGCGATTGGCGGATAACGGAATTAAGTATAATCGCTTTCATACCACCGCAGTATGCAGCCCTACCCGTGCTGCCCTTCTAACCGGGAAAAACTCTCATCAGGTTCATTCAGGTGTAGTTACTGAAATGGCCAACGGATTTCCCGGCTACAATTCATTGATAGGAAAGGAAAATGCAACTGTTGCAGAAATTTTGAAACAGAATGGTTATAACACGGCATGGATCGGCAAAAACCATAATGTGCCCGATTGGCATTCAAGTACTGCCGGCCCGTTTGATATATGGCCAACCGGCTTGGGTTTTGAAAAATTCTATGGATTCATCGGAGGCGAAGCCAATCAGTTCCGTCCCCTGCTGTTTGATGGTATTACACCCATTGAGCCATACCAGGGCAAGCCCGATTATAACCTTGATTATGATATTGCTGATCAGGCCAGCAACTGGATAAAAATGCAAAAGGCCTCCGCACCTGATAAGCCATTTTTCTGCTACTATGCGCCTGGTGCAACCCATGCACCCCATCATGCCACCAAAGAATGGATAGCCAAACAAAAAGGGAAGTACAATATGGGCTGGGATAAATTACGTGAAATGACTTTTGAGCGTCAGAAGAAAATGGGTATTATTCCTGCAGATGCAAAATTGACGCCTCGTGATAAATCTTTGCCTTCATGGGATAGTATGGATCCTAAGTACAAAGACATGTATTCCTACATGATGGAAATATATACTGCTTATTTAGAGCAAGCCGATTATAATGTTGGTCGTGTTCTGCAGGCTATAGAGGATATGGGGCAACTGGACAACACCCTTGTTATTTATATTGTTGGGGATAATGGAGCTGCCAGTGAAGGCGGCATACATGGAAAATACAACGACCTCACTATCTTAAGTATGATCGATGAAAAACCAGATGCCATTCTTGCCCATCAGGCTGAATTGGGTACCTGGAAAGCAAACAACAGCGTGCCTGCCGGATGGGGCTGGGCCATGAATACGCCGTTTCAATGGGTTAAACAAATAGCAAGTCATTTTGGCGGCACCCGGAATGCAATGGTAATTTCCTGGCCAAATGGAATCAAAGCCAAGGGAGAAATAAGAAGTCAATTTCATCATGTGATCGATATCGTTCCTACTATTTTGGATGCTGCAGGTATTGAACAGCCTGCGATCGTAAATGGTGTGGCCCAAAAACCAATGTCAGGGATCAGCATGAAATACACATTTGACAGTGTTAAAGCAAAAGATCGCAGAACAACACAATATTTTGAAATTTTTGGTAACGCAGGTCTCTACCACGAAGGATGGATGGCGAACACAAAGGTTTTTGTAGATCCCTGGAGTGGCAAGTCGGTTGAAGTAGACTGGATGAAAGATGTAAAATGGGAATTGTATAATGTCGATAAAGATTTTTCACAGTCCGAAGATGTAGCAGCTTTGTACCCGGAAAAATTGGCAGAAATGAAAAACCTTTTTTTTGCGGAAGCAGCTAAGAACGATGCCTTACCCATTGATAATTCCAAAGCTGCCCGTTTTGCTACGGAAAACCGTCCAAGTTTAACCCGTGGCCGTACTTCGTTTACTTATTTCCAGGGTATGAAACGCATACCGGAAGGTGCGGCACCAGAAATTAAAAATATTTCATGGTCGCTGACAGCTGACTTGGATTTGAAAGATGAAACTACTTCCGGGGTGATTGCCACACAAGGTGGATTGTTTGGTGGATATGCATTGTACATGGATAAGGGCAAACCCGTATTCTGTTACAACCATGCCGGTCAAAAAGAATATTTTACCCAGTCGAATACACCTATTAAAGCGGGTAAACATAAACTGAAAATGGACTTTACCTATGATGGTGGCGGAGTAGGCAAAGGCGGGAATGTAATACTTACGCTGGACGGCAAAGAAATTGCCAAAGGACGTGTAGATGCAACTGTACCAGTTCGTTTTTCTACTGAAGAAACCTTTGATGTGGGTGAAGATGTATCTACCCCGGTAACTTTAAAATATGATGTACCGTTTAAGTTTACCGGTAAAATTGATAAGGTAACGGTGGCGTATAAATAGTGAACAGGGGTGAAATAAGTTCTAATCTATTAAATGTAAGATTTATGAAATCAACAAAACTGCTATTACTGGTTATCTCATGCTGCTTATCTGCGATCCTGATTCCAGGCAAGGCTGATGCACAAGGCACTGTGCCTCCTGAAGTTGCCTCTATAGTTAACATGAACCTCAAGGATGGCCAGGCTAAACTGGGTAATTTAGGTTATGAAATCTGTGCATCAAGTTCTTCCGCTAAAACGCAAAGTTGGTTTAATAAATCCGCCAAAATTTGTGTCAATCTGAAATTTGATAAGACTAGCAACCAAATTACTGAAGTCACCAGGAACAATGACATATCGAAATGTGAAAGGGACATGGCAGCAATGCAAAAAACCTGGCAAATGTACCATGAAGGTCAGGCACCTGCGAGTGCGGCCAAACTTGATGAGGAGCGAAAGAAACTGGCGGACAAGGGATTCAAAGCATCATACTGGGTAAAAGAACCGTCGCCAGGCCGGAATATCGAGTACTGGATCAACGAATCCACAAAGAAGACCATGTATATCGTTTGGGAAGTTCAGGGTAATAAATGGGTAAAGACCGAAAAGACCGATTTCAACATGGGGTACAACCCGGCATCCAAAAACAAATAAAACTCAACATCATTATGCTGCCTGATTACTTTATACAGAAACCAAGCAGCATAATTTAGTTTTTTAATTAATGACTTGGGCTATGTTGAAAAACAGACTACAAGTCATTTTTTTTTTGCAATTCCGGTTTATAAAAACAAACTCGATGAAATCAACGCACAGGAAGTATTTCACATTTTGTTTAACCCATAACAAAAATGGAATTAAAAACTGAATTAGGCCGGATAATGATTTTCTTGTGCTTAGCCCTCCCGACTATTTCAATCGCACAGGACAGCACAAAGTCGAAAAATATCGACCCCTCAAAGCCCACCAACTTGTACACCCAGGTAAATCTGAATATGGAGTACCAGAATAGGACGGGTGCTGATGTCTGGGGTCCCAGGATAAATGTTCAGAAGGCTTTCAACCCAAACAATATGGCCATCGTGGAGGTGCCCTTCCAGTTCAATACGGAGACCGGTAAATTCGGTATCTCAGATCTGAGGGTCCGGTACTTTAACGTACTTAAAAGGAACATTTCCAGGAAATTTATTGCACTGGCCGCTTTTACTGATATAACGGCGCCTACAGGGAAATACGAAAATGGATTTGGTACCAGCAACTGGTCGCTGGCCTTTGGTGTTATCACCGGATTTACATTCAGCAAAAGATTTTCGTTCTTTCCTGGGATCAGTTATATCCACCTGACCAAACCAACCACAGAAAGCATTCCAGATCAGTTTAAAACCGTCAGTGACGGCATAGGTTTACAATTCAACGCCTCTATAATACTGAACAAATCAACATTCATTTTCATAAATCCCATTCCGAGCTTCCTTAATACAAATGGCGATTGGAACTCCAATTGGCTTGCGGAGTTCTCCCTCAATAAGATCATTAAACCGAATAAGTTTAAAATAAATATCAGTTACAATCCCAATTTCAACAATGGTAATTATATCCTCAGGCTGGGAGCCACAGTCTTCTTATAAAACGAGTACTTATTTCAACAAAGTTCAATAAAAAATCATGAAAAAAAATCTCTTCCTTCTTGCATTACTTTTTCTGGGTGGCATATATGCGTGCAATTCGCCCGAAAAAAAAGAAGAACCCGCAGCAGCAATAACTGGCACAACCACTCCAAACGTAACAACACCGGCGCCCGAACCTCCTTACGATCCCGATCCTACTGATACCATTCCCGGTGACCAGTATGGTATTAACAGCAGTTCCAAACAAACTGCAGACCTGGTAAGGCTGACTTTACAAGACAAACTCAAGGCCGATCTGGAAAAGAACCTCATTGATTCCATCAGCAGGAAATTCATTTTCTTCGAATACGACCTGAATGATGATGGGAAGAAGGAAATATTTGCGGGTCTCATCGGCCCCTATTTCTGTGGATCAGGTGGATGCTCACCTTACCTGCTGGACAACCAGGGTAATATCATCACCCATTTTACCGTAAGCGATTACCCCATTGTTGTTGACAACAACAAGACCAATGGATGGAAAGATCTCTTTATCCGCAGCGGTGGAAAGGATCGAATTGTAAAATTCGATGGGAAAAAATATCCCTCTAATCCTTCAACATTGCCTGCTCTGAAACTAGTACCAGGTGATGGCCTGCCGAGAGCCCTGAACTTTGTAAATGAACCTTATCCCTGGTTCAAATTCTGATAATTCATACCTATGGCCGGTCCCATGATATGGTGCCGGCCTTTTTATGTCTTATCACTTGAAATCAGGCAGGTTCTCCACCTTGGCATATGGAAATGATCTTAGCTTCTGCACCAGGTGGTAATTCTCCAGTCCCGATACAGCAACTGAATTCAGTTTGCCCAGGTTAATATTTCCATCGTCTTCAAGGCAAGCCTGAT
>DATGXN010000143.1:0-5499 GCA_035298945.1 Chitinophagaceae bacterium | reverse complement strand
TTATTGGAAACAGGAATGGGATTGGCAACTGATGGGAAAGTAAATGCCGAAGGTCTGCCTTCAATATGGCAAACCGCATTGCTGATGAACCGGTATAAGCAGGTTTATCGCCTCGCAAAGATCCCTTTCATTATGCAGGTTATCCTGTTTGGAATATTATCTCCGGTTGCGAAGCTTTTGGGATATAAAGCTGTTTACAAAAAATATATTGATTAGATCTCTAGATCCAGATCAACCTTTCTGAATTTGGGAACCATGGCATGCATGATCAGCCATGCAATAATATAAACCGAAGAACAGATCATGAACATGATCCCATAACCGATGCGGATATCTCCGGCGGCTTTATAATGATCAAACAGCAGGCCTGCAGACCTGGCGATAAGGATCCCTCCAATTCCTCCTGCCATTCCTCCGATACCTGTCACTGAAGCTACCGCACGTTTGGGAAACATGTCTGAAACTGTTGTGAAAATATTGGCCGACCAGGCCTGGTGAGCGGAAGCTGCAATTCCGATGATGATCACTGCATACCACATATTGTAATCGCCGGCATACTGCACAAACAGAACCAGCAATGGGATAAATGCATACATGAGCATGGCCTTCTTACGGGCCTTATTGGCGTCCATGCCGCCTTCTATAAAATATTTTGGCAACCATCCTCCTAATATGCTTCCGATGGTGGTCATGGTGTATACCAGGACCAGGGGAAGACTGACCTGGGTACCTGTCAAACCATATTGCTCTTTAAGAAATGCCGGTAACCAGAAACTGAAAAACCACCACACAGGATCGGTCAGCAATTTGCCAATAAAGAAAGCCCATGTTTGCCTGTAACGGAGCAGTTTAAACCAACTGAAAGATTTTGTGGATTCTTCAGTGGCTTTGTCTTCTTTGTCGCTTTCGATCAGTTCAAATTCGGATGTTGTCAGTTTGCCTGATGCCAGTTTGTTTTGTGGAGAATCATAGATGAGCTGCCAGAAAATGAGCCAAACAAAACCAACTGCTCCTGTAAGTATAAAAGCCCATTGCCATCCCATACTCACTGCTATCAGAGGCACCAACAACGGGGCCAGTATGGCGCCTATGTTTGTGCCGGAGATAAAAATGCCTGTGGCCAGGGCTCGTTCTTTTTTTGGAAACCATTCGGCGATCGTTTTAACACCTGCAGGATAATTACCTGCTTCCGGCAGTCCCAGTGCGGCCCGGGCCACTCCAAATCCGAAAGGACCTTTCACGATGGCGTGGGCAATGGAAGCCAGACTCCAGGCAAATAACGATAAGGCATAACCGAGTTTCAAACCGATCTTGTCAATGACTCCACCAACCAATACCATTCCCAGGGCAAAGGCAAGTTGAAATGCGATCACAATGTTTGAATAGATGGACTCATAATGGGCCGGATCGGAGCCAAACAAACCGTTCTCTTCTAAATAAGGCTTGAGCAGGCTGAGTACCTGCCGGTCAAGGTAGTTGATGGTAGTGGCGAAAAACACAAGGGCACAAATGGTCCACCTGTAATTACCTGTTTTGTTCAAAGATGGTTCCATATGATTCAGAATAAAAGAACCACCTTCCCTTTTTCAGTTTCAGGATCATCGACCAGTTTTAATGCATCATGTATGTCGAGAAAATGGAAACGATGGGTGATCATGTCTTTTACTTCTATTCTCCTGGCTTCAAAATGCTCAATGACTACAGGGAATTTATTATTATGCAATCTCGAACCTCTAATATCGATCTCCCTGGCTGTGATACTGAGCTGGCTGATGGCAGAAGGCTCTTTGACAAAGCCGAATGTGATCACTCTCCCGGCAGGGCATACATAGGACAAAGCCTGTTCGAGAGACCTTACATTGCATACGGCATCGATCACTACGGTTACGCCACAGTTCCCGGTGAGTGTTATGATCTCATTAAAAACATCGGTTTCCCTCGCGTTGATCACTGCATCCGCCCCGTATTGTTTTGCAATATCCAGCCTTGTTTTCAGGATGTCTGAGATGTAGCAGATAGCCCCCGTCATTTTCGCTCTTTTCAAAATGCTTAGTCCTGCCGGTCCCGCGCCCATGATGAATACAACATCGTCCCCGGTTATTTCTGCCCGCGAGCAGGCTTGTTCCGCAATGGTGAAAGGTTCTATCATCACTGCTTCTTCCCAGCTGAGATGCTGAGGGATCTTGTAAATGCCTTCCTGTGGCATCACAATATATTCCTGGTAACCTCCATCAACATGCACTGATCTTACCTGGAGTTTACCGCACACATTCTGCCTCCCGATCCTGCATTGATAGCATTTGCCGCAACTGATCACAGGGTCGATGACTACACGGTCGCCTACTGCAAATCCGGTAACATCTTCTCCTGTTTCTATGATCTCTCCTGCGATCTCATGTCCGATCACTCTCGGGTAGGTAGCAACCGGGGAGGTTCCATGGTAAACGTGAACATCAGATCCACAGATCCCCGCTGCTTTCACTTTTATCAGTACTTGATTTGACGAAGAAATAACTGGTAATGGTCTCTCTTCAATAACCAGGTTATATGCTGAATGAACACATAATGCTTTCATAAGGCGTTTTACTGGTTTGCAAGTTGTTTTACTTTCTCCCAAATACCGGGATCTACAGGGATGCCCAGTTCCATGTTTTCTTTCCTGGTTCTCAATGATTGCTCGCCGGGGTAGTAGATCTCGGAATTTTCTTTTGCAGGTACAGAATTTTTTATCTGCTGGATAGTTTCATCGATCGCATGTTCAACAAATTCCCGGGTATTGAATTTTAAAGGATCTACAGCAATGAAAACCTGGCAGCAACTGCCGCAGGATCCTTTGTCGTGCTTGTCTATTCCGGCCGTGGTCAGGCCACCGGAAAGTAAACTTGAAATGATGTCGAGCAAAATGGCAAAGCCTGAACCTTTCCAATATCCCATGGGCAGGATCCTTCTGGATTCTTCTATGGCCCCCGGATCATCAGTCAGTGCGCCGTTGTTGTCAAAACCTCCCGGGTATGGCAGTTTCTGTTCTTTCAACCGGGTCACCTGGAGTTTTCCGTAAGAGTACTGCGACATGGCCATATCCAGCACTACATGGCCTTCTCTTCGGGGTACGGCCATGATGAAAGGATTGTTGCCTATACCGCCCGACCTGGCTCCCCAGGCCGGCATGCAGGATTCAGTGTTGGTCCAGCAGATCCCGATATATCCTTTCTCGGCGGCAAGCCATCCGTATGCACCGCCGCGCATCCAGTGTGTGGTATTATTCAAACTCACCAGCCCAAGACCATTTGCATTGGCCATTTCAGTGGCACGATTCATCGCAAAAAGAGCATTCAGAATACCCGGCCCCATGTTGCCATTGTAGATCTCCATGGTTCCCAGGTTGGCATGCAGCGTAGGATCTGCATTTGCGTCTACCCAGCCTTTATGCAGATACTCAACAAATCGTTCCACACGGTTAAGGCCATGCGAATACACACCATCCCTGCTTGATTCGGTGTGTACCCTGGCAAGAATCCCGGCTTTCTCTTCCGGCATTCCTGCGATCCGGAATGCTTTTGCTATGGTTGACTGCATTTCGTCAAATGGTATCCTGGTCATGTTGATCTTTTGCTTGTATACCTAATTATAGTCAATCTTTTCCGTTGTAATAAGGAAACCGATTGCATTAGAGGCAAACTTGTTTGTTCCTTACATTTGAGCTGGCTCAACCTTAATCAACTCAATTATGCGCAGGTTCTTCTTGACAGTAGCACTGTTCACCAGTTTCATTTCCTTCTCCCAGGCCAAACCCATTATTTCGTTTTTCAATGAATTGAAAACACCTGAACTCGTAAACCTATTCAGCGATTCCAGCCTCATACCCACACTGAAGCAGTTGAATGCCGAGATCCGGATGGGCATGCTTGATCTTACGCCCGAAAGGGCTGCCATTGTACGGCGATTGACCGATGGCGGAGTGCCGGTGGTAGCATGGTTGCTTTTGCCTGTTGAAAAAGGCTATTTTTTCCATGCTGGAAATGGTGACCTGGCTATACAGCGTTATATCGAAACCAGGAAATGGGCTGAGCAATATGGCCTTAAGTTGAAAGGCATGGGCCTTGACCTGGAACTGGACTTGAATGACGTTGAGCTCGGGAAGAAGTCGCCGGGGAAACTGGTATGGACCATGTATAAGCGATTATATGATAAAACAGTTGTGGAAGAAGGAAGAAAAAAATATGCAGAGTTGATCGCCATGATACAGGAAGATGGGTATATGGTGGAGAGCTATTATGCCTCTTTTATCAAAGACGAAGTGAAACTCGGAAATACTTCCATACAACAGTTCTCTCAATTTCTGGATGTAAAAACCGACCGCGAAATACCGATGTTGTACAGTTCATTCATGGGTAATGCCGATGGGCTGATGAAGATCTACGGAATGGATGTGAATGCTAAGGAGGTGGGGATCGGCAGTACAGGAGGAGGAATTGATACAACCATGCCCACTTTAAGTTATGAAGAGTTGGTGCACGGTATGAATATCGCCTCCAGGTTTGCCGATGAACTGCATATTTTCAGCCTGGAAGGCTGTGTGCAGAAAGGCTACCTTACTAAATTGCTCAGCTATCAATATGATCCGGGATTAACACTCGACCAGAAGCAGGTGCGGCAGGTTCGGAAAATTCAGAACTTCTTCAAATTTATGTCTTCGGTGCTGAGTTATCCAACCTTGTTGCTGATCGGGATCTTATTGCTGATCTTATTTGTGATCGGATTGGTTTTTATTATCATCCGTTTCCTGGTACGTCTTGCAACGCGCCTGGTCCATTAAGCTATCATGACCTGATTTGTTCGGGTACAAGGACAGACCGGGGTTTCTGTGTAACTATTCGCTTGAGGGTGCTGATGAAAACCATAGCGAAAACGGCGCCGGTGAAAGCAATGCCCATATCTTTCTGGGCATCCCATATATCGCCCTGCGTGCCCAGGTAGGCGATCCCTTCCGAAGGGAAGAATATATCTGCCACCAGCCATTCGATCAATTCATACATCGCGCTGAACGAAAGGGTGATCTCGCAGGGAAGGGTCCAGCAAACCCATGTGGGCCATTGAAAATGGTTCAGAAAATAATCCCGCATAGGATAGGTCATCAGCAGTCCAAATGAACAATGCACGATCCTGTCATAATTATTTCTTTCCATGCCAAATACATCTTTCAGCCAATATCCCAACGGGTTTTCAGCATAAGTATATTCGGCGCCGTATATATGCAGCAGGAGATAGACAAAGAAGAAACTGTAACTGAGATCACTGAACTTGAATTTTTTATAGCTGATACCCAATGCGATCAGTGTAACAATGGTCAGGGCATTTTCCGTATACCAATTGGCCCTGTCCGGAGTGTTGATGTAAGTAACGATCCAGCATATGAAGAATATAGCCAGGTATATTTTCAGCAGCGGATTTTTACGGAAATGATTCCGTTCCGGGGTGGATGCTGTTGTGAAATTCATA
>DATGXN010000142.1:0-2961 GCA_035298945.1 Chitinophagaceae bacterium | reverse complement strand
ATAGCATAAGGGTTTGCGGAGTTACCAAGGTTTGGACCGCGTGAACCAGCGAAGTTACCGGCAATATCATAGATTGGAATGATGGGCTGGTTCCTGTAAGCGAAACCAAGCTCAGTACCTTCACCGTTGTTACCGGAACCGTTGTTCTCGGTAGTGGACACCTGGAGGTTCTCACCGATCCTGATATTTTTCTTTACGTTGTATTCAGTGTTCACACGGAGTGTGTAACGCTTGAAGAAGCTGAATGCCATGATGGACTTCTGGTCGAAGTAGTCAAATGACATCATGTAACGGCTCCTGTCTGCACCACCGCTCACGGAGATGTTGTGGTTCATGATGGGCGCGTTGTCCGTGATCACATCGTACCAGTTGGTTCCCTGCTTGTTCGCCTTAACGATCAGGTTGGAACCGTTCACATCATCGAGGTTCAGGTTGTAGGTTGATTCGTCCACCTCACCGATCTTCTTGCCACCAGGCAGGATGTAATCGGGAAGTACGGGCGTAGCACCATTACCATACTGTGTGTTGGGAGGCGTCTGGCCTGCGTTCTTGTAAGCAGCCCAAACAGCATTAGCATATTCCTGTGAGTTCAGCAGGTCATAGCCTTTACCGGGGTTCTGCGTACCATAGTACATGTTGTAAGATACCTTGGCACCGCCCTGACGTCCTTTCTTCGTTGTTACGATGATAACACCGTTAGAGGCACGCGCACCATAGATAGAGGCAGAAGCGGCATCTTTCAATACCTGCATGGTTTCGATATCGTTGGGGTTAAGCCCGCTGATACCGCCTGAAGGCACACCATCAATAATGTACAGCGGTTCGTTACCGCCGAAAGAAGCGAAACCGCGGATCCTTACAGAAGCACCCTGGCCAGGACGACCATCGGTAGTTACTGTAACACCAGAGGCACGACCTTGTAATTGAGATTCCGCGTTTGCTGCCGGCTGTGATTTAAGATCACCCGTATTCACTACAGCAACAGAACCCGTGATGTCTTTCTTCGCCTGGGAAGAATAACCTGTCACAACCACCTCGTTAAGTGTGCTGGTTCTTTCCTTAAGTTCAACAGTGAAATCTTGCCTGTTCGCAACCGCTACTTCAATTACATCGTATCCAATGTATGAGATCACCAGTGTACCGCTGGCCGGTGCAGAAATGGAAAAGCTACCATCAGATGCAGTAGAGGTTGCTGTAGAAGCACCCTTGACCGCAATTGTGGCACCGGAGATTGGAGCGCCTCCAGGCCCGGTTACTTTTCCCGTGATTGTTTTTTGAGCGAATGCTACGGTACAAAGTAGCATCGAAAGAATAAGCATTGGGATGGTCTTACCCCAGCTTTTCAGGAGTTTTTGTTCCATAAGACAACACAGTTAGAGTTGGTAAAAAATTAAAAGTTTGCTAACGAATTTTGACAACAGTATCTAAAAATAGAATTTTAGTTTCTAAATGTTAAAAATATTTTAAGAGATTTTTTATCAAACTCGGTATGTGTAATTCATACACATTTGGTGTTTATCAGTTGATTAGCAGTAAATATTTGAGGGATTTTTCCGAGTCGTGGTGATAGGCTTAGCCCAAGAATGACATGACAATAGTAATGTTTTTTCTGCTGCATTTTTCCAAAAAATTTTTGAATATTGTTTTACCATGAAGATCCTTAACCTCGTCCTCTGTATCCTGTTCGTCATTTTCGCCGGTCTCCAATACAATGATCCCGATCCTTTTATATGGATACCTATCTATTTGTTTGCTGCTTTCCTTTGCTGGCGGGCTTACAAAGGAATCTATCACCGCTCCCTATTGATCCTGGCTATAGTTATCTACCTGCTCTATGCCATCTACCTGTTCTTTGATACGAATGGAGTGATTTCCTGGGCCTCTGATCATGCCGCCGAAAGTATTGTCCAGACCATGAAAGCAGAGAAACCCTGGATCGAAGAAACAAGAGAGTTCGGAGGGCTGGTTATTCTGATCGTTGCGATGGCAATTAACCTGATATCAGATAGGAAAATAGTAAGATAGAAAAATAGGGAGCATTCTCTTTGCGTATTGCATTAAGAATGCTCCCTATCTAACTAACTTTCTATCTTTCTATCTCAATTTGATCCCTGTAATGGCCATCATCGCACTCTCATCAGAACTGGCCTTACGCAGCCTGATCACCATCTTCTTAGACCTGGTTCCGGCTGGGATTTTGATCACCGCAGTATTTTGAGCCATCGGTGTCAACTTTGTCACAGCTACCTCACCCACCTTACCACCAGTAACATCATCTTTAAACAACTCAATTATATATCCCTGGGATTTGAATGCAGTTTGTCCACCATAGGCCAGTTCCACTTCTTTCACATACTGCATGTCAATGTCAAATGCCAGCCAGCCTCCATCTTCCATGATCGCGATATTGTTGGCACCCATGTCCATTATCTGAACCTTTTCCTTAGCACTGTTCATTTTTGGTTTCAATACCGGACTGCTCACAAATGCCGCATCGGAACCGCTCAACGGCTTCCTGCCGGCACCTCCTTTGTCAGTATATGTTGCAGAGATCTGCATCAGCTTACCGCCCTCAATATCTTTATCAGAAGGAGTGATACTGCCTTGCGCAGGTAAAGATTTTTCAGTGGGTTTGTTCAACGACATGATCCAGGTCACGATCTTTTGCGCATCAGCAGGCTTAAGATCAGGGTGTGCCGCCATCGCTACCTCACCCCATACACCACCACCGCCTTTGATGATCTTATTCACCAGGTAATCACTGGCCTTTGCATTCTTTGCATATTTAGCTGCTACAGATGTATAAGCCGGACCTATAGATTTCTCACCTACTTTATGACAGGTCTTACAATCCAGGCTCTCCATCAACGCCTTGCCTTCCATGATAGCACTCACGGTCTGGTGACCTACCACTTGCGCTTTATCCATGCCACTGATATAATCCACTTTCACAAACAACCT
>DATGXN010000141.1:0-11581 GCA_035298945.1 Chitinophagaceae bacterium | reverse complement strand
GGAATCGTTCCCGAAATATGCAGAGATTGTCCGGGCCTCGTCGTAAACCGGAGGAAAAAGCGAATGGTCATGCAAGTTGGGTTTGGGCTATAAAAATATAGTAAGCTAGTGTAAATGGTACACATTATATTGGTTTTCTTCTGAATTCAGAAGGAAGCCATTATATTCGCAAAAAATTTATTCATGGAATCCAAATCAAGAGGTATTTACTGGCTGATGTTTTTCGCTTCTATCGCCCTTTGCATAGGTGTTTACCTGTTCCTCCCTTCCATGACTTCCCTGACTACGGTTCCACTGGTTACTACCCTGGTAAAGGCCCTCGACCTGATCTAAGGATCGCCTAACTCCTTCGTTTTGAACGGATATCGTTAAATATCCGCAAGGATCTTCTTTTTGTCTCTTCAGAGGCTGGCGTTTTCATGCCTATACCCCGTTCATCCTCCTTTAACATCGGCTATCACGTCATATCCATACTTAACAAAGCTTTAGTAACAAAAAGCCCGAAACGGCGTCTCATATAGTATAGTCAATCGGACTTGTAGGTCTTTGAATAATATTTAAAATACAGCCTTAAAAGCCTTCATTATAGCGATTTGGAATAAACTTGGGGCCCTATTTTGAATAATTTTTAATTTTCCTTAACCTTGAGTGTTTGCAGTTATCAGAATTTGGACTATCTTTGCGGCACCATTCCAAACGACTGCGACCAGTTTAAGGGCACTAGAAATCAGGAATGCCCGTTATATAAAGAGAAAAACGACCATTTATCCTGATTCCTAACCAAACATAGTAATAGGTATTGCATAGTAGTAGAATCGGATGTAACTTTGAAACGTATTAGCTAGTCAGATAAGAACAATAGAAAAACAAATGAAACAAAAGATGAATCAAGTGACTCCAAAGGCAGGAACACTTAAACAGACAAGTTGGAAATTACTTCAGAACGTATCCACAAAATTAATTGCCTCAGTTCTGATGTTGGCTGTAATAGCCTTGACACCAGTCTCCCTTATTGCAGGTATTAAAAATGGAGACACTTGTTGCAAAACAAGTAAAGCAGTTGATTTCCCGAAAAATGTCAGCCTGATTCTTCCATCTTCAGAGATGGTGAAGAAAGCCGACAGTGAGATGAACAGGAATCTGTACAAATCACTCAGGGAAAGCAAGATCAACAGATTTGCGAAGTTATTCGCTGCTGCTGACGCAGAGATCAATTGGATTTTCAAAGGTGAAACATCTGTAAGCAGCTTTTCAGCTGTTGATGCAGATGAAGCCCTGAGTGCCAATTTCGCTGCAGAGCATATCAGCAGAACATTCGCAGCAAACGCAGACACTGACATCAATGACATCTTCACTGCCGAAAATGTAGGTATTAAAGGTTCATGGACTTCAGTAAATGCAGACGACCAGATCACTACCCTGTTCAATGCTGAGAACATCAACATGCCAGGCCAGGACAGCTTCGGCAAGGCGGATCTCGAAATTCATCAGAACATGATGAATGATCAGGCCGCACAGTTCACAATGAACAGCGCAAAATAATCAGTCAGTTGGTTTGTTTTTGGAGAACCGGCGTTATCATCGCCGGTTTTTTTGTTTTAATTTCATGAACCTGCAAACACGGGTTATCGCTTCCCTTGCAAAGGGGATGAGGAAAGTCTGGACAGCATAGAGCGGCTTACCGGTGAATAGCCGGGCCTTGGGGGCAACCTGAAGGACAGAGAGTGCCACAGAGAATTACTGCTATTCGAAGTGCCTTTCGCAGGCTGCAGGTTACAGGTTGCAGGTTGCAGTATTATCTATTGCAACCTGCAACCTGGAACCTGCAACCTGCGGTAAGGACTTCGAAAGTAAAGGTGAAAACGTGGGGTAAGAGCCCACGACTGCTCGTGGTGACACGACCAGGGGGTAAACCTTAAGTGCTGAAATGCCATGTATAGTAACGGTGAGGGTGGCTCGCCCGATCCCGAAAGGGAACGTTACAGGGTAGGCAGATCGATCTTGCAGGGTAACTTGCAAGACAGATAAATGATAACCACTCTTCGGAGTACAGGATCCGGCTTACAGTGTTTGCAGGTTTTTTTATGAAAAATAGATCTCGGTAGCACCGAATCCATATAAGGGATGGAACTGGTTGACGAAAGATTTGACATCTTTCTTCAACCTTAATATCTCGTGTATCTCTTCGCGCAAACGACCGGTACCCACACCATGGATCACGATCATCTGTTTGAGATGGTGAAGTAAAGCCAACTCATAGAATTTCTCAAAAGTCTTCAGCTGTAGTTCGAGCATATCACTCTTGTTGATATTCCTCCAGTTGTCTGTAAGTTTTTCAATATGCAGGTCGATCACTGACCTGGCGGGCTCCAGATGCTGCCTATGTAATCTCCCACCCTCATAGATCTTGTAACCCGCATTGGCGAGTTTACTGAGGTCTGTTTTTTCCTCTTCGGCACGGTCAGGATATTTTTCAAAAAGCTGGTAAGCAAAACTTGCTTCCTGTTTCATCCGGATCTCTTCGATCTTCAAAAAAACCTGTTTGGGTTTGAGCTTCAGGTTGGCTTCAAAATGTTCGGCCTTTTTCTTATCCGGAATATTCAATGAAAATTCGAAATCAAACCGGGGCGCGTCATTTAATGTTTCGAACTGCACATCGTGGAGATAGAAATCGGATAAAGGCAGGATCTCATTTTTCAATTCAAAATCCACATGACCTGCCAACCTCAGCCAGTAGGAAAATTTGAAATGATGGCTGGTCTGGTTGACCAGGTATAACCTGAAATACTCCACCACATCATCGTCAAAAACATCTTTATCAAATACAGGCAGGAAGGAAAGCCATACCCCTTCGCTTACTTTATAAGCTGCAGTGCGGGAAATTTTTTCTTTCCTTACCTCATCAATGAACAATTTTTTCTTTGGTTTGACCTCGGGCTTCGCCGTGAATCTCTGGAAATAAGGAAAATCGATCTGGTCAAGATAAACCGGGAAACGTACGCCGGCCACATCAACCAGTGCCATATCCTTATTGATGAATTCCACAATCTCTGCCTCCTCTCCTGAATGGATCAGGATCACCTTATCACCCTGCTGAAATTTCATGAGGTTTTGTTTACTGCAAGCTTGCTTTTCTTATAACCGTAAAAATAATAAATGGTCAGTCCCAATGTCATCCATCCAAAAAATACAAGCCAGCTCTTTGCCGGGATCTCGATCATCAGGTATAGACAACAAAGCACACCCAGAACGGGGATCAGCGAGAAATTCCGCAGAAAACTCAACACTGCAATGATGCCGGACATGATGATGAAGATGATGAACAGCACTTCCTGGTAAGATTCGTTATCGAGATGTGTCAATCCGTTTTTCAGTCTGTCGAAGGTGAATACAAGGAAGATGATATACAGTACAGGTATGATCCATTTACTGTTGATATAAGGCAACTGGAATTTACCGTTTTCTTTCTTCCTGAAGGGTAACAGCAATACCCCACCACTAACCAGCGCAAACGCAAACAGGGTTCCTATACTGGTCAGGTCGGTCATCAATTTATCATCAACAAACAACACCAATCCGCCTACTAATATCCCCGAAACGATAGTGGAGAATCCTGGTGTTCTGAACTTTGGACTGATCTTGCCAAATGAAGGGGGAAGAAGGCCATCACGACTCATGGCCATCCATATCCTGGGTTGCCCCAACTGAAATACCAGCAATACACTGGTAGCGGCAACAACAGCACTTATGGATATCACAAAACCAACCTTCTGCATGTTGATCTTTTCAAAAACATAGGCCAGGGGATCTGTTATGCCTTCAAATTCAGAATAGTTGACCATGCCTGTTATCACCAGGGCTATGATCACATAAATGAAAGTACATATGATCAGCGAATAGATCATGCCCCGGGGAAGGTCACGCTGCGGGTTGGAGCATTCTTCAGCAGTTGTTGAAATGGCATCGAAACCAATGTAGGCAAAGAACACCGCAGAAACTCCTTTCAATACACCGCTGATACCATTTGGCAGAAAAGGTGTCCAATTTTCTGTAGTACCGTTTGAGAAAATATACCAGAATCCGATCACCGCCACAAGAGCCAACACAACGATCTTCAGCATCACCATAAAATTGGCAGAGCGCTTACTTTCGTGGATACCGATATAAGCCAACATCGTTACAAGCACAACTATGATAAATGCAGGCAGATTGATGATGAATTTGAACCCTGCTATCATAGGTGCATCAGTATAGACCAGACCTTCCAGGGACTTACCTTCTGCCAGGGCAGCTTTGTAAGCGTAGAGAGCCGTTTGATAACCCGTAGCAAGCCAATCAGGCAGGTGGATGCCCACTGCCTTCAGGATATTATTGAAATAAGCACTCCATGAAATAGCAACAACTATATTTCCAATCGCATATTCAAGGATAAGCGCCCAGCCTATGATCCATGCGATCATTTCACCGAAAGTGACATAGGAATAAGTATATGCACTGCCGGATACTGGCACCCTGGAGGCAAATTCAGCATAACATAATGCTGTGAACCCGCAGGTTACAGCTGTAATAAGAAAAAGGAAGATGACACCGGGCCCACCATTAAAGGCAGCGGCCCCGATGGTTGAAAATATACCGGCACCGATCACTGCTGCCACTCCCATAAATGTGAGATCCTTTACCCCCAGTACCTTTTTCATCGAATGGCCATGCAGGTCTTCCCCAAGTCCTTTTTCTGCATCATTAATAATGGCCGTCAATGATTTTTTCCTGAAAACAGAATTAGATGTTTGTTGCATGGTGTGATGATGGATTATTTATCCCTTTGTACAAGATAATGTGCAAGTCTTTTCAGTGGTTCTTTTCTTACACTCCAAACGGCGATATCTTCCAGGTGTTCAAAAGCTTCATTCAGATACTGGTCTTTCAGCGAACGGGCCCATTCTTCAATACCGCAATCCCTGAAGATGGCGAGTACTTTCTCCACTTTATCCGGAGGATTTTCTGCCATCAATTGCCTGAGCTCCCTACGTCCCGATTCAGACGCCGCTTCAAGCGCGTAGATCATCAGGAAAGTTTTCTTATTGGCAATGATATCTCCTCCAACCTGCTTGCCAAATTTTTCCGGATCTCCAAATGCATCCAGGTAATCGTCCTGGATCTGGAATGCTATACCGAGTTTCCGGCCGAATTCGTACAATAGTTGCTGGTTGCCCTCTCCTGCCCCGCCCAGAATGGCTCCCATTCTCAGGCTGGCCGCAAGCAGTACGGAAGTTTTGAGACTGATCATGTGCAGGTATTGGTCCAGGGATAGGGTGCCTACCTGTTCAAAATCCATATCAAGCTGCTGACCCTCACAAACCTCTTTGGCCGTTCTGTTGAAAATGCTGATGATATCCCTGGTATGTGTACTGCCGACTTTATTGAGCTCCTCATATGCCACTACCAGCATCACATCACCACTGAGCAACGCGGTGGGTTCCCCGTGCAGTGCGTGTACCGTTGGTTTGCCCCTGCGTAAGGGAGCTTTATCCATGATATCATCGTGTATCAGTGTAAAATTATGGAAGAGCTCCACCGCTGAAGCCACGTGAAAAGCGTCGGGTAAAATATCATCAAATAATTCATTGCCCATCAGGCAGAGAACGGGGCGTATGCGCTTACCTCCCAGGCCCAGGAAATATTCACAGGGATCGTATAAACTTGCAGGTGCGGCCGGGAAATGCCTATGCGAAAAATGCTTATCAAATTGCTGTTGTAACTCCTCGAATTGAAACATGCGCTATTTGTCAGGATCTTAAAACGGAAAAATAAGGATTTATTTTTTCCCTTTGGATTTCTTTGATTTGCGTTCCTTACCATCTGACTCTTCCACATCATCCACGTTCAATACCCATTCATAGTCCAGCTGGCGTTTTGATTGATTGGCTGCGATCAGCTTGACCCTCACCTTATCTCCCATCCTGAAACTGCGTCCGCTTCTTCGTCCTACCAAAGCGTATTCAGTATCAACATGCCTGAAGTCGTCATAATCCAATAGGCTCTGCACACTAACAAGCCCTTCGCATTTATGTTCAATGGTTTCAGCCCAGAATCCGAAACTGGCCACACCACTGATCACTGCATCAAACTCCTCACCCAGGAATTGTTTCATGAATTCAACCTGCTTGTACTTGTTAGAAGCTCGTTCTGCTTCCATGGCAGCCCTCTCCCGTTCACTGCTGTGACGGCATTTCTCTTCCAGTTTCTTGTCCACCCTGGGGCTGCCCGCAAGGCATTCTGCCATGATCCTGTGGACCAGGATATCGGGATATCGCCTGATGGGAGAAGTGAAATGACAGTAATGTTCAAAAGCAAGTCCATAATGTCCGATATTATCGGTTGTATAAATGGCTTTGGCCATGGTTCTGATACCCAGCTGCTCCAATACATGCTGTTCCGGCTTGCCATGGGCTTTCACCAGCATTTCATTAAAAGATGAGGCGATGCCCCGGGGGCTGCTGATGTCAAAATGATGTCCATATTTTCTTGCAAACGCAACAAATGGGGTCAGCTTTTCTTCATCAGGTTGATCATGCACACGGTATGGGAAGGGTACTACTTTCTTATTGACTTTGTATTTTGAAACATTTTCGGCTACCGTCCTGTTGGCGAGAAGCATGAACTCCTCGATCAACTGGTGAGACTCCTTGCTTTCTTTTACAACGATCCCAATGGGCTTCCCGTCTTCATCCAGTTTGAACCTCACTTCCTGTGAAGAAAAATTGATCGCGCCGGATTTGAATCTTTGTTTCCTGAACTGCTGAGCAAGTCCGTTGAGTAACAGGATCTCGTCGTGATAAAGCCCTTTACCTGAATCAATGATCTCCTGTACATCTTCATAGGTAAAACGATGATTGGAGTGGATCACAGTTCTGCCGATCCAGTAATTTTTTACTTCTCCTTTCTGATTGATCTGGAATATGCAGGAGAAGGTGAGTTTATCTTCGTGAGGCCTGAGGGAACAGAGTTCATTGGAAATACGCTCAGGTAGCATTGGCAAGACCCTGTCTGGCAAATACACGGAAGTTGCCCGTTCATAGGCTTCCTGGTCAAGCACTGATTCCTCCTCCAGGTAATGGCTTACATCCGCAATATGCACTCCTATTTCATAAACACCAGTTTTCAGTTTCCTGAAACTGATGGCATCATCAAAATCCCGTGCATCAACCGGATCGATGGTGAATGTGAGGATCTCACGCATATCCTTACGCGCTTTTATTTCTTCTTCACCAATAACATCCGGCTGCCTGAGAGCCTGTTCCATGGCATCATCTGAGAACACCAGCGGAAAACCATTCTCCACCAGCAGTTCCTTCATGGCCATGTCGTTGGTATCCTTATCATTCAACACACTGATCACCGTGCCTTTGGGATTCTTGTCATCTTTACCCCATCCCACCATTTTAACCACCACACGGTCGCCATCTTTGGCATGATTGAACCCTGAAGTAGGTATATAAAAATCCGGGATCTTTTTGGCCGAGTCTGCAATGAAGAATGCAAAGTCTTTGTTCACCTCAATGGTTCCTATAAACTCTGTCTGCTTTCTTTCAAGCACTTCCAGCACTTCACCCTCAGAACGATTACCTCTTTCACGGGTGATCTTCACCCTCACCTTATCACCATGAAACGCCCTGTTCAGATCCGAAGGTCTCACCAGGATGTCTTTTTGCATGTTCTCCACGATCACAAAACCCATTCCGGATCTTGTAATATCCAAAGTGCCGGTATAGGTTTTTGCTGATGGCTTTGCTGAAGCTTTCTTCTCCTTTCTTGCTTTATTCTCCTTTCTCCCCATCGTATTCAATTTTATTTGCCGAAGTTCTTAATGAAATTACTGATTAATAAGCGAAACTCATGTTCTGCATTGAAAAGGAACTTAACAGAAATGGGTAGTACATAAAATGGAAGATCTCTCAGTTCCTGCCTGTATTTGACTAGGCGGACAGCATCTTTTTCCGTGGTGACGATCAGTTTATCCTGCAATTCAATGGAGTCAAATCTTTTGCGGATTTCATTGAGATCATCGTAGCTGAAAATATGATGGTCACTGAAGAACATGGCATCGTAAGAACTGGTATTTTCCTCAATATAAGCGGTCAATGGCGCCGGGTTAGCAATTCCGCAAACCAGTAATACTTCAACATCTTTCATCAACTCCCGGGGCGATTGGTGGATGATATGATAAAGGCGTCCATAACTGATCGAACTGAAAAACAGGTGCTGGCCTGGCAGCGGATCGATCTCTTTGATCATCTCATCCCGCTGATTCTCTGTAAGTGCGGGGTCACATTTTGTAACGATAATGATATCCGCCCTTCTGGCACTTGAAATATTATCGCGCAGGTCCCCGGTAGGCAGATAGAAATCCCTTGTGTAAAGATTATTGCAATCAGTAAGCAGAATGTTAAACCCTGGTGTAATAGCTCTGTGTTGAAATGCATCGTCCAGAATGATCACCTGGGTTTCAGGCCTGTCGTACAACAACTGGGGCACCGCCACTATTCTTTCTTCTCCAACCGCCACAGCGATCTCCGGATGGCGCAAATGGAATTGCATAGGCTCGTCACCGATCTCAACGGCCGTGGTTTCATTGCCTGCCAGCAGGTAACCTTTAGTTCTTCGCTTATATCCCCTGCTGATAGTGCCCAGTTTGTATTGTGATTTGAGCATACCTGCCAGGTAATCCACCATGGGAGATTTACCGGTACCACCCACACTCAGGTTGCCCACACTGATGATAGGAAGATTGAATTGTGTTGATTTAAGCACTTCTCGATCATAGAGGTAATTTCTCACCTTGAGCACGATACCGTATAAGAGTGCAAAAGGGAAAAGCAGTATCCTGAAAGAACGAAGAAAGAAATTATTAAAATTCATAAACCCTTTGAGGTGTGATACAAATATCCAGTGGAATATCCCATGGATCAACATCGTCTATGCTTTCAAGGGGTTCAAGGAAACAAAGCCCGATCTTCAGCACATCTTCCCGGCACTGGACCAGGAACCTGTCGTAATACCCTTTGCCATAACCGATCCGGTTTCCTTTTTTATCGCAGCCCAGCATAGGAACAAATACCAGGTCCATTTTTTCCTCATCCACAGATTCACCTTCTTCGGGTTCAGGGATACCGAATGAATTCTTTCGCCACATCGTATGTTCATTCACCAGTATATGTAACATATCATTCACGCCTGTCAACTTGGGGACCACGATCTGCAATCCGGGATTCCGGAACTCAGAGATTCTCACCAGCGGCTCCGGATCTGGTTCATGCCGGCCTTCAATGGGCTGATAGGTATGAAGATATTGCAAATAAGGAAGTGAAAGTTGTTGAAAATTGATCAGGATCATGTCCTGGAACTTCTCCATTTTGGCATGATCGATATCCATTCGCGCCGACAACAGTGTTTTCCTCAGTTCTGATTTGATCATAAGATCTTTCTTAATACTGGTTCCAGTGTAAGGGCCTGCTCTTTTACAAATTCCTTACTGACATGATCGGTATACGGGATGGATCCCAGGTTCGGGATCCCTGTCCAGCCCACCAGTTCATTTTCATAATCCATGAATCTGTCATTGAACAACCAACCTGCCACCGGAATTTTATGTTGTTCAAGAACCCGGGCTGTCAACAGCGAATGATTAATGCTGCCCAGATAATTGCGACTGACCAGGAGCACGGTGGCACCCAGTGCTTTTACCAGGTCGATCACAAACTCCCTGTCATTGAGAGGCACCATCAGTCCTCCCGCTCCTTCGATCACACAAATATTATTTGCTGAATCCAGGTTCTCGTAACCCAGCCTGATCTTTTCCAGGTCGATCTGCAGGTTTTCCTCCCTTGCGGATAGATGTGGTGACGCGGGTAACTTAAGCTTGTATAGTTCTGGATGAATTCTTGTATCAGCATTCGAGATCAGAGAGGAAACCATCAAACTATCCGTTCCATCTTCAAAGCCAGCTTGCACAGGCTTCCAGTAATCGGCATGCAGGGCTTCAGTAACAATTGCACTCCAGATGGTTTTACCAACCCCTGTTCCTATCCCTGTAATGAATAAAGCCTTCATTCAACTTTATTGATAAATATGGAGAATATGGTTGTTCCATAGTTTCTTTCGGTCCGGTAACCATCAAAATTCTTGTAGCTATTGCGCGGAGTGTGTTCAAGTACGAACCAGCCATTGGGTTTAAGTAATTCATACTTGAATACATAACGGGGAAGGTCGTCAATATTGGCAAGTGCATAGGGAGGTCCGGCAAAGATCAGGTCAAATTTCTCACTGGTCTGCTCCATGAATCTGAAAACATCCATCTTAAGAATTTTTGCATGGGTCATGCCCAGCGTTGCCGCAGTTTTTTTTATGAACTCATACATGGCACTGTCTTTTTCAACAATCGTGAGTTCTTTGGCTCCACGCGATGCGAGTTCATAACTTATACTGCCTGTACCTCCAAACAGGTCCAGGGTCAGGCATTCGGTAAGGTCAAGATTATTTTCTATGATGTTGAACAGGCCTTCTTTGGCAATATCTGTTGTTGGCCTGGTATGAGGCATTTTTGCAGGCGGACTGATCCTTCGCCCTCCCCATTCTCCTCCTATGATACGCATAAGCCAAGTGAAAACAATGGTGAAAAGAAATGTGCGGGATAACGGTCAAAAGCAATGTCGTAGTTGAATGCTTCGGGTCTTTCTTCTGTTTCCACCAACTGGAAATATTTATCTATGCCCGCGTATAATGCAGAGTACTTCTCTACCAATCCGCTCACCTTTACCGGCAATACGGATGGATCCACATTCCATTGACGGCAAATATCCAGCAGGTACCAGGTGATATCGTCTGGCGTTTCATATACATAGCACTGCAGGATCTGCAGCTTATCGTTCAGCCACATGGAGATGATGATCTGTTCAGGATAGAATACAACTTCAATCCGGTCTTCTTTCCTGGAGAGGATGCTGTTCTTTTTCAAGAGGCCGGAATGCAGGTGCTCATAATTCGCCTGCGGAAATTGTCCGGTCATTATCTCATGCAGGTAAGCAGGCACGGTATACATGTTCCGAAGATTCAATTCCGGTACCTCATCAAAAAATGGCATGGATGAATGTATATCTCCGGTCACTAATTCCAGCATCCTGTCACTGGCTTCAGCATCGTAGAACCTCTCCGGAATAAGCAGTCCGCTTGCACTATTATAAAATATGCTGATGTCTTTATAATCCAGTTGAAGCAGGGTATGTGAAGAAATTAATTCTTTCAGTTCATCTTCTTTATGTTTTGCACTGAACTGATAATATTCCAGGGCAACAAACTCGTTACTCTCATGGGATAATACTGCAAAACTGAAATGCCTTTCTCCTGCATCAATGATCAATGAACACTGATCGTACTGCAGTGCTCCGGATTCTGTTGTTCGTATCTGAAATGATGGTTGCAATCTGTTTTTTGAATTGGCAATTATACAAATTTTGTACGGGACATTGTGTAGGTTTGCAGATTTCAATGGCAACAAGTGGTTTACAGGATCTGGATCTGAGGA
>DATGXN010000140.1:0-3529 GCA_035298945.1 Chitinophagaceae bacterium | reverse complement strand
GATTAATTTAATTATGGATTTTCGTTCAATACGGATCGTTTTCCTGGGTACGCCTGAATTTGCTAAAGCAAGTCTTGAAGCACTGGTAGATGCCGGATGTAATATTGTGGGCGTGATCACAGCGCCTGATAAACCTGCTGGCCGTGGCATGAAACTCACGCAAAGTGCAGTGAAAGAATATGCAGTTTCCCAAGGATTGCATGTACTACAACCAGAAAAGCTTAAGAATCCTGCTTTCCTGGAAGAACTGCGCGCATTGAAAGCAGACCTTCAACTGGTGGTCGCCTTCCGGATGTTGCCGGAACTGGTGTGGAATATGCCCCCCATGGGCACCATCAACCTGCACGGGTCGTTACTGCCTGATTATCGTGGTGCAGCGCCCATCAACTGGGCCATTATCAATGGAGAAAAACAAACCGGTGTGACCACCTTCAAATTGGTGCACGAGATAGACAAGGGGAATATTTTATTGCAGGAAATAATGCCCATAGGGGATAACGAAACGGCCGGGGAATTGCACGACCGGATGAAGCTGGTGGGTGCAGGACTGTTAGTAGACACAGTGAAGAAGTTAGCTGAGGGAGGATTGCATGAGACACCCCAATCTTCCATTAATACCGAACCGAAGCATGCTCCCAAAATATTTACGGATACCTGTCGTATTGACTGGACCAAAGATGCCGAGTCGATCTACAACCTGATCCGCGGGTTATCACCCTACCCTGCTGCATTTACCACTTTACAAGATAAGAACTTCAAGATCTTCGAGTCAGAAAAAGAGATCAGATCTCATAACGATACTCCGGGATCATTCAGCATTGAAGGCGGTAAGCTAAGGTTTGCCTGTACTAACGGATATATATACCCGAAAACCGTGCAGGCAGAAGGGAAGAAAAAAATGGCGTGCGATGATTTTGTGAGAGGCGCGCGATTTTAGATAGAGAGATAAGGAGATAGGAAAATAGGAAGCATTCTTATTATGATCTTCTGATAGAAAGGCTTCCTATTTCCCTATCTATCTATCTTCCTATCTAAATAAGACATTTTCTAATATTGCAGTTGCACATCAAACCTTCCTTCCGCTACCGCCAACTGCGCCAATGCCGCATTGCTCACCCTGACCAGCAGCCCTTCGTTTTCTTTTCCGGCGGGGATCTCACCGAGGACTTTCGCGTAAACCGTTTTATTGCTGGCAGGAACTGTGATCTTCACTATAGTACCCGGACTCACTTTATTCATCAACACATAATACTTGCCGTCTTTCCAGCCGCTGGTACTTTTGAAACTGGCAGCCTGACCCGTGATCGTGTTGGCAGGATTTCCCTTGGACTGCTCCAGGAATAATCCTCCAAATGCACCTTCAGCCACGGATGTGCTGGTAATAGGCTTCGACACCGCAGGTTCAGTTTTTGGTGCTGTCGCCGGAGGCGTAGTTTCTTTTTTCACAGGCACATTAGCCGTGGGATTATTGACGGGTTGGGACTGTGTATCTTTTACCGGAGCTTGTGCCGTGGTAGTTTTAGGTGCCTCTGTTGGCGGAGCAGCGGTTTTTGCCACCGCCTGGTTCTGCACATTGGTCACCCCTACATTGGCCAGCGGAGAGAGGTCTCTCTTTACACGCAGATAACCAATGATCAGGTTACTACCTATCGGGGTCTGATCGGTTTTTAATTTATTCCAGGCTTTGAGCTGGTCTACAGGTACTTTGTTATAATTCTGCCCGATCCTGTAGAGTCCTTCCTGGGGCTTTACCGTATGATAAAGAGGCACGAATACTTCATCCGGAGCAGGTTGTCCTGTTTGAGCGAGGTTAACCGACGTGAGCGGAATTTTCAACTTCTGCCCAATAGCCAGGGGCTTCTCCATGGTAGTGCCATTGAAAGGCGCGATCTCCCTTGGACTGATGTTATACATCCTTCCTATACTATACCAGTTCTCCTTGGCTGCCACAGTATGATTCAGGTAGGTTTTGGCACCTTCCTGTTGGGCGATCAGGTTTTGCGCATTCAGCTTTAAGCCTACCAGTAAAAACAGAAGTAGAATTCCTTGTTTCATAGTCAAGCCTCTAAATTAAGACATTAAAATACGCCAAGATGCAGGATAATAATTATTCAACCGGTTGCCCAAATGTTTAACAAGCCCCATCGCAAGGCCTTCATAACTGGCTATATACCAGCCTTTCTCCCTTGCTCCGGGTTCAAACACCTGTTTTCGCAGATATTGCAGCGCTTTGCTCTTATCCATATTCATCCTGGGTGCCTCCCCCGATACTAAATAACTCAGGATCAGCTCGTGATCGGGAATAAACTCATTGCGCCCCATGGAACCGGCTTTGACGCCCGACTTCCTCACATTCAAAACCTCCCTCAATGAGAGATGATCTTCCACTAGTTCCATAGGAATGCAGTAGATCTCTTCTCCTGCCAGTATTGTTTCTAAGTCAACATCCTGCCGAAGCCAGTTGGCAGGCACAGAAGCTTTAACATTTCGTGTTGTTTTTTTTCTTCCCGATACCGCTTCACCTACAACGGATTCCTTTAATCGGAAACAGGAAATAAAGAACCCCTCACCTATCGCTTTACCGGGGAAGAAACGATATCCGCATCCGCCTTTGGATCCAAATGTTTTTACAATGCCCCAGTTTTCCGGAACATCGATATCGATCGGTTCCAGAGCGGCATGGGCCATGAGGAAGTCCATAATGTCTTCATCTTCCTCTTTAGAATAAGAACAGGTGGAATAAACCAGGATGCCATCCTGTTTTAATGCAGGTAATGCATCAGCAAGAATTCTTTTTTGTCGCTCCGCACAGTGTTGCACATTAGCCACTGACCACTCGTCCAATGCATCTTTATCTTTCCTGAATAAACCGCTTCCGCTGCAGGGTGCGTCTGTCATCAGCACATCGAAATAACCCGGCAGTCCTGCGAAATGCGCCGGATCATTATTACTGATGAATATTTTCGGGTCACCCCATTTCACCACATTCTCATAAAGGATATTCACGCGGGTTCTGATGATCTCATTGGCCAATACCAGTTTGAAATTCTTCATGCCGGCCAGCAGGGTTGTTTTTCCCCCGGGTGCAGCACAGAGGTCCAAGGCTTTTAAACCCGACCCATCTGCCAATACTTTGTCTAACAAATATTCCAAGAACATACTGGAGGCTTCCTGCACATAATAAGCTCCTGCATGCAGTGCCGGATCCAATGTAAATATGGGCCGTTCTTCCAGGTAAAAGCCCGACCGGGTCCAGGGAATTGGAGCTTTAAGTTTGAGCCCACCCTGCTCTAAAATACCGGGATCTTTCAACTTCTCCGTATTCAATCGTATAGAGACCGGCGGCACTTCATCATGTGCATGACGGAACTGGGATTCATCGAATCCTGTTATGCCGTGCAATGATTGTATGAGCTCCGTTGGTAGTTTCATTTCAATTCCGGATTGCGAATTCCGTATTGCGGATTCTTTTAATGAATTCGGAATCCGTAATCCGGAATCCGGAATTTATCAATTCGCAAATAGTTTT
>DATGXN010000139.1:0-19522 GCA_035298945.1 Chitinophagaceae bacterium | reverse complement strand
GAATGGCAATTGAGTTACGATGGCCGGAAAAATGAGCCGGTAGTACTGCCCATGAAATTTCCCTTGCTATTGGCCCAGGGTGCTGAAGGCATTGCAGTTGGTTTATCAACGAAGATTTTACCCCATAATTTCTGCGAATTGATTGATGCCTCCATTAAATACCTCAAAGGCAGGAAGTTTGAAATCTTCCCTGATTTTCAAACAGGAGGCATGGTGGATGTTACCAATTATAATGATGGAAAAAGAGGAGGAAAGGTAAGGGTTCGAGCTATCATAGAAGAATTTGACAAAAAAACCCTGCTTATCAAGAGTGTTCCATATGGCATAACCACCTCCGGACTGATCGACTCCATCATAAAAGCAAATGATCAGGGCAAAATCAAAATAAAAAAGGTTACTGATAATACCGCTGCAGATGTAGAGGTTCAGGTTGATCTGGCACCCGGTATTTCACCGGATATCACCATTGATGCCCTCTATGCTTTTACGGATTGTGAAATTAGTATTTCACCCAATGCCTGTGTTATTGTAGACCAGAAACCCCGGTTTCTGAGTGTTCAGGAACTGCTTGCCACTGCTACCGATAATACCCGCGACCTGCTGAAAAAAGAACTGGAAATCAAGCTGGGCGAATTACAGGAAAAATGGCATTATACCTCTCTTGAGAAGATATTCTTTGAAGAAAAGATATATAAGGAGCTGGAGAAAAAACATAATACCTGGGATAAGGTAATTGAGGCCATTGCCATTGCTTTCCAGCCATTCCTGAAAAAACTGAAAAGGGAGATCAGCAGGGAGGATATCCTCAAACTAACGGAGAAGCCTGTACGTAGAATTTACAAACTGGATATTGATGCCCTGAACGAGCAGATCCGTGGATTGGAAAATGAGATCAAAGAAACCAAGCACCACCTTAAGAACCTGGTGGATTATGCTGTGGCCTATTTTGAAGAGCTCTTACGTAAATACGGGAAGGGCAGGGAGAGAAAGACCGAGATCAGGCCATTTGATGTGATCCAGGCCAGGCAGGTTGCGATTGCCAATACCAAACTCTATGTCAACAGGGCGGAAGGTTTCATAGGTTCAGGCCTAAAGAAAGATGAACTGGTGGCGGAATGCACTGACCTGGACGATATCATTGTTTTCACCAGGCGCGGGATCATGAAAGTGGTGAAAATAGGGGAGAAGGTCTATATAGGTAAAGACATCATTCACATTGCAGTATTCCAGAAGAATGATGAACGTATGACCTATAACATGATCTATACAGACGGTGAAACAGGGATCTCATTTGCCAAACGATTCAATGTTACAGGGATAACCCGCGATAAAGAATATGACCTTACCAAAGGTGCAGACAGGAGTAAAGTGAATTATTTCACCGCCAATCCAAACGGTGAAGCTGAAGTGGTAACTATCCTTTTAAGCCCCAATTGTGCAGCCCGTAATAAAGCACTTGATTTTTATTTCGAAGCTTTGGAGATCAAGGGTCGTAACTCCATGGGTAACCAGGTGACCAAATATCCGATCAAGAGCATCAAGCTGAAAGAAAAAGGAAAGTCCACATTAAGCGGCCGCAAACTCTGGTTCGACGATACTTTCGGAAGGCTCAATACCGAAACCAAAGGTGAATACCTTGGATCATTCCAGCCTGAAGACCGGTTGATTGTAATTTATCACGATGGTCATTACGAGATCACGGATACCGAACTTACCCAGCGTTTCGATCCCGAGAAAGTGATCGAGATTGAAAAATTCAATCCGGATAAGGTGATCACAGCGATCTATTACGATAATGAAAAACTTCAGTTCAATGTGAAGCGTTTTAAGATCGAGACACAGACGTTGAACAACAAGTTCTACTTTATCAAAGAGGGTGCTGACAATTACCTGGAAGCAGTGACCAGTCACCAGGAACCTGTAGTGCTGGTAAAATCCGGCCGGGGCACCCAGCAAAGATCAACCAAGGTCAAGATCAATAATTTCGTAGAAGTGATGGGTTGGAAAGCCGTGGGCAATAAACTGGCCGACTTTTCCAAATCAACAGAATTTGAATGGGTGCATAAGCCTGAGGAGATCGATATCCAGGGCGAGCTGTTTTGAGATTAGCTAATTAACTAATTGTCTAATTAGCTAATTAGTTAATTAGACAATCTTCCTATCCATTGATCCAGTTAAACTTGTAATCGAGGGGAACTTCGATGGCTGTACGTTCTGCTACTTTACGGAATCTTGCAGGCAGGGTCATGAGATAATCCCTGGCCTTTTCAGCTTTGTCTGTCAACCCGGTCAGATCGCCGATCTTCCAATCGTCGATAAGCCCCTGCATAATGTCAGTATAATCAACTGTGGTATAAACACCCAGTCGCTGTGCGGCATCACTGAAATAGCTGAAAGCGTTCCCGATCTTTTCGCCCTGCTGGCGGATGAAATGGGCAGGCATTACTATTTTCTTGCGCATCATATCTTCGAAAGCCAGCATCATTTCACTTGGGTCCACCTTGAAGATCTCGCTGATGAAACTCTTGTATGCCCTTGCATGCCTCATCTCGTCTGCAGCAATGATACCGCAGATCTTGGAAAGATGATTGTTGCCATATTGCTTGGCCAGGGTGGCTGTGCGACGGTGAGAAATATTTGTTGCCAGTTCCTGGAACGAAGTATACACGAAGTTTTTGTAGGGATCTCTTGCTGTGCCGATATCAATACCGTCTGCGATCAGATATTGTGTACTGATCTCCATCTGGCGCATGTTGATCCTTCCGGACAGGTAAACATATTTGTTCAGTACGTCACCATGCCTGTTTTCTTCCGCGGTCCACATCCTCATCCATTTGCTCCATCCTTCCGGTTCCAATTTGCTTACACCTTCCACATCCATCAGCCACGATTCGTAAGTAGGGAGGGCCTCTTCCGTAATGATATCACCAACCAATACAACCAGGTAATCGTATGGCAATTCCTTGCAGGATTCACGTAGTTCTTTGATCTGGTCGTAAAATGTAGGATCAGAGCTGACCGGCAGTACATCTGAAGGCTGCCAGTTTTCTTCAATATTCTTGAGGTATTCTTCGATTATAGAATCCATATTCTGCGCGAGAAAATGCATTACCTCAAGCCGGGAAGGATGTAAACTCATATACGCGAAGGTAACTTATGCCTGTCGAAAATGATCAATTGTTATGCCTTGCAACAAAGATTATTGCCGCCGGATCCTTACGGTTCCATTGGTTTCCAGGGTGCTGGTAAGGAACACTTCATGCCGGGTAATGCCATCATGGATGATCATTAATGCTGTATTAGGTGGAATCCGGCCGAGGTTTTCAGCGAACATGCTGATATCATGAATGGTGGTAGTGGGATCAAGCTTTATGTAAAGATTAACACCCTGCACAGATAATCCCTGCTTTTGCAAAATTGGAACCTTGTTGTAGAAAACTGAAATGGTATCACCGTCAACATCACCATTATCATAGAATGTTACACGAAGAGAGTCAGACTTCACCACGATCTCATTGGTGACCGTCACTTTTCTTTTTTCAAATTTCACGATCTCCGGGGGAGGTGCTGCGAGTTTCTTTTCCGTTACGATCTCCGGTGTCATTACCACTTCATCAGGATTTGGTCTCCACACCCGCTGAACGGCAACCGCTTCTTTCAATATACTGTCGGTCTTCTCCTGGGTGTCCAGGGTGAAAAGAAGATTGAGGTCAGGACAGGTGTATTTATAGTTGGGATTACGCAGGAAATAACCTTTTAGGTTGCTTTTGACTTTTGAAACCAATAACGTGGCTTCAAAATCCATGATGCAGTTTACGGATGGTTTTGATTCATTGGACCTGAAAAATACGATCGGCACATTCCTGATATGCAAAAGGCGGGTTTTGGGATCGTATTTGCCCTTGACAAAGAAACTCTGGTATTGGTTCTTGAAATAATAACCCATGATGCCTTCCACATCATTAGATTTCTTTTGCTTCAGAATGAGTTCGGTCAGATAGCTATGGCTCTGGCCTTCCATCATGATCTCGGCTTTGCCGTACCAGCTGCCGCCTACTTTTTGCGCAAAGATCTGCCCGGAAAATATCAGCAACAGGAAGAGGATGAAATATCTCATGGGTAGTAAATAGTGATCAAATATAATAATTACTTTCCCATTCTTCGGAGTTCACGGTCGGCCTCTCTTTGCTTGATGCTTTCCCTTTTGTCGTGAAGCTTTTTACCCCTTGCCAACCCGATCTGCATCTTGGCTTTACCCGATTCTGAAAAAAATACCCTGAGTGGAATGATCGTGAATCCCTTTTCCTTGATCTTGGCCAGGATCTTCCTGAGTTCTTTTTTATTGAGCAGCAGCTTACGCTCCCTGAGTGGATCGTGGTTATTGTAAGTCCCCAGTTCATATTCGGAGATGTGGAAGCTTCTTACATAGAGTTCTTCGCCATGAAATAAACAGTATGCATCATTGAAGCTGGCCTTCCCGCCACGTAAAGCTTTTACTTCCGTTCCGGTCAATACCAGACCCGCATCGTATTTATCATCGATCTGGTATTCGAAATAAGCTGAACGGTTCCTGATCTCCATGAAGGGAATAGTATAAAAGAGTTGCCCCTGTTTAGTTTGCGAACAGCTGAAGCAATCTTGCTATAGTGTCTTTCAGTTCTTTCCTGTTGGCAATAAGGTCAAGAAATCCATGGTCCATAACAAATTCGGCAGTCTGGAAGCCTTCAGGAAGGTCTTTCTTGATGGTTTCTTTGATCACCCTGGGACCTGCAAATCCGATCATGGCTCCGGGCTCCCCGATATTGATATCACCCATCATGGCGAATGATGCTGTAGTACCTCCATAGGTAGGATCAGTACAAAGTGATATATATGGTATGCCGGCGTCGGCAAGCAGGGATATTTTTCCAAGTGTTTTGGGAAGCTGCATCAATGAAAACGCTGATTCCATCATCCTGGCACCGCCACTCTTGCTGATGATCATGAGGGGCATCTTGTGCTTCAGGCAGTAATCGCAGGCGCGGGAAATTTTCTCACCCATTACGGAACCCAATGATCCTCCGATGAAATTGAAATCCATACAACAGATCACCAGGTCTTTTTCACCCACTTTTCCTGCTGCAACCGAAATGGAATCATGAAGCCCTGTTTTGTCATAGGCTTCCTGCAGCCTTTTCTTGTAGGGCTTCATGTCCTGGAATCCAAGGTAGTCCACAGATTTGACCTGCGAGAACAGTTCCTCGTATTCCTGGTTATCGAATAATATATCGAAATAATCTTCACTCCCTATCCTGTGATGATACGTGCACTGGGGACACACATAGAGATTCTCTTTCAGATCCTGAACAGTAGTGGTGAATTTGCACTGAGGACATTTGATCCAAAGTCCTTCCGGGGTATCTTTCTTCTCAGATGTAGAAGTCAGAATGCCCTTTCTCACCCTTCTGAACCAGCTTGAAGAGTGCTCTTCTTTATTTGTTTCAGAGCCGGGAATGAAGTCTTCCTGATTGAACTCCATAAAGCAATATACAGCAATTAGGCAATAGTGATGCTATTGTCGAGATATACGTCCTGGGTAGCTTCCAGTATCTCAACACCTTCTGCGAACGGACGCTGGAAGGCCTTCCTTCCGAGGATCAGTCCCATACCACCTGCACGTTTGTTGATCACTGCTGTTGCCACTGAATCCGCCAGGTCAGAACTTCCTTTGGATTCACCGCCTGAGTTGATCAAACCAACCCTGCCACTATAGCAATTCAACACCTGGTAGCGGGTAAGGTCGATCGGGTGGTCCGAAGTCAGTTTCTCATACACCAATTTGTTGGTTTTACCGTGCTTGGTAGCCAGGTAACCGCCATTGTTGGTAGGAAGTTTTTGTTTGATGATATCAGCCTGTAAGGTTACACCCAGGTGGTTGGCCTGGCCGGTAAGGTCAGCTGAAGTATGATAATCTACACCATCTACTTTGAAGCCGTTGTTACGGGTATAGCACCAAAGGATGGTCATCATGCCAAGCTGGTGAGCATATTCAAATGCTTCAGCCACTTCTTTAAGCTGCCTTGCACTTTCTGCAGAACCCCAGTAAACAGTGGCACCAACACCTACAGCACCCATATCCCATGCACTTTTGATGGTGCCAAACATCGTCTGGTCGTACTTGTTAGGAAGACTGAGGAATTCGTTATGATTGATCTTTACAATGAAAGGGATCTTGTGAGCGTATTTGCGGCTCATGATTCCGAGCACGCCATATGTTGAAGCTACACCGTTACAACCGCCTTCGATGGCCAGTTTCACAATGTTTTCAGGATCAAAATAGATCGGGTTGGGAGAGAAGGCTGAACCTGCACTGTGTTCAATTCCCTGGTCAACCGGGAAAATAGAACAATAGCCCGTGTTGGCTAAACGGCCGTGACCTAAAAGCGCCTGGAGATTCTTCAATACCTGGTTGCTCCTGTTACTGTTGATCCAGATCTTATCTACATGGTCAGCAGAAGGTAAATGCAAAGTGGATTTATCTACTGTTTTACAGGTATGATTCAATAAAAACTCCGCCTGGTCACCAAGCAGTTCAGTAATGTTATTCTTAGCCATGGATTGTTTTTGGTTTTGGTTGGCAAATATAGGAAATGAATCGTAAGTGATCCGATAAGGCCCAGGGGCATTCTGCTTACCTTAGTGATATGTGGAAAATTAGCGTGGATCAAACTGGCAAAGAGCTGAAGCTGGAAACCGTCCCCAAACGGATCGTGTCCGTGGTTCCCTCCCAAACTGAATTGCTATTTGATCTGGGATTGGAAGATAACGTACTGGGTATCACCAAATTCTGCGTACATCCGGAGGCCTGGTTCAGAACCAAAACCAGGGTAGGTGGCACAAAAACACTTGATATTGCCAGGATCAGGAGCCTTCACCCGGACCTGGTTATCGCCAATAAAGAAGAGAATACCAGGGAAGATGTTGGGGCCATCAGTAGCTTTTGCCCTGTTTGGACCAGTGATATCCATAATATCACCGGGGCATTGGAGATGATCAGGGAACTGGGGATGATCACGGGCAAAGAAGCGGAGGCCCTGGAACTGGTTCGGCAGATCGAAATGAATTTTACTGAGTTGGCAGTACCTGTTCGTCGGGCAGCTTACCTGATCTGGAAGAATCCATATATGGCTGCAGGGGGTGATACGTTCATCAATGATATGATGAAGGCGGCCGGCCTGGAAAATGTATTCTCCGGGATCAACAGGTATCCGGAGGTGGATATAGAGCAGATCCGGCTAAATGAAGTTGAAGTATTGCTTCTGTCTTCTGAGCCTTATCCATTCAAAATGAGAGATTTAGGAGAATTATCTGATCAATTACCTGATACCAAAATTGTATTGGCAGATGGTGAAATGTTCAGTTGGTATGGCAGCCGGATGAGGGAATTCCCGGCTTACATCAAGGGGATGAATTGGTGAACTGTTCTCCAGGGTCATGTTCTTCGCACTCCGATGGGTATAAAAAAATATTCCTCCCGGTTAGGGGAGGAAATAAGTTTTTTTGTGGAGCCAAACTACGATGGCTTTCAAGGCATTGGAATTCTGGGGTTCAGAACGTTGGTTTCAAGGGATTTGGATCGATCTTTTTTTGAACGTGTACAGCTTTTCTAAGGAAACGGATTTGGTTTGGTTTGGTTTCACAGGAGAGGATTCTGGTTTTTGGGTATTGGACAGAAAACTCTGGTTTTTTTAGGGTTTGGATTCGGGTCGGTTTTCAGCAGGACGGATTTTCAACGGGTTTTCCAGGATGTTTGGTCGGTTTTCAGGGACTTGGTTCGGTTTTTCTAAGGGTCGGTTTTCTTTGGTTTTCTTAGGACTGGTTGGTTTTTCAGGATCTGGTCTTTTTCTTAGGTATTGGTTGGTTTTTGGATCTTGGTTTTGGTTTTCTTAGGTATTGGTGGTTTTCTAGGATTTGGTTGGTTTTTCTGGATTGTTGCGCATCAACAGAACAAAGATATGCAGGCAACCAAGGTTGCGCAAGAGCAAATCCACCTGATTTGTACAGTAAATTTTAGATTGATTTTAAGGGAGAATTACAGCGGCGTTTTACGTAGGAATGCTATCGGGGCATAGTAGATCTACGAGTACCCATATCTAATTAAAATAAAGAAATAGTTAGTGATCTTATTTAAAATCAATGAGTTAGGTAATTCGTATAATTACTTTTTTCCTTGTCTACGAGAAGAAGGATTTTATCCTTTACAGGGGTCGGCCTATCCTGGCGATAGGGAAGTTGCGTGCTTTTCCGCAAAAAATATTTTCCAGGAAAAAGTTGATTAATGTGCTGGCCGGTTAATGTGTTAGCCGGTTAAGGCATAAGATAAGTATGGAAGATGAGGGGGATGCTGAAGTTTCGTATCAAAACCATCGAAACAGGTATAAGTATGAGCCTCATCGGTGGAACTGCGGTTTTTCAGTAGCATATCCAGCGTGATCTGTGCGGTTTATGAACCCAGGCTCTTCCCTGCTTATCTCTTGCATTGACCGGCTAACCGGCCAGCACACCTGGTTCATATAAAAAAAATCCCCCTCTTACGGGAGGGGAGATAAATTTTTTCTTGTGGAGCCAACTAGGAATAGACGGCATTCAAGGATTTGGAATTCTTTTAATCAGGGCCGCACGGTTTTAATAAGGATCTGGATAATTATTGGTTGTGTACGGTTTTAAGGATCTTGGATTCTGGTTTTAGTTTTTCACAGTTAATGGATCTTGGTTTTTCCGGCTTGGTAAAGAATTCTAAGTTTTTCGTTAGGATTGGATCTGGTTTAATTGGTTTTTGGTTTTCGTTGGACGGATTTCAAATGGTTTTTCAGGATTGGTTTGGTTTTCTTAGGATTTGGTGGTTTTTCTCAGGACTTGGTTTTCTACAGGATCTGGATTTGGTTCGGATATTTGATTGGATGTGTAAAAAAAAATTGAAGTTGACTGATACTGGATTTTAAATTCACCTTCATAGGAATTGGATAATACGGTTCTTACGGATGGTGGTCTCTTTTTGGATACTGGATTTTGGTTCTTTTGGATATTGGATATTTGGTCGAGGTGTTTTCCTCATCAATCAACTTCGAGAACAAAGATATAGCCGTACGTAGGCCTGCACAAGAGCAAATCCACCCTTTTTCCATCGTTCATTTTTTACCCTGATTAAAGAAAAATTACAACTGCATTGGTCGTATGAACGCTATCTCACCATCGTAGTTCTACGTATGTTTTTTTAAAATAAAAATGCTGCAGATAATTATAAATGCAGCATTATCATTTGTTTATGTGATATCGTAGTTCTACTTGGCCATCGATTGGATGATGTCGTACTTCGTTACGATATGGAAATTTCCGCTCTCATCCCTTCCTAAAACTGCACCGTTTTCTTTCGTGATAAGGCTGCTGATCCGCTCAACTGGTGTATTAAAATCTACAGTGGGGAAAGAACTTTCCAATAATTCTCCCGCAGTCATTGATTTGATCTCGGGATTAGAAAACATTTTCTGGAACAATCCATTTTCGCTGATCGATCCCAGCTGCTCTCCATCTTTCATTACCGGTATATGCTCGATATCGTATTTTTTCATCAGTTCAACAGCTTCAGAAATCGTTTGTGATGGATCGATGGAGACCAGTTTCTGCTTGCTGCTTCTTCCGTTTACAATGTCCTTAAATGTCTTGACTTCCAGGAATCCCCTTTCCATCATCCATTGATCATTATAGATCTTTGCAACATACCGGCTGCCATGATCGTGTAAAACACAAACGACTAAGTCCCCTTTCTTCAAATTTTGCTTTAATTGCATCAGTCCCTGAATACAACTGCCTGCACTGTAGCCGCAGAACAGGCCTTCTTCCTTAGCCAGTCTCCTGGCCATCACCGCACCGTCTTTGTCAGTGACCTGTTCAAAATGATCGATGTAGCGCATATCGTAATTCTGGGGAACAAAATCTTCGCCAAATCCTTCGCTGATATAAGGATGTACTTCGTTCATGTCCACCTCACCCGTTCTGAAATATTTTGTAAGCAACGATCCATAAACGTCGATCGCCCAGATCTTGATATTCGGATTCTTTTCTTTCAGGTACATCCCAATTCCAGTGACAGTCCCGCCGGTTCCCGCGGTGACCACCACATGGGTAACCTTCCCGTCTGTCTGTTCCCAGATCTCCGGCCCCGTAGTCTCGTAGTGGGCCAACCTGTTTGCCAGGTTATCGTACTGGTTGCAGTGGAAAGAATTTGGTATTTCCCTGGCCAGCCTGGTAGCCACGGAATAATAACTGCGGGGATCGTCGGGTTCAACGTTGGTAGGACAAACGATCACTTCAGCACCAACGGCTTTGAGGATGTCCATTTTTTCTTTGGACTGTTTATCTGTGGTAGTGAAAATGCATTTATAGCCTTTAACAATGGCCGCGAGGGCAAGGCCCATGCCTGTATTGCCAGATGTACATTCTATTATGGTACCACCTGGCTTCAGTTTGCCTTCTTTTTCGGCTACTTCGATCATCTTCACCGCCATCCGGTCTTTGATCGAGTTCCCTGGATTGAAATAATCCACTTTGGCCACTACTTCGCAGGGCAGGTCCTTCGTGATCCGGTTCAACCTGATCATCGGTGTATTGCCGATCGTTTCAAGTATATTATTCTTAATGTCCATTTTGCAAATCTACGATATGCAGGTAACAGGTAACAGGTTGCAGGTTGCTGCACATAAATTTTTCTGCAACCTGAATTTGCAATCTGCAACCTGTTACCTGCAACCTGCAAACAGTAACTTTGCATTAATGAAAGCCTACCTCATCCCTGGTCTTGCTGCCGATAAAAGGGTTTTCAGGCATATCCACCTGCCCGATGGGTTTGATGCACATTATATTGAATGGATCAAACCGGAACATAAAGAAAGTCTGGCGGCGTATGCATTACGACTGGCGGGGCAGATCGATACGGAGCAGCCATACATATTAATAGGACTTTCCTTCGGCGGCATGCTGGCAGTAGAGATCGCAAAGAAATTCCCACCTAAACAGCTGATCCTGATCGCTACGGTCCCTCATCATACCCATCTTCCTTCTTATTATAAGAAAGCATTCGCCCTGGGTGTGCACAAATTAGCTTCCCCAGGGATGATCAAGAATTTTGTCTATTTCAAAAGATTTTTCACAAGTGAATCCCGGGAAGACAAAATCATCATCAAACAAATGGCGCGTGATATGGATCATGCCTTCATCCGGTGGGCTGTAGAAGCGATCATGCAATGGGATGCAGGAGCAGAGGAAATTGATTGCTTCCACATTCATGGGACTCACGACGAAATTTTCCCTCACCGGTATACCCGGCCTTCATTTTCAATTCCCAATGCAGGGCATCTGATGATCTTCAACAGAGCCGCCGATATCAACTCTGTACTGGACCGAATATTACGGGAAGGCATATTTGCTATACATATGTAGCCATAATATATATTTAATTGGCTTTTCCACATTTGTTCATTTTCTGAAGGCATTAAAATACCTGCCAAGCTTTTGATTTACTCTTTTCGTGTTTACCTTCATGCCAGCCCCGTACCAAGGCTAACCTGCATATGAAGTACATCCTGTTATTGATGTTTACCCTGATGGGTATGCAAATGATTATTGCACAGACACAAACCCCGTTGGTTAATTATGGATCAGCGTGGAAATATCTTGACAATGGCACTAACCCGGGAACTTCCTGGACAGCCGTCAGTTTCAACGATGTTGTGTGGAAGTCTGGCGCTGCCGAACTTGGCTACGGCGACGGTGACGAAGCTACCGTTGTGAGTTTTGGGACAAATGCCAGAAAAAAATTCCTCACCACTTATTTCCGCAGAAATTTCAGTATTACTGATACGTTGGCATTTGGCAAATACACATTGTCATTAAAAAGAGATGATGGTGCCATAGTTTATGTGAACGGAGTTGAAGTGTTCCGTAACAATATGCCCGTTGGTACGGTCAATTTTAATACGAGGGCCTCATCAGAACCTGCGGACGATGGGAAAACGGCGATCACGGCAAATCTTCCTACCAATGTATTTCGTAATGGTAACAACCTGATCTCAGTGGAGATCCATCAGTCTGGGCCTGCTGGCGATGATATCTCGTTCGATGCACAGCTTATTGCGTCTGCGAGAGTCAATACCGCACCATCAGTTAATGCAGGGTTGGACGCGTCAGTTTCCTTGCCGCTGGATAGCACTCAATTGACTGCTACTGGAATAGATGCGGAATTCAATATATCTAATTATGCATGGACAAAGATTTCCGGTGGCGATGTTGTTATTGCAAGTCCTGCCACTGCAATCACCATGATTAAAGGTCTGAAAGAGGGTATCTATATTTTCCGGGTCAGGGTCACCGACCAGTTCGGACTTTTTGCTGAAGATGATGCGCAGGTGACTGTTTTGGCGGCAGTCAATCTGGATCCGCAGGTATTCGCAGGTAATGATACTACCATAACCGGGCCTGCTGATTCTGTGACGCTCCGTGCAACGGCATCGGATGCGGATGGAAGCATCAACAGTTACAGATGGAGCAAAATAAGCGGTGCCAACGCCACCATCTATACCCCTGATTCATCTGGAACAGGGGTTGACGGGCTGGCTGCGGGTAATTATGTTTTCAAGGTTACTGTTGTTGATAATAAAGGAGCAATGGCCACGGACGATGTTAATGTCACTGTGCTCCAGGCGCCGAACATTCTTCCAACTGTTACAACAAGGGCAGACACCGTGATTTTTGTGCCATCTGATTCAGTTACACTCAGGTCATATGGCCTCGATGCGGATGGTACCATTAAAAGTTATCAGTGGACAAAGCTCAGCGGAACGGGAGGGATAATACATACGCCGGATTCTTCTGCAACAGGTATAAGTTCGCTGTCAGAAGGATATTATTCCTTCAGGGTGACCGTGAAAGATGATGACCAGGATTCTGCCTATGCTGATGTTAATGTAAGGGTTGATCTGCCTCCCAATGTTCCTCCAACTGTTGTTGCCCGCAACGATACTACCATTGTTCTGCCGACCAGCCAGATCACCCTCAGTTCTGTTGCCACAGACATTGATGGATCCATAGTTTCTTACGCCTGGAGCCAGGTGTCTGGGCCTTTGGCTGTCATTGAATCTCCTAACCAGTCTTCTGCAACGGTTTCCGGGCTTACAAACGGCGATTATCTTTTCATTATAGCGGTTACCGATAATCGAAATGGAACAGCGACTGATACAGTAAAGATCACTGTGCTGCTGCCCAATGTTTTACCATCAGTGGAATTGGGAGCGCAGAAATTTCTCTATCTTCCACAGAGTTCTATCAGCCTTTCCGCAGTTGCGGCGGATCCTGACGGAAGTATAGTGTCATATGCATGGACCCAGACGGGTGGATCTGCTGCTGTGATAACCAACACTGCCGCTGCCACTACCAATATTACAGGCCTTGCCCTGGGCAATTATTCATTCCGGTTAAAAGTGGTGGATAACCGTGGTGATTCGGCGGTAGATGAAGTGGGCGTGACGGTACTTGCTGCTAAAACGGGTTCGTCTTATCTGCTGCCCGTGGTTCAACCCATGGTGATCAACCTGAATGGCGTGAGGGGCAAAGATGTGTGGAGAGTGTTCGATAAAGATACGTTGACAAGGATCGATGCCAATTCGGTCGATGAAAGTAAACTTGCATTGCCATATTATAGTTATGTGATTTTGGATTCGGTTTACGACCTGAACCAGCTGAGATATTTTGTAAAGAACAGTGACCAGACCACTGGCCCCACTATAAGGTTCATGGATGTCAACAGGCAATATATTGGTGATTCCATTCAGTTATCTACCATCGGCAAATACCTGACCTGGACCACGGTCAATAAAGCCTATCCCGGCATACGATTCATTGAGGTAACAGCATATACGAGGGCGCAATTGAGTGACGGAGTGATGGAAGTCAGGGTAACAGGCTGGGGGAATAATCCAGCTGCTTCGATCTACCCGGTTAATTCAATCAATCCAGTAGGGGATCTGGGAGTTTATGCGCATGGGATCAATCTTATTGGAGACCGGCTCAACAGGCGAACACAGGCGGGCGATACTATTCTTCCAAAAGTGACTAAGGCGGCAAGATTTTACTGGGAAGGACAAACCTTTGATATTTATCCACAGACCTATATCAATTCTCTTGAAAATTCGCCTCTGAATTTGGGAAGATATGGATTCAATCATTCCGGTAACCTGCTGGACCAGTTCAAGCGCTGGGATATCAGGCCGATGATGACCAAGTCAGGTGGATCTATTAAATACCTGGGTGCTGACACCGCCAGTTGGAATAATTCCTGGCTGGGAGGAACACATGCGCAGGTGAAAAGATACCTGGAGCCTGGATCCAATCCAGAGATTGCATCGGCGTGGAAGGGGCTTGCCGAGCAGTATCATAAGCTGATAGCGCTATACGGAAGCAATACGTCGGCAGTAGTACCGCCTGCCTCGATCCTGAATGGAAGCACTACTCTTGGGCAGAATAACATGGATATTTTCGAATGGGATAACGAACCTAACCGCACCTGGCAAACAGAATATTATCATTCACCAAGGGCTTATTACCAGGCGATGAAGGCCGTTTACAATCGCGGAAAGCAGGCTGATCCAAATGCAAAGATCTATGCGGGTGCGCTGCCAGGTATTGATACTGTGTACTGGAAAGCAGTTTATTTTATTCATTACCTGGAAAATGGGTTGACTTCATTCCCTGCGGACGGTTTCAATTTTAATAACTACCTCAATAACGGGCTCCAGGGGCAATTAGGCGCAAATGGCAAATACGGGCTTTCGCCTGAGCGATATGACGTGAGAGCTACGCTGACCAGTTTACAGGGCTTTTTCAACAGGCATTTCCCCAATAAAGCAGTTCAGTGGACAGAGTTCGGCTATGCTACAGATGACGATTCCGATTATGATGTGGATGCCATTGGAACGAAGACAGACAAGATGGTGCAAGCCGACTGGACACTTCGTGTAAAAGCAGTTGCACAAACCGTGAGGTTCCTGCCCAGGCTTTATTACTATGCCTATTTCGAAGACTTTACAACACCATTTAATTCAATGGCCATGATCAGGGATACCTTCAATACGCAAAGCGTTTACCTGTATTCAATGGTGCAACCCGTGGGCTATGCACTGGCCCAGGAGATTTATGTAGAAAAGAATTATCCTTTCTTCAGTACTGTTGTAACCAATGGTGACAGCACAGGGGTGTGGGTTACACGGAAAGACAATCCAGCAGATGCCACAAAACGATTGTACAAATTATGGAGAGGTTCTGCAACCGGTGATACTACGAAATATGTTTTCAATGTGACCAATATGGTTAATGCTACCATATTCACAATACGGTATGATTCATTTGTTCCGGATTCAACAATGCGTACTGTGATTGGTGATACCATTCATTTGGATGTAACGGAAGGTATGACCTGGGTGGAAGCAACCATCAGGAATAAGAAGCCGCCACGGCAGTCCGCGATCAATGCAATGGCTGAAGAAGGAGTAGAGATGTTGGGTATCTATCCGGTTCCTGTGCGAGCAGGGGAAATGCTTACCATAAATACAGGATCTGCCAAACAGAGGGAAATGGTGATCTACAATGCTGCAGGCCAGAAGATCAGGCAGTTGAAGATTTCGGGGATTGGCTACCTGAATACCAATGACCTTACTCCGGGTATTTACTTTGTTTATGATTTAAGCAGACCAGGGAATACACGAAAGTTTGTTGTTACCCGCTAGAGAGATTAGTTTGTAGAAATATTCTTACATTAGAACGGGGAGATGCTTGTTGTATCTCCCCGTTGATTTTATCATGAATAAAACAGTTGAAGCCCCAACTCCCGTTGAGGTCCAAGAACCAAGGGGGAGTAAGCGTTTACTGGACCCGGTTGAAAGGATCTCCGAGATCCTATTCGGCCTGATCATGGCCCTGACTTTCACCTGTACACTCAGCGTAGCAGAATCCAACAGGGAGGACGTACGGATGATGCTGGTAGGTGCGATTGGATGTAACATTGCGTGGGGTGTAGTGGATGCTGTTATGCATATTTTATCCCTGCTTGCCTATCGCGGCCATGGGTCAAGAATCCTTCGATTCATAGCAACTACAAATGATCCTGAAAGATCAAGATCTAAAATCAGTGAGGCATTACCTCCGTTAGTGAGTTCTGTACTTTCAGAAGAACAGCTGGAGAAAATAAGGAAGGGGTTGTTGACAATTCCTGAGGAAAAAATGAAAGTCAAACTTGTGTGGTCAGATTTTAAAACTGCTTTCGGGATATTCCTGCTCGTCTTTCTCTCTACATTGCCAGTAGCTCTGCCTTTCATGTTTATCCAGCAACCCCATCTTGCTTTAAGGATTTCGAATTTAATTGCAGTGGTGTTCATGTTCATATGCGGTTGGTTTCTGGCAGGATTTGGTGGCTATAATCGGCTTTTCATGGCCACCTGTCTGACTTTGCTGGGAGTAATGCTGGTTGGGTTGACCATTTTACTTGGCGGATAAAAAAAGTTGGTTTTTCATTTTATTTCATGAATGCTGATGCAAGTGCATCTATAGAATCAGATCTGCTGATGTGGCCGGTTATTTCTTCCATATGCTGCTTTCTGAGCAGATCTCTGACTTCTGAAAGTGCGTCTGCAACTTTTAACTGGATATTTTTTTGTTTCAGTTTCTTAGTCAGATCTACAAGCATTTTAGATCCGCTGACGTCTACATATGGGGCAGAAGACAAATCAAGAATGACCAATTGGATATTTTTTCGTTCTGCGAGTTTTTTGAAAATATCATCATGGATGTGTTCTGCGTTGAAATACATGATGGATGATTCTATACGGAGGATAAGCAGACCATCGGTAACGATATTTTCAGGATGGCGTTTTATATCAGAAAAATGTTCTGAATTTCCAATCCTGCCCAATTCAGCCACTCTTGGGTTTGATGTTTTTCGAAGTAGTAACAATAATGACATGACCACAGCAAGCATGACACCTTTGAGGATGCCGAATACTAAAACCCCTGCCAGGGCGATCATAGCTATAATAAATTCAAATGTACTGAGTTGGCGAAGTTGCTTCAACTCCTTCACCTTGATCAATCCCATCACGGCATGGATCACAATGGCGGCTAGAACCACATGTGGCAGATTCTGCAGCAATCCTGTCATGAAGATCAGGATAATGGCCAGGGCTACCGAACAAAGGATCAGGCTCATGGGCGTTTTTGCACCTGACTTGTCATTTACGGTGGACTGTGAAAGTCCGCCCGCTACAACAAATCCACTGAAAAACGCCGTTGCTATGTTTGCGAAACCCATGGACAGCAATTCCTGCCTGGGGCTTACTTCGTAATGGTGTTTCATGGCAAATGTGCGTGCAGCGGAGATGGTTTCAATATATCCCATCAGAAAACAGGCAAATGCCAGTTCAAGTACGCCGTCAACGTCGGAAAACCGGAGTGATGGCTTTGAGATATCAGGCAAGCCTGCCGGGATGAATCCGGTAATGTGAAGGCCTTTGGACGCCAGGTCTGTAAAACTCATTACTAAAATGGATGCGATCACTACCATTAAAGAGACGGGCTTGCCGGGCAGAAAATGATCACCGGCAATCAGGACCAGGAAAGCAATAAGACCAAATGCCAAAACAGTGAAATTTGTGTCAGGAATAACGGTACCCAAATGTGCAAGGCGGGTAAAAAAATTGGAGCCCCCACCTTCTACTCCAAATAATTTAGGAAGTTGAGTGGTCATGATAGACAATGCAGCGCCTGCCTTGAAGCCCAGCAGGATGCTGTTACTGATGAAATTCACCAGCGAACTTAATTTGAACAGGTAAGCGATTACACAGAGCACCCCAACCATCAGGGCAGTAAGTGCCGCAATAGCAGCCCATCTGCCAGGATCGCCACCTGACAGCACCGCAACTGTAGCACCTATCATCAATGAAATTGAGGATGTGGGTCCAATTGCAACCTGTTTCGATGTAGTGAAAAATGCGAAGAATAATGCACCTGCAAGGCAGCAGTAGATACCAAAATAGGCGGGTACGCCAGCCAGTGAGGCATAAGCCATTGATTCAGGTAAAACAAATGAAGCCAGGGTCAACCCGGCGATCATATCCATACCCAGGAATTTCATTGGATATTTAGGAAGCCACCCTGTGATGGGAATGATATCGGTTAATGCTGGAATGGTAAACTTTGATCTCATAAGTTAAATTTTACTGACCCGCTACCGGGTCATAAGTGATACGATCACAGGGCCCCATGCCGTGAGGATGATATTCCCCATGGCATACGGTATCGTATAACCGAGAACTGGCATTTTGCTCTGCGCAGCATCCTGTATCGCTTTTAATGCTGTGGTTGTGGTTCCTGCGCCAGATTGGGCGCCCAACAGGATCACCGGATTGATCTTCAGAAGGTATCTTCCCGCCAGTAATCCAATGATATGTGGCAGTACTGCAACGATCAATCCTGAGAAAATGATGCTGAATCCTGTTTTTTCAATACCAGACACAACTGTTGGCCCTGCACCAATTCCAACGATAGCAAGGAATGTGGCCAGCCCCATGGTGTCAAAAATCCAAAGCGCAGCCTCAGGGATCTTCCCGAATTTTGGGGTTTTTGAATGGATCCATCCGAAGATCAGGCCCATAAAAAGAGCACCCCCGCTGGTACTCAGCGTGATCACGATCCCTCCCAACTTGATAGATAGCAACCCTATCAGACCTCCCAAAACGATGCCGGTTCCCAGGAAGATCATGTCAGTATCGTTGGTGTTAAGTTCTGCAAAGCCCAGATTAAGGGATGCCCGTTCCAGGTCATTTTGCCTTCCTGTCACCACTAAAATATCACCGCTATGGATTACTGTCCCCGGTTCAAAAGGCATTTCCTGTCCTGCCCTGATCAGTTTGGTCATCATAATGCCCTGTCCAAATTCGTCTGCCAGTGATTTCAATGTTCTGCCTGATGCCTGCTTATTGGTTACAACTATATTGAGTTCAGTAACAGGGAAATCCAACAGTTCCTTATCCACCAATTCTTCTCCGATTGCACTGAGCTGTTCCAGCATTACTTTCTGCCGCGCAGATATGGCAAGGACATCTCCTTCCCGGATCTCCAACCCGGGTTCTGGATCCTGGAGTATTCCGTTTTTCCTGACGCGTTGAATAAAGAATCTTGCACCGGGTATACTATTTTCAATTTCTGAAATGGTCATCTTATTCCAGGGTGCCCCGGTTACCCTGAAAGCCCGGATCGTCCAGTCTCTATATGCTGAGTTGATATCTGAAGATGTTTCGCTCAGGTCGCCCAGTTTCGCTGCCAGTTTTTTACTCTCTTCTTTCAAATCAACACCGAGAATTTTGGGAGCCACGGAAGACAGGAACCATACCAGGGTAGAAGTGCCAATCAGGTATGATACTGCATAGGCTACGGGGATGGCATT
>DATGXN010000138.1:0-11116 GCA_035298945.1 Chitinophagaceae bacterium | reverse complement strand
CCTGTTTCGATATAACGGATATGGCTAAGCGATATCCAAGGGGGAAGAATTTTGTGAAAAGGTCTTTCCACCGGTTTTTCACTACAGATACCATTGCCTGGTTTGAAGAGAGAGGTGTGAAACTGAAGACGGAAAAAGACGGGAGGATGTTCCCGGTAACTGATAATAGTGAATCCATCATCAATTGCCTGTTGAGGGAAGCGGATAAGTATGGGGTGCAGGTTTTGATGGGAACCACTGTGATGCAGGTTGCAGGTGGCAGGTTGCAGGTTGAAGATGGCGGGTCGCAGGTTGCAGGGTTTATCGTAGAAACGGACAAGGGAGTCTTTCAAGCAGATTTTGTTTGTATTGCAGCTGGCGGTTTTCCGAAAAAAGAGCAATACAACTGGCTCAGGACATTACCACATACCATAGTTCCGCCATCACCATCTTTATTCACCTTCAATGCACCATCGCATCCTATTACGAAATTGATGGGTGTGGCAGTGGAAGAAGCAGAAATAAAGATCCCGGCATTAAAACAAAAAGAGAAGGGCCCGCTGTTGATCACGCACTGGGGATTGAGCGGCCCTGCAGTCATCCGTTTATCAGCCTGGCTGGCCCGTGAACTTGAGGCGCTGCATTATAAAGCAGAGGTACTGATCAACTGGCTTCCGGAATTTAATGAAAATAGTTTCAGGGAGTATATTATTGGATTCAGGGATCGCAACGGTTCGCTCAGGCCCCGGGGCAGATCACCTTTTGGTTTGCCACAAAGGCTATGGGAATACCTCCTGGGTGAATCGGGTATCGGTGATCAGAAATGGGCAGAGTTAACTTCATTACAGCAGAATAAGCTGATCAGGAACCTGGTTGCGTTTTCCATACATATATCAGGCAAAACCACATTCAAAGAAGAGTTTGTAACTGCAGGCGGCATCACGCTTTCTGAAGTTGATCCAGACAGTATGCAAAGCAGGTTAGTACCGGGCTTATATTTCGCCGGCGAAATACTGGATGTGGATGGGATCACGGGTGGATTTAATTTTCAGCATGCATGGACAAGCGGGTACAATGCGGCCTATGACATTGCACAAAAATCATTAAATTGATCCCATACCTTCAACATCAACATGGAAAGAAGAAAATTTCTTGGAACCGGGTTAGGATTCCTGGCATTTGCTAATCCCGTTTTTGCGAAGCAGGCGGAGAAGCAAATAGCAAGGATGGCAAACTACGGCGGCGCTGGTACCCCCGACGACGAAGATTTCTGGGCATGGATCAGGGAATCGTTCACTGTCAGTCCTAACATCATCAATCTTAATAATGGCGGTGTGGCCCCCCAACCCAAAGTAGTACAGGATGCTCACATCCGGTTCTACCAGTATTGCAATGAGGCACCATCTTATTATATGTGGCAGATACTTGATCAGGGACGTGAACCGCTGCGTTCAAAACTGGCAGATATTTGTGGGTGTAGTGCAGAAGAAGTGGCCATCAACAGAAATGCCACAGAAGGCCTGAACACCGTGATATTCGGTCTTGACCTGAAGCCAGGGGATGAAGTGGTGCTGACCAAACAGGATTATCCCAACATGATCAATGCCTGGAAGCAGAGGGAAAAACGGGATGGTGTAAAATTGGTATGGCTGGATCTGCCGTTGCCGATTTCTAATGATGAAGAGATCGTCAGGATATACACGTCAGCATTTACTTCGAAAACAAAAATTGTTCATGTCACACACCTGATCAACTGGACAGGGCAGATCCTCCCCATCAGGAAAATTGCAGACGAAGCACATAAGAGAAACATTGAGGTGATAGGAGATGGAGCACATACGCTGGCTCATTTTGAATTTAACGTTCCGGATCTGGGCTGCGATTATTTTGCATCTTCATTACATAAATGGATGAGTGCTCCGTTTGGCAGTGGACTTCTTTATATCAGGAAAGACAAGATCAGGAAAGTGTGGGCATTGTTATCCAATAACGAACCAGATGGTCCGGATATCCGGAAATTCGAGTCGCTGGGGACCCGGTCTTTTGCTTCTGAGATGGCAATAGGTGCAGCGGCGGATTTTCATAATGTAATGGGATCTAAACGCAAAGAGGAGAGACTGAGATTTTTGAAAGACTACTGGGTCAGGCAGGTGAAAGAGCTGCCTGGCATATCTTTCAACCAACCAGATGCAAAGCACCAGTCCTGTGCGATTGCAAGCATTGCTGTTAAGGGAAAAAAACCAGAAGAGGTGTCCGGCGAATTATTCAATAAGTATAAGATCCACACGGTGGCCATCAACTGGGAAAACATTCATAGTGTAAGGGTAACGCCCAATGTATACACCAACCGGAAAGACCTGGATAGGCTTGTAATGGCTATCAAGGGAATGCTATAGCAGGCGGCAGTTTGCAGGTTACAGGTTGCAGTTAGTACCGGCTGATGTTTCAGCTTTCTATTTTCAAAGACACCAGCTGCCTTAGCAAACTGATCTGACCGAGGTGAAAGCTGAGGTTCTTAAGAAGATGTATCAGGTAAAATTCTGTTGTAACCGGTTCTTCAAACTCATTGGTAGGGAATTGTTTCTGAAGTTCAGTTTTGGAAACCTGTTCAAGGGTATCTACCACCACCTGCTTCATATTTTCAATTTCTTCAAGAAGTCGTTCTCTCGGGACGTTCTTCGCTTTCATTTCGGCTTCCTTGTTGCGGATATAGCCTGAGTCACCGATGATATTCCCAATAAAATGCTGTAAACTGCCAGCTATATAGAGACAATGGTTGCCGGCCGCGGTTATATGTGCATCCGGCGTTCTCCAAAGCAGGTCATCAGATTCAAAGGCAAGGATCTCATTTTTCAACTTGTCAATTTCCCGGGCGTAGAGATCAATGAGGACGGTAGTAATCATAAATTCATTTTCAATTCCAAAATAAATAAAGAAGATTCAGAATACCCTGTTTTTTTCACCCAAACTTGATATTAATTCTGAGTAACCGGATCAGGTATTGATTTTTCCTGTTCCTATAGCAAATCAAAAAGGCATTTTGTTCAGTATTGGATGTAAAAAACATATGCCGCCGGGCATTCCTGGAGGTTGGGCCAGACATATTTTTTTGCAAGATTTCTGTACAGCATTGATTTGCTGAATCTGGCCGGGGATGGGCCGACCAGTGTTCCGTGGGCATTTACCAGTTTTTTAAGGTTGGCAATGGTCTGAAAATCAATGTGTTAAGAATGGTTAATGGCCGCTTCAACTTATTGGGGGAAAATCACTGATTTCAGTAAAAAACATATTAACTTTGCCTCCCCAAAACAGGGACTAAAAAAACCCTGTAATCTATACAAAAGGAGGACAAATAAGTGGAAGAAAACAACACACTTGCAACCAGCCCCGTAATCGTTTCAGCTCACGATGATTTTGACTGGAGCGTTGACAAAAAAAATGTCACTTCCTACACCAAGGAAGAAAAAGAGAAGTACGACTCTGCTTACGAGAACACTTTCCGTACAATCACCGATGGTGAGATGATCGAAGGTACTCTGGTAGGTTTGACCAAAACTGATGCCGTTATTAACATCGGCTTCAAGAGTGATGGTCTTGTTTCCCTGAATGAGTTCCGCGATCTGCCTAATTTAAAATTGGGAGATCTCGTGGAAGTTATGGTAGTTGAGAAGGAAGACCGTGAAGGTCATCTGCACCTCAGCCGCAAGCAGGCCAGGATCACACGTGCATGGGAGAGGATCGTTGAAGTTCACAAAACAGGTGAAGTGGTCAGCGGTCTGGTTACCAGCAAAACAAAGGGTGGACTTATTGTTGACATCTACGGCATGGAAACCTTCCTGCCTGGTTCACAGATCGATGTGAAGCCTGTAACTGATTACGATCAGTTCGTAGGTAAAACAATGGAGTTCAAAGTTGTGAAGATCAACGAAGCCATTAAGAATGCCGTTGTATCACACAAGGCCCTGATTGAAAGCGATATCGAAGCTCAGCGCATGGAGATCATGAGCAAGCTCGAGAAAGGCCAGGTACTGGAAGGTACTATCAAGAACATCACCGACTTTGGTGCGTTCCTTGATCTGGGTGGTGTTGACGGTCTGCTTTACATCACTGACATCAGCTGGGGAAGGATCAATCATCCTGCAGAGGTATTGAAACTCGACCAGAAGCTGAATGTTGTAGTACTTGATTTTGATGATGAGAAACGCAGGATCAGCCTGGGTCTGAAACAGCTCACCCCGCATCCTTGGGATACGCTGCCTGAAACACTGCACGAAGGTGCACTGGTGAAAGGTAAAGTGGTGAACATTGAAGACTACGGTGCATTCCTTGAAATATTCCCTGGTGTGGAAGGTCTCGTTCACGTTAGCGAGATCACCTGGGCAAATACTCCGATCAACGCGAAGGAATTCTTCAAGCTTGGTGATGAGTACGAAGCAAAGGTGGTAACACTGGATAAAGAAAGCCGTAAGATGAGTCTTTCAATCAAACAACTTACTTCTGATCCATGGAATGAGATCGAGAATAAGTATCCGACTGAAAGCCGTCACAAAGGCGTAGTTAAGAACATCACTCCTTATGGTGTATTCGTTGAACTGGAACCAGGTATCGGCGGTATGATCCACATCAGTGACCTGAGCTGGCTGAAGAGATTCAACCATCCTTCTGAGTACACTAAAGTGGGATCAACTATCGACGTGGCTATCCTGAATATCGATAAAGAGAATCGTAAACTCCAGCTTGGACACAAGCAGCTGGAAGAAGATCCCTGGAATACACTTCAGGAAACTTTCGCTATCGGAACTGTACATGAAGGAACAGTTTCCCGTAAAGATGACAAAGGTGCTACCATCCAGCTTCCTTATGGACTGGAAGGGTTCTGCCCCGGCCGTCACCTGGTAAGGGAAGATGGAGCTCCTGTACTGGTTGAGCAAACGCTTCCATTTGTTGTGATCGAATTCGATCGTAACGAAAAACGTATCGTGGTAAGTCATGCCAGGATATGGGAGCAGGCTAAAGCTGACGAGAAAGAGGCTGTTGTTAAAGAGAAGAAAGTTGAAGCAGCTAAAACCAAGAAGGCAGTGAAAGATGTTCAGAGCAAAGTTGAGAAGACCACCCTGGGTGATCTTGGAATACTTGCTGAACTGAAGAAAAAAATGGAAGAGGGTGGAACTGAGGAAGCTCAGTAATCATTTCCCGAAATAATAAAAAAGGCTGTCTCAACATGAGACGGCCTTTTTTTATGTGTTGACCGGTTAACAAGTTAGCCGGGTAATGCATTAGATAAACAGGGAAGAGTTTTAATGATTTTCTCTTGAAAATTTTGAAAGGTCGAAATTCTCCAATGAATCCAACAGCAGGTCTGCAGCCTGGAATCTTGGTTCATTTCTGAAAGCCGGCAGAGGTACTACCACGCATCTCATTCTTGCCGCTTTGGCCGCGATCATGCCGTAAAAAGAATCTTCAAAACAAACACAGCTCACCGGTTCAACGCCTAACGCTGACGCGCAATCGAGGTAGACCTGGGGGTGTGGCTTCCCGTGTATAAGATTCTCTGCGGAACTGAAAACAGAAAAATAATCCCGGATACCTAATTTGTCCACCACCACATCGATCAGCCTCATCGGGGAAGAGGTGGCAAGGCCGATCTTGAGTCCGTTTGCTTTGATCTGGTCCAGTACCTGTTGTACACCTGGCATGGCCTCACCCTTCATCCCGATCTTCTCCACTACCACGTCGTTGATCCTGGTAACAGCATCAGGAGCCAGTGACTTGTCTACCTTATACTTCGAAAACCAGTTGTCGACGAATTCTTTAGTTCTGAGACCTATGGAGCTGGCATATAACTCCGGCGTCAGGTGTATTCCCAACGGACTGAATACCTCAACGGCTGCCTCGTACCATAGCGGCTCTGAATCGATCAGCAGGCCATCCATATCAAAGATTGCGGAGCGGATAAAGGTCATTTTGAAGTTTTAAGAACCGCAAAGATAGCAGGTTGCAGGTTACAGGTTGCAAACTGGAACCTGCAACCTGCAACCTGTAACCTGCAACCTGCAAATAGAGGCTGGGAGTATAATTTTACTATATTGCAGTGGATTGTTTGCAAACCCTTATCATGAGTTCATTCCTGGAACAATTGAAAGATTTTAGGCCTGTACGGAAGCTTGTTTATGCTGTAGTTGGCGCTGCATCATACCCGGGACTGGCCATGGTGAACAAGATCAATATCTCCGGTACGGAACACCTCAAAGGTCTTCCCAAAAACAATGTTCTTTTTGTTTCCAACCACCAGACCTATTTTGCTGATGTGATCACTTTCCTGCACATATTCTGTGCGGTGAAATGGCGAAAGGATAACAAGCTCGGAATACCCTACTATCTGCTGAATCCATTCACTAACGTTTATTATGTGGCAGCAGAGGAAACCATGAAAGGCAGTTTCATCAGCAGGATATTCTCCCTGGCAGGGGCGCTAACGGTCAAGCGTACCTGGAGAAGCAAAGGAGAGGAAGTGAAACGTGATGTGGATCTTGCAGATACGCAAAAGATAGATGAAGCATTGCGGAAAAGCTGGGTGATCACATTCCCCCAGGGAACTACAAAACCATTTGCTCCCGGCAGAAAAGGCACTGCGTATATCATTAAAAATAACCGCCCTGTTGTTGTTCCTGTGGTCATCAATGGTTTCTGGCGGGCCTTCAATAAGAAGGGTCTGAATTTTAAAAAGAAAGGTTCCCTTCTTTCGGTACGGTTCAAAGAACCGCTGGACCTGGATTATGATGCACCAGTAGATACTATCCTCGATAAAGTCATGGATGCCATTGAACAAAGCCGTAATTACATGCTTAAAGGCAAGCATCACCTGATGTCCAAACTGGATAAGTAATGGGCCGCCACCTGCCTTTATTGTTCATTCTTGTTTTTTGCTCTGAACTCGTTTTCCCGCAGGTCAGCATTTCGGGGAAAGTACTCAACGATGCCAATGGCTCACCATTGGAGGGGGCATCGGTATATATCAATAATTCAACGTTAGGAAGTACAACAAATGCAGATGGGTCTTACCGGCTTTCCGGTGTAATGCCTGGGACATACGACATTATTGTGTCATTTGTGTCGTTCGAGCCAATTGTACACAGGGTGAGCATTGAAAATAAAGATCTGAAATTCACTTTCCGGATGAATGAAAAAGCTACTCAGATGAGAGATATCCTGGTGATGTCTGATGAGTTGCGAAAAAAGAGATTGAAAACGCTAAGGGATCTTTTCCTTGGGGTAACCCTGGCAGGGGAACGGTCCAGGATACTGAATGAAGACGATATATTTTTCGAAGGAGGAAACAAGAAAGGGGAGATCATTGCATTTTCAGAGCAGCCTTTGATCGTGATCAACAAGGAGCTGGGGTACAAGATCTATTTTGAACTTAAGAAATTTTACCTGGATGAAGTTCAGGGACGGTCATATTTTTTTGGTTTTACGAGATATGAAGATCTCGAAAAAGGTAACAGGAAAAAATGGGAGAAGAGACGACTCCAGTATTACCAGGGTTCAACTATGCATTTTTATCATTGCCTGTCAGACGGAAATACAAAGGAGAATGATTTCAGGATATTCCGTATCCGGGAAGTTGACGGCGCTGAAATCAGAACAATCAGCGAAGTGGCAGGTGATTCAATTGTGAAGCAGGATAGCGTTCGCCAGATGAAATATATAGACGTAGATGGCAGTATCCTGGTGAAATACCTCAACGACCCTTATTATAAATCCCACCTCAAAACTAAAGTGATGCTTTCAAATGGCGCGGCCAGGGGAATTCAGTCAACGCTGACCATTTTAGAATATCCCTGTTACCTTGACCGTTCCGGATTACTGGAAAACCCTTTGTCCGTGCAGTATTCAGGTTTCTGGAGTTATGAAAAGCTGGCCAATATGTTGCCTGTAGATTACAATCCGCCAAACCGGAAACCTGAGTTCAATCCTTTACGAACAAAGCCTTAAGTTCTGCCGCATCTGAGGGTTTCATCTTGCCTCCAAGTATCAGCCTTAGCTGCCTGCGTCTCAGTGCGCCATCAAAAAGCTTTTTCTCTTCCTCAGTTACCGGAAGAACAGGTGCTACAGGTCTGGGTTTGCGGTTAGGATCCAGCGATACGAAAGTGTAGTAAGCCTCATTGCTTTTATATCGGTACTGATGAGTGAGGTCTTCTCCCCAGACTCGCATATGGATCTCCATTGACGTGTTGAAAGCCCTGGTTAGTTTAGCTTCGATATGGACAACATTTCCAAGTTTTATTGGAGATTCAAAAGAAATATTGTCAACAGAAGCCGTTACAACGGGTGTATTGCAATGCTTGCTGGCAGACAGTGCAGCCGCAATGTCCATCCAGTACATCAAACGTCCTCCCATCAGGTTTCCGTACAGGTTGGTGTCGTTCGGTAACACGAGTTCGGTCATCACGATGAGGCTCTCTGAAGGATTCTTTCCATCCATAATGAATTATTTAGATAATGATCTTTTCGCATTTAGATAAAAATGTCTGGTCGATATCGGCTGCAATTCCGGGTTCATCAGATATCTCCAGGAAATAATTATTGTACCTGGCACCACCAACTACGGGATCTTCCAGCTGGCCCAAAAGGCAAGTGTCCAGATCGTAGAAAACGATATTGTCGTTAGCCATGGCAAAATGCACTTTTGCGGTGAGGCCCAGCCTGCTTTCCAGCATGCCGCCCATCATACAGGCAATACCTCTTTTGCCTGCTTCGTCAGCTATTTTTTTTGCTTCGAGTAAACCGCCCGATTTTGCCAGTTTGATATTGATATAGTCAACGGCATCTGCTTCTATCAGCCTGATGGCATCGTGATGATCGAATACGGATTCGTCTGCCATGATCTTGATGGGTGACAGTTTCCTCAATGCTGGCAGCAGCGGATCGTATTGATGCCTGATAGGTTGTTCGCAATACTGAATATCATACCTGGCAAGTGCCTGCAAGGTTGCAACTGCTTCTTCAAAATGCCATCCCTGGTTCGCATCGATCCTGAGTTTGATATCTGGGCCAACAGCTTCCCTGATCATCCTTATCCTTTCCACATCCACTTCACCTTTCTTGCCCAGTTTCACTTTGATGATCTTCACGCCATCGGCTACAAATTCACGTGCTGTTTGTTGCATGGTTTCAGGGCTGCCTATCCCAATGGTAAGGTCAGTCTGAATGGTCTTCTTCATTCCGCCCAGAAACTTATATAGCGGGAGACCTGCTTTTTTTGCTGCAATATCATGAAGAGCCATGTCCCAGGCACTCTTGATGGTTGAATTAAAAGCAATATAATCATGCAGTTCCTGCATCCTTCCTTCGATATCAAGCGGATCTTTACCCGCCAGGATCCTGGAAAAATCTTTAGCTACTTCAAAGCAGGTATTCTGGGTTTCACCCACCAGCATTGGGAAGGCTGAGCATTCACCCATACCGGTAATTCCTTCGTCTGTATGAATCCTTATAAATATATTCTGGGTGTAGTATGAAACCTCGGTGGCGATCACAAAAGGCTCCATTTTGATGGTCAGTTTGTAGACTTCGGTGTGTGTGATCTTCATGATAATAATGCTGTCGCGAAGATAGCATAATTAGAGGCATAGAGGCATAAAGGCATAGAGGCGGAGAGAAAGAATGTAAGGGTAAGATGCAGCTGCTCACTCAAACAATTCTCTGCGAAGAGTGTTTATGATCGGACTATGGAGAAACTTAATAACAAGAATGTATTGGTTGCCGGGGCGACTGGTGGTATAGGAGAGGCTACGGCAAAACTGCTGGCCCAGTCTGGTGCCAATCTCTTTATTGCAGGCCGGAAGAAGGCTAAGCTTGATGTAATGGCAGCTGACCTGAATATTCCGGCCAATCGGATCTTCGAACTGGATCTTACCTCTCCTGAAACGGTAGAAGCGATGAGTAACCGCATTCATACAATGGTTCCTCAAATTGATATACTGATCAATGCCACAGGTATAGGGATCATTAAACCCCTGGAGCAGCTTTCTGTGGAAGAATTCAGGTTATCACTCCAGGTAAACCTTGAAGGTTCATTCTTACTGGTAAAGTCATTTCTTCCCGCTATGAAAGCAACGGGGAAGGGCCTTATCATCAATATTCCGGGCGTGTTGGGCAAAGTACCCATGGCGGGGGCAGCGGCTTATTCGGCCTCTAAATACGGTTTGGTGGGCATGATGCAAAGTATCAGGGAAGAATTGAAAAGAACCGAGATCAGGATCACCAACATATTCATGGGCGGAGTGGATTCCGCATTCTGGGATAATATCAATATGCGTGTTCAGCGCGAGAAAATGGTGCGGGCCGATGAAGCTGCCAGGGCAATATGGTTCCTTTGCCAGCAGCCTTCTTCAGGTGTGGTTTCGGAAATGGTTTTGCAGCCTTTTAATCACCAGGCAATTTGATTAAATAGCGAGATAGGTAGACAGGGAGATAGTAAAAAAGCGGGAGATGGCTCCCGCTTTTTTTTGTTTGGTGTTTTAAGGTTACTACCTGGTAGTTCGCAACAATTTTCCTGTCACTCTTTCGCCATTTATTGACAATACATATACGAGTTGAGATGTATTGGTATTATCGGCGATCCTCAGATCAAAATAGCTTGATCCTGCACGGATATAACCTTTATATACAGTTTTGACTTTCTGTCCCTGCATATTATAAATGTCCAGAGATCCCATTCCGGAATAGGCTGACTTGATCAGGAAGCGTACCTGGTTGCTGAAAGGATTTGGCATTGCTTTTACACTAAGTGCAGCTTCCAGTTCTCCTGTTCCAAGTGGAGTGATATTATCTGTTTCTTTCACTCTCTGAGTTCCGATCTTGGTTTCAGGAGCACAAATTGAAGCACTGGTGCAAACTGTGGCAGATGACCAGCAGCCATCACTGTTCTTCACTAAGATACTTGGGCTTGACCCTGCTGCAAGACCAGTGAATGAAGGTGAAGACTGCCAATTAGTACCTCCGTTCTTACTGTATTGATAAGTTCCGCCAAGCGGTGCAGTGACATTAATTGTTCCGGTTGAAGGTCCGCATAAAGCTGGCTCGATCTTACATATTGAAGGGGCGCCCGGTGCAGTTGGAACAGTGATTGCTA
>DATGXN010000137.1:0-2297 GCA_035298945.1 Chitinophagaceae bacterium | reverse complement strand
ATAACGGGAATGGGATACCAAGTGACCATCCCATTTCACCCTGTGGGGTGTGCAGGCAGGTGTTGACTGAATATGAAGGGAGGATAGGAGCGCCAGTCAGGCTGGTGCTGGGCGGACTAAAAGGGGAGATCTATATCATTGCTTCAGCAAGTCATCTGCTTCCACTGGCGTTCACATCTGATGAGTTGCCATGATTTAGTGAGCAGTGAGCAGTGAGCAGCGAGCAGCGAGCAGAAAGAATTCTGGTTGCTCTAACTTACTATCTCTCTGTTTAACTATTTATTCATTGCCCACTTCTCCCAGTATCAGCTGGATGGCAGTAGCTGCCAGTTTCTCCCGGAACAAGGCGTTGATATACCTGTCTTGCGCTTCAATTAAACTTAATTGTGCCTGGCGTAGTTCGATGGTATTACCCTGGAGTTTCTTGAATCGTTCTGTGGATATGAAATTATTTTCTTCAGCGATCTTCACATTGATCCTTTCCACTTCTGCAACATGGGCGGCATTGCGGAACTCTTCAAAAGCCACATAGATATCCCGTTGTAATTGAGTTCGTATCAACTCGGTCTGCAATTTCTGTTGCTTTTGCTGAACCTCATTCACCCTCAACTGGGTTTTGAAAACGTTTGAATTGTAAATGGGAATACCGAGTCCCAGTCCGATATTGGGTCCATAGGTCTGGTTGGTCAGGAAGAAACCACCAGTCGCCTTGGTTCTGTTATAACTGGTAGTACTGTTAAGGCTAAGAACCGGAAGCCGTTGAGAATTGATGATCCTTCTTTCTTCTGCCAAAACTGCCCTTTCCCTTTCAGCGATCAGGAGCGTGAGGTTCTGGGAATCTATCTTGGAAATAGCAATGTTGTAATCCAGTTGAGGGATCTGAAAGGTTGAGTCGGCCACTGCAAAGTCCATATCGGCAGGCCGCTTCAACAGGGTATTCAAAATGGCTTTGTTATTTTTGATTTGCCTTTCAATATCATTCAGGTTGATACGCTGCTCATTCATGTCAATGCCAGACTGCAGCATATCTGTTTTGGCCGCGCTACCCACATCAAATCGTGTTTTTGCGATATTATAACGTTCTTCAGAGAGCGCAATGATGGCCTGCGTTGCTTTTACCTGCTGGTTCAGTCTCACGATATTATAGTATGCCACCAGTACGTCAAAAGAAATGCGCTGCATTTCCTGTGTCACACTCAACTCACCGATCTTTTCCAGCTCTTCATATCTTTTCTTCGTGGCCGTGATACGGTTGCCATTGTAGATCCTCCAGGTGGCCTGTAAGTTGGCATTGAGAACATTATTGGTAACGCCATTGCGTTTGATCTCACTGCCATTGGACAATACCTGGTTAAGGTTGGATACGGCTTCTGTATTGGCGATGTTGGCATTCACCGTGGGCCATTTACCGGCATTGCCCCAGTTATTGTTTATTGCCGCAATATCCCTGTCACCCTGAACGATCTTAATATCCAGGTTATTTTCAAGTGCCAATCTAACAGCATCTTCTGAACTGATTACAGGCAGGCTATCCTGTGCAAAAGCAGTGAAAGGAAGAAATAATAATATAGTAAGATACCTAATCATGATAATGAATAGTTTTTTTCCTCGAGATGTAACTGTATAGTGCAGGTACAACAAACAAGGTCAGAACAAGAGCGAATAACATACCTCCAACGATCACTATACCCAATGGTATACGACTCTTTCCTGCAGAGCCGAAGGCCAGTGCAATGGGAAGTGCACCCAATGTGGTAGCCAGTGTGGTCATAAGGATAGGCCTTAAACGTTGCACTGCCGATTCGATGGCCGCATTGAATTTGTCTACCCCTGTTTCTCGTTTCTGGTTTGCGAATTCTACAATAAGGATACCATTCTTGGTCACCAATCCGATCAGCATAATGATTCCGATCTGTGAGAATATATTCAATGATTGCCCGAATACCCAAAGACTGAGTACGGCACCTGCAAGGGCCAGCGGCACGGTGATCATAATAATGAATGGATCTATGAAACTTTCAAACTGTGCAGCCAGTACAAGGAAGATCAACACAAGGGCCAGTATGAATGCAAAACTTGTATTGGAAGAGCTTTCCTGGAAATCCCTTGATGCACCTGCCAGTGAAGTGGTGAATGAATCATCCAGGGTTTCTTTTGCAATACGCTCCATTTCTTTGATACCATCACCCATGGTTTTACCCTGGGCAAGTCCAGCCTGAACCGTGGCATTTTTCAATCGGCTGTAGTGATAGATCGTTGGCGGGTTTGCAGATTCTACAATGTCCACAAGGTTATCC
>DATGXN010000136.1:0-6039 GCA_035298945.1 Chitinophagaceae bacterium | reverse complement strand
ATCAAGAAGAAAAAGCTGAAGATCGTTGTGGATGCGGTGAACAGCACAGGCGCCATTTTCGTTCCGGAACTGCTGAAGGCTTTGGGTGTAAAAGACATTGTGATGCTGAACGGAGAGGTGGATGGCAAATTTGCACACAATCCTGAGCCATTACCCCAGAATCTTTCCCAATTATCCGGGGAAGTGAATAAATCAGGCGCACACCTGGGTATTGCAGTTGATCCGGATGTGGACAGGCTGGTGTTGGTATGTGAAGATGGATCGATGTTTGGCGAAGAATACACGCTGGTAGCTGTAGCTGACTATGTACTTGGTAAGAGGAAGGGAAATACGGTATCCAATCTTTCTTCTTCCCGTGCTTTAAAAGATATCACACTGAAACATGGCGGAGAATATTTTCCGTCTGCAGTGGGAGAGGTGAACGTGGTGAAGAAGATGAAAGAAGTGAACGCAGTGATCGGCGGTGAAGGCAATGGGGGAATTATTCTTCCGGATCTGCATTATGGCCGAGATGCCCTGGTGGGTATAGCGCTTTTCCTCACACATCTATGCACCTCGGAAAAAAGCGCCAAACAATTAAGGAGATCCTATCCGGATTATTTTATTATCAAGAATAAGATGGAACTCGAACATGGCCTCGACCTGAATTCCATTTTCGATAAGATCCGGAAAAAATACAAGAGCCAGCCCGTGAATACGGAAGATGGGCTCCGGATCGAATTTGATAACGACTGGGTGCATCTCCGTTCCAGCAATACTGAGCCCATTATCAGGATCATCGCGGAAAGCAGTTTTGAAACAACGGCTAATAATATTGCGATGAGACTCATGCATGATATTCGCGAATCACTTTAAAGGCAGTAGGAATTAAGCAGTAAGCAGTGAGCAGTGAGCAGGAGAAAGTTTTCTGCTCACCGCTCACTGTTTACTGCTCACTGGTTTACGCAACTGACCATTGTCAGTTTCCACGTCATGTCCGAAATTCTTACCTTTGCGGCCTATCATGAGAATCTATTTAGACAATGCGGCTACAACGGCCCTGGAGCCCCAGGTGCTGGAAGCCATGATGCCTTATTTCACCGAAAAATTCGGGAATCCTTCATCAATTTATTCTTATGGCCGGGAGAGCCGGCTGGCTATTGAAATGGCCCGGAAATCAGTGGCCAGAATACTGGGAGCCAACCCGGCGGAGGTCTTTTTCACCAGTGGGGGAACCGAATCTTCCAATACGGCCATTTTGGCTGCAGTCAGGGATCTGGGCTGCAAGCGGATCATCACTTCACCCATTGAACACCATGCCGTATTGCACACCGTGGAATACCTGAAGGCGAAGGCCGAAATAGAACTCTGTTATGTGAAATTGCTTCCCAACGGGCATGTGGATATGGAAGATCTGGAAAAATTATTGGCTGCCAGTGATGTCAAAACCCTGGTATCGCTCATGCATGCCAATAACGAGATCGGCAATATGATCGACCTGAAAGCGGTGGGTGAACTCTGCAAAAAATATAACGCCATTTTTCATTCGGATACGGTGCAAACGGTAGGGCATTTCCCCTTTTCCCTCAGGGATACTTATGTACATTTCATCACCGGGGCAGGACATAAATTTCATGGTCCCAAGGGGGTAGGTCTGCTTTATATCAATGAGAACATCAAGATCCACCCATTCATCCATGGCGGAGGACAGGAAAGAAATATGAGGGCCGGGACAGAAAATCTCTATGGAATTGTGGGTTTTGCCAAAGCACTTGAACTGGCCACTGCACATTATGAGCAGGAAAGCGCTTACATACTTGGCTTGAAGAAATACATGATGGAAAAACTGCAGGAAAAGATTCCGGGTGTAAGGTTCCATGGGGATCCACTTGGCCGCAGTAATTATACCGTATTGAATGTTGGTTTCCCGATGACGGCCAAATCAGAAATGATGCTGTACAATCTTGATATCAATAATATTTGTGCATCGGGCGGTTCAGCCTGCAGCAGTGGGGCCGACCAGGGTTCACACGTGATCCGCGCCATAGATCATGATCCGGACATGGTAGCCGTCAGGTTCTCTTTCTGCAAGAACAATACAAAAGAGGAAATCGACCTCGTTGTTGACAAACTTAAAGAGCTGGTTTAATCAGCGGGTATAGCTAAGGCTCCTGATCAATTCAGCAGGCAGAACCGGCTGTTTTTTTCTTTCGATCAGGTAAGTGGATAGCCCTGCCAGATCCCTGAAAATATAATGGCTTGACGCCGCTCCCTCAAGGTATCCCGATCCTGTGGTGTTGCCTGTGCCCACACGCATCCCTATCATCCTCCTCACCATCCTGAAATGAGCATGGCGCCATGCTGCCAGGGCATTGTCTATTTCGATCAGTATATCCAGCACGCGGAATGATTGCTGGAATACAGGAAAATCACGGTACAGCATAATGAACAATGCGGAGCGCATAGCAGCAGCAGACAGTTGGCTCCTGAGCAAAGAACTTCTTTCATTCATGTCTTCAGGCAATGCGGTTTCCAGGAATACATAATCAAAATCGACGATCTTACCCGCCTCGTTTTCGGTTAGGCCAGACCGGTAGGCATTGCGGTATGCTTTCCAGAAAGGGTGGGAGGAGATTGACGGATTGGATTGCGATGAATCGGTTAATCCGTCAATTCGTGAATCCGCAAATCCCTTCCAGTATTCCATATCAAAAAACGGCATACGCTCCAGCCAGCCGTTGAGTAGTTTGATGATAGAGGACCGGCCTTCGGTATCATTGATCAGTTTCAGGTCTGGCTCACTGAATCCTCCCTGGTTCGCACGTTTGTAATATTCCTGCCTGTGACGCTGTTGCATTTCCAGCCCCAGGGTGGCTTCTATCAACCTGAATTGAACACTTTGAAATCCTGAAGCCGGTGTGAGCAGGTTACGGAACTCCAGGAAATCAAGGGGCGTCATGGTATCGAGTACGGTCACCTGCTGATTTAACAGTTCCATGATCTTCTGCACACGCTGAAGCCTGTGCACTACCAGGTTCATATCTTCAGAATTATCATTGATCTTTTCCTTACTGAAAACACCGATCACATAATCCAATTCGAACAGGATCTGTTTGAACCAGAGCTCAAATGCCTGGTGGATCACGATAAACAGCATTTCATCGTGCGCAGGTTCCTGCCCGGTTTCAAAACTTTTCGGGTGTTGTGCCTGCAGAATTTTATCAAGTTCAAGGTAATTGTGGTAGTAAAGGGATTTTTCCATACTTTAAATTGGCTAATCCAATTGGTAAAATTGGTTAATTTTCAAAATATGAAAATACGTCTTCTTCTTGCTCTCTTCCTCTCTTTCTCTCTGACTCTCTCATTCGGCCAGGATTCAACCTATGCAGAGAAACTGGGTTATCCGAAAGGTGCAAAAGTAGTGGTGCTTCACATCGATGATGTGGGCATGAGCTATGATCAGAATGCAGGCACCATTGAAGTGTTGGAAAAAGGAGCGGCCAAATCCTGCAGTATCATGATGACCTGCCCATGGGTACCGGGATTCATGCATTACCTGGAAAAACATCCGGATGTGGATGCCGGCCTGCACCTGACGCTTACCTCCGAGTGGAAAGATTACCGATGGGGCCCCCTGAGCGGGAAAAGCCAGGTGCCCGGCCTGGTGGACAAGGAAGGAGCGATGTGGGCTTCAGTGGAAGATGTGGTAAAGCATGCAACTGCAGATGAGGTGGAGAAAGAAGTGAGGGCTCAGATCGAAAGGGCTTTTTCATTTGGTTTCAAGCCAACGCACCTGGATTCTCATATGGGCACGATGTTGGAAATGAAATTCATTGAGCGTTATGTAAAAATGGGGATCGAATATAAATTACCCCTCATGTTACCGGCCGGGCATATCAGTTTAGCCAACAGGCAGTATAAACTGGACAACGCCAAAGCCAATATGCTAAGAGGGATCGGCAAGATGCTTTGGGATGCCGGACTTCCGGTTCTTGATGATCTGCACAACACGAGCTATGATCCGCACCTGCCCGCGGGTGTTCAGCCCACCACCGAAAATCTCCGTAAGTATAAAACGGAGTTTTATATCAATGCACTTAAGGAGTTGAAGCCCGGGGTTACCTTCATGATCATGCATTGCATCAAGCCTACGGAAGTGTTCAAATATATTTCGGATTCAGGGCCAGTACGTGAGGGCGACTACCTGGCCATGATGAGTTCTGATTTTAAAAAAGCATTGGAACGGGAAGGGATCATAGTGACTACGATGAAAGAATTGTCCGCCAGGCGGAATAAAAGATAAAAAATATGAAGTACATCCTCATCATATGCTTATGCATCCTCGTGCAGTTTAATGCGGTGGCCCAGTCTTATGGATCTGTTATAAGAAAAACGGCTGTTGAATTACGGGATAGCCTAACCGAACTTCAGAAGAAACGGGTCACCTATGATATCGGTGATTCTGCCCGGATCAAGTGGAATAATCTTCCGGTAGGTTTGCGGGCGAGGGCCGGAATCAGCATCGGGAGTATGACGGAAAGTCAACGTCATCTTTTGCACCGGCTTCTTTCTGTTTCGCTCAGCTCTCAGGGGTATCTGAAATCGACCAGTATATTTCACCTGGATAACCTGCTGAATATCATGTATGATAGTTTAATGAAGCAGGGCAAGATCAAGCCTGAAACCTATAAGATGCTTATGGATCTTCAGTGGAGTCACCAGAATTTTTACCTGGCTTTTTTTGGGGATCCCGCCAGTGATAAACAATGGGGTTATAAAATTGAAGGGCACCATCTTTCCCTCAATTTCAGTTTTGTGAATGATAAGATCGCAGTCACGCCAATGTTCATGGGCACGGACCCCGCCGAATATCCAACTCTGGAATATGCAGGATGGAGGGTGTTGGGGCAGGAAGAAGATCTTGGTATAAACCTGATCAATATTTTATCTGAAACACAAAGAAAGAAAGCTACCCTGGACACCCTGGTGCCCAGGGATATCATCACGGGTGCGGAAACAGGCAGGAGATTGATCAATTACTGGGGTTTGAAAGGAAAGGAAATGAATGAAGCCCAGAAAAAAATACTGACAAATATCATAAGGGAATACGTGTTTAACCTGGAATGGGATAAAGCCAATGAAGAGTTTAATAAGATCCTGAAAGCGGGAATTGATAATGTGTATTTTGGCTGGATAGGAAGTTATGATGAACACCAGCCGCATTATTTTCTGCTGAACGGGCCCAGTTTTCTGATTGAGTTTGATAATGCAAGGAATCATATCCATACCATCTGGAGAGAGAAAGGCAATGAATATGGAGAGGATCTGTTGAAGCAGCATTATATGTCAAGTCCGCATAAGTAAATTCTTTGTTTCATATTTTTCCCGGCAACCCATTGAGGCAGCTGTTGAAATATATTTGAAGCAAATAAAACAAATGAGATTTGTTTCAATAATGGCCGTTTTTTTCCTGGTCCTGGCCGCCTGCAATACACAGAAGCCCGTTACTGAGCAGCCAGCGACTCCTCCTGTGATCATGGGAGGAAGTGAAGAGCTCTACATGTATCAATGGGATCTCACGGAACTGAATGGGAAATCTGTAGCCGCTAACTCCGGAGCGAAATTGCTTTTCTCGCCTGGCCAGATCGGTGGTGTTACGGGCAGTACCGGTTGCAATAATCTTAAGGGTACCATGGAGCTGGCAACGGACCATCGGATCAGGTTTTCTCCGCTGGCCGTTACGCAGAAAGCTTGCATGGGTGCCAATATTGAACAGGAGTTTCTCAAGAGCCTGGAACAAGCTAAACTTTGGAGTATTAACAATGGCCAGTTAGAATTGATCGAAGGTGCAAAGGTGCTGGCAAAATTCAATGGCGTCAAACCATCTGCTGCAGCTACTTTGCCAGAAGAATTTAAAGGCAACTGGGAGCTTGAATACATCACAGGTCCAAGGATCGCGTTCGAAGGTCTTTATCCTGATAAGAAACCAACCCTTATCTACGAAGGCGGCACTGAATATAAAGGCAATACCAGTTGTAACGGGATGGGCGGAAATCTCAT
>DATGXN010000135.1:0-3992 GCA_035298945.1 Chitinophagaceae bacterium | reverse complement strand
AATATTTTTATGGCGGCACCATTTGATCATAGCCTTGATATTATCGCCCCCGCCGCAGCCTACTTCGCAAATATGGATCTGTTTCCTGTTGCCAATGAGTTTGGCGAGGCCTTTTAATGTTATCCTATGACCTCCCAGCAGAGTATTGATGGTTTCCAGTTCCTGCATATTTTTTTTGATATGCTCAAACGGAATATCCTCTTCATCCAAAAGCTCTTTAGTATAACTGCGTTTATTCATGATGAAATCTGCCACCTGCAACCTGGAAACCTGGATATACTAACTCTTTATGCAAATCAATCGCCTGGATCAAATAGGGATTCTTTAGTGATTCCCTCTCGAGAAGATCTACCGGCCTGCCAAACACTTCCTCTAATGAAAACTTCAAATTGAAATATCGATTGGTATATTCAGTTGGTGGAAGATCAAAAAAGTCAACCAGAAGGTCAATATCGCTGTCGTCCTTAAAATTTGTTGTAAGAACTGAACCGAATACATACAGCTCCTTGACTTTGTTCTCCTTGCAAAGAGTTTGAATTTGAGCGATATGAGATGTGACTATTGACATAAGTCAAAGGTAACAATTTCAAAGACAAGGCTTTCGCATAGCGTATGTTTAGCGGCATTACTTGTTGTCCGATGGGTTTTCAATACTTTATAGGTTTGTTATTTTTTGGAATGACTTTAGTATAATTCTCATAGTTTGTATAATTTGCATGATGCCGACAGTTCTAAACAGCCAAGGCTTTAGATTTTACTTTTATAGCAATGAAAATGATGAGCCGATTCATATTCATGTTGAAGGTGGCGGTGGAAACGGGAAAATATGGCTCGAGCCCGAATTAGAGGTTGCGTACTTTCATAATTTTTCAGCTAACGATCAGAAGAAGATTTTGGAGTTAGTGCGTCAAAATATTAATGATTTTAAAAACAGGTGGAATGAATACTTTTCACAATAACTATGATACGATTGAGAAACTAATATTTGACATGGGTCTGAGAATTAAAGCCATTGATTTAGTTCCTCAAACTAACAACATGATCATTTATTTAAATAACAATCATATAATAAAATATAAGCTCTCCCATATAAAAGCCTTCAAGAACGTGAACAAGGAGTCATTCATGAACTATCGATTGGTGGCAGATGGAACTGGAATACATTGGCCAGAGCTGGATGAAGATTTAAGCTTAAAAGGCTTCTTTAAAGACTTTTTGAAGCAGAAGATAAAAGACGAACAGGAGTTGGTGATTGCGTGACATTTCTTAACACTATCTCACCTTACCGGATTTTAATTTTTATTAAGTTGTCGCTATCTATCAACTCTCTGCTATAAAAGTCTCCATAGTCAGTCCCGGCCCGAATGCCACACCGAAGATCTTCTGGCCTTCATGCTGCATCAAATTATGCATCATTTCTTTCAATACAAAAAGAATGGATGCGGATGACATGTTCCCGTATTGTTCCAGCACATGATAACTGTTCTTCAGTTCATCTTTACCGATGCCCAGGCTTTTCTGGACGGCTTCCAGGATCTTCTTGCCACCCGGATGGATACACCATTGTGAAATATCTTTAGCGGTAAGGCTTTGTTTCGAAAGCGCTTTATCAACCAGGGCCTCTATATCTTCTTCTATCAGATCAGGAACATATCCGCTGAGAGTCATCTGGAATCCGGTGGAAGAAAGTTCCCACGACATATCTTTTTTCCCCTTGGTAACCACTTCAGAATAAAAGCTTTTTAAGCTGATTCCCTTGGTTGGATGTTCATCACCCGTAACAACCACAGCGGCTGACCCATCAGCAAATAACAGACCTGAAGCCAGGTTATCCTGGGTCACTTCTTTCTGCAAATGAAGGGTGCAGAGTTCAGTACATACGATCAGCACTTTGGCATCAGGGGTGGATCTGCAGATCATGTCTGCCATTTTCAACGCATGCAGGGCCGCATAGCAACCCATAAAGTTGACCGAAGTACGGAAAATATCTTTGCGCAGGTCCATCAGTTCCATCACCTGGAGATCAAGGCCGGGGGCACTCATGCCCGTGCAACTTACTGTAATAAAATGTGTGATCTCCTCTTCACTGATCTTGCGATCCAGGCATTTGCGAATGGCATGTACCGAAAGGGGAGGTGCAAATTTCTGGTACCAGTCCATCCTCTGCTCCAGTGTGGGAAAAGGTTCAATATTTTCTGATTGAGGGTAGAACTTCCAATCCTGCATAGGCCTGCTATAGTCAGCAATGCAGGAGTATCGGGTGTTGATCCCGCTATGGCGATAAAGAAAACGAAGCTTTCTTTTTTCTATATCATCCATCCCATACAGTTGTTGCATGAACTGGAGTATGGTCTCCTGCTCGTGCCGATGTTGCGGTAAAGCGGTTCCGATGGAAATGATCTTACTCAATGAAGCGCCATATTAAAAGTGCAATGAATGCAAGGTTTGTGCATGATGAAGCAATAACATTCATTTTCATGGTATTGTTAAAGTTTGCAGCAGAAATATCATGCCATACGGCATAGCTCCATTTCAAAAAAAAGAAAAGAACGGGCGACATGAGTAAAATGAAAACAAAAAACTTTTCTGTCTGCCCGGTTGTGCTGAAATAGACATATAGCATCGAAACGGCCAATGTGTACAGTATTCCGCAGAAAATGAAACTGCCTTTGTAGCCTAACATATAACTTATCGTTCTCACACCGTCTTTAAGGTCATCTTCATGTTGGTAGATCTGCGTCAGGGGGTAGAAACCGCCGATCAGCAGGCTGCTGATGATCGCAGGCAACATGGGTATGTTCGTAGCCAGGTCTTTGCTGCAACCATGGTAACAGATCATGAACGTGAACCCTCCCTGGAATATCATCACAGTCAGGTATCCGATCACCGGATATTTTTTCAACCGGATCCCCCGGTAACTGTAGGCCCTGGATACCAGTATGTAGACCAGGATTCCCGCGGCGAAATAAATGCTGATCAAGAGGGAAAGCAACACAGCCAGGATATCCATTAGTAAAGTCACACGGAATAATTCTTCCGTTGGCTGCATAGGTTCTTTTAGCCCGCCAATAGGAGTAGTATCCCTGTCCATGTAGGAATTATAACCATTACTCGCGGGATAGACCAGCAGATGAAGTATAAAAAAGACCAGGATGCATCTTCCGTAATGCAATGCAGGTATCACTGCGCAGGCAAACAGGAATACGGGTAACAGGAAGAATGAGAAATGAAACCTGAGGAGCTGCAGCGTGGAGCGTTGAACAAGCATGACCGGGATTTAGAGGATCTTGTCTCCGGTAAGTTTCTTCGTAGCCTTGATCTTGAATTCTTCCAATATGGTATCGCTGTTATTCGTCATGTTTAAGATCACACCTGAGCGGTACTGGGTGCCCCTGGTGGGCGGCGTATAAAAGTCGAGCTGGACAAGTCCGGCTTTCACGGTTCGGGTCTCCAGGTCAAAATTGGCAAAAGCCCACCCGTATATATAAACAGGTCCGGTAAAATCCAGTTGCTCGGTTGTTTTGGAAGCGCCGGCCAGGTAATTAAGTACTACCACACCGTCTGCTTTGCTGTCCAGGATCTTTTTCAGTAACAGCGCTGTGTCAATCAGCTCTTCATTGGTAATGATATCTGTTGAAGAAAATGCTTTGATTCCACGGTCTTTTAAGCCATCTACCAGGTATTTTTCAAATCTTTTTCTGTAAGTGGGTGGTGAAAATGGAGCAATCACCATTACTTTTTTATATTTCTTTTTTTTATATGTGGGATTGGTCCATGACTCCACAGGGTCTTGCGCATTGGCGCTGCTGATTCCGCCGAAGGTGGTGAGGACCATAATCACTAAAATGGCGGTAAGACGAATTTTCATTCCAAACAGTTTTATCAAATATATGAATACTTGTATGGATTATCTTTTGCTGTGATTCAAGTCATATAATGAATTTTATAAACTAATTAGATTTGTAATGTGTTATTTTTAAGATGCGATCGTA
>DATGXN010000134.1:0-9832 GCA_035298945.1 Chitinophagaceae bacterium | reverse complement strand
ATGAATGAATAAAGCCATTCCAGTTTCTTTTCACTCCTTTCTTCACGGCGATCCCGGTCGTCTTGCTGATACATACCATGGAACTTGATCAACGCCTGGTCATCTTCACGTATGGCACCTGTGAGTTCATCTTTCAGACTTGCTGCAAGACTTCCCCTCAGTCCATCGCTGGCCGTCTTGATCCTTTCTACTGCTGTTAATTTATCTGCCATGATCAATACACGTCTTTTTGGTAACGTCCTTCTTTCTTCAGATGATCCAGGTATGCTTTCGCTTCAGTTTCAGTTTTGCCGCCGTGTTCTGATACTATCTTGATCAAGGTCTCTTCAACCTGTTGGCTCATGGGAACCTTTGATCCACTGACATAGAAATAGGCGCCTTCTTCCAACCACTTGAAAACCTCCCTGCCATGTTCGGCCATCCTGTGCTGCACATATATTTTCTCCTCACTGTCCCTGGAAAAAGCCAGGTTGACATGTTGTAACAAACCCGTAGCGTGATACTGTTGTATCTCTGTCTGGTAGAAGAAATCGGAAACAAAGTTCCTTTCTCCAAAAAACAACCAGTTCCGGCCCTGAGCGCCTTCCATATCCCGATCCTGAAGGAATGAGCGGAAAGGTGCGATGCCAGTACCCGGACCAACCATGATAATGTCTTTCCCGGCTTCCGGCAATTTGAAACTCCTGTTGCGATGGATATAAAAACTGATCTTGCTGTCCACCGGCAGATCTCCAAGGAAACTGCTGCACAATCCATAGTGCTGTTCATCTTCCTTCAAAAAGCCGTTATGGCTAACTGTTATATGAACTTCACGCGGCTCCACTTTAACCGAAGATGAAACCGAATATAATCTTGGCGCTATTGGATGAAGCAATGCAAGTACTTCTGAAAAATGCACATCCTCTTTCAATGGATAGATTTTCAGCAGATCCAACAGGTCCATTCTCATGTCAGGGATCTCATGGCCCGTTAGCGTTGCATATTTCTTCACTGTGTTACCCAGCAGGTAACAGATATTTAATTTGTGGGCCAGCAGTTCTCTTATATTGCCCTCAGCTTTAGCCAACACCACTTTCTGATCTGCGTCCACATTAGCCAGTGCCAGGATCTTCTCAACCACTTCAGGTCTGTTGGAAGGAATGATGGCGATGGAATCTCCTGCATCATAATCCATGTCCTCCTCAGTTCTTATCTCAATATGCCAGGTACGCCGCGTTGAACCCCAGTCGTTCAGATTCACTGACCTGGTAATGACGCCTTCGAAATGTTTTTTTGTATGTTTATTCGATTGAGGAATCGGGGTAGCGGATGGCGAATGCTTTCCATTTAGTTCCGGATGATTTCCATTCAATCCCGAATTCAACTTATCAAACACCTGTTGTAACCAATCTGCCGCTGGCTGTTCATAATCCACATCACATTTTTGCACAGGCACTATACGGGTGGCACCAAGCCTTTGCAGTTGCTGATCAACATCCTCTCCTGTTTTACAGAATAATGGATAAGAGGAATCACCCAATGCAAGAACGCTATATTTCAATCCTGGTAACCTGGTTTCCGTTTTATGCAGGAAATCATAGAATTTCTTTGCAGTTTCCGGAGGTTCTCCCTCACCCTGGGTACTGATGATGATGAACAGGTATTCTTCCCTTGTAAGATCTTCCGGTTTGAACTGATCAAGGCCAACACATTTTGCAATAAAGGAATTCTTTTTAGCCGCTGCTGTAAAATCAAGTGCCAGCTTCTTCGAATTCCCAGTTTCAGTTCCGTAAACGATACTGAACTTTTTCACTTGCTTTTTGACGTCCGCAGTTTGCGAACCACCATTGGACGATACCAGCCCATTCAGGTATCCATTGATCCATATGATCTCTTCCTTACTGGAAGTATTGATCAGCTCCTGTAATATGTTAAGCTTTGCTTCGGGTATCATTTCTCCGTACGTTGAACGGTTAATGAAATATTTTTTTCAGGAAGGGATTCAAAATATGCAGCCCCTGTCTTTTCCGGGTTGAACCAGTTGAATGAGGCATGCAGTTTTACCACATCACCTATGATGATCAGTGTGGGTGATACGTAATCTTTGTCCCCTTCTTTAATGCATTGATCAATTGTTTTAATGAATACCTGCTGGCATTCAGTGGTGGCCTGTTCAATAACTGCAACGGGCTTATCGGGTTTCATGCCAGACTCCCAAAGTTTCGCAGCGAGTTCGGCCAGTGTGTGAGACGACATATAAAAAACCAGGGTATCGCCGGTATTAGCCAGGTCGAACCATTCTTTCTCGCTGATCACATGATCTTTATAATAAGTAAGAAGTCGTACTCCTGTTGAATAGCCCCTTGCGGTAAGTGGGATGCCTGCATAGGCGGAGGCACCCAGTGCGGCTGTAACGCCCGGAACAATTTCAAAAGGGATCTGGTAAGCCGCCAGTGTTTCCAGCTCATCCAGGATATTTGAATAGATGGAAACGTCGCCACCTTTCAGTCTGACCACAAGATTATCTTTTACAGCATACTCCAGCAGTAATCTGCTGATGGTTGATTGAGAGGTGCCCTCGCGTTTAGCCTGCTTGCCAACCTCTACGATCTTTGCCAGTGGTGATGCAAATCTTGTGAGTATATCTCTCGATACCAACCGGTCAGTAAGAATAACATCTGCCTTACCCAGATAGTATGCAGTTTTCAGTGTGATCAGATCAGGATCACCCGGACCGGCTGCCGCCAGTATCACTTTGCCTTTATTAATTTTTCCCGCCATATCAGGATTTAACAGATTGTATAAGTACAGCAGCCACTGTGCTGTTACTTGTTTCATCAATTAATATGGCGCTTGCGTTGGAAGGAAGTTTTTCATAGGAATCAGCAACGACTGGATTGGATGTTTTGATAGTTACCCTTACCACTTCATTCAACTTAACAGTATCAGTAACATCCTGTTTTTGAAGTGTATTGACGTCGAGTTTGTATTGGATATCCCTGATCACAGCGCGTACCGTTCTGGTACGATGCTGCAGATAATATTTATTCCCCTTTACCAGTGGTTTATCGTCCATCCAGCATAACAATACTTCCAGCTCATTGCTTACCTCTGGAACATTGTCAATGCGGGCAATGGTATCTCCTCTGCTCACATCAATATCATCAGCCAGGTGGATCACCACGCTCTGGGGTGCAAATACTTCTTCCACTTCCTGTCCTCCGGCTTCAAGCTTAGAGATCCTGGTAGAAATACCAGCAGGAAGCACTATTACTTCATCCCCAACTTTATAAATCCCGCTCTGTACCTTACCGGCATAACCCCTGTAATCATGAAGTTCGGGAGACTGTGGCCTGATCACATATTGAACCTGGAACCGGGGATTCGAAAGGTCTTCATCCTCCTCCAGTTTTACATCTTCCAAAAAATCAAGCAGGGATGGGCCTTCATACCATGGTGTGTGGGTTGATCTGTCCACGATATTGTCTCCATCCAATGCACTGATGGGAAAGAAATTCACTTTATTCAAACCGAGTTGTTTTGCAACTGACTGGTACTCGATGATGATATTGTTAAATACATCCTGTGAATAGCCCACCAGGTCCATTTTATTCACGGCCACTGCAACATGTGGTATTTTCAATAATGATGCAATGATGGAATGGCGACGGGTTTGTTCAACAACGCCCTGTCTTGCATCGATCAGAATAATGATCAGCTCGGCATTACTGGCACCTGTGATCATGTTCCTGGTATACTGCACATGGCCCGGCGCATCTGCAATGATGAATTTTCTTTTGGGCGTGGAAAAATAACGATAAGCCACATCAATGGTTATCCCTTGTTCCCTTTCGGCTCTCAGACCATCTGTCAGCAACGCGAGATCGATCTCACCTGCGTTCTTATTGACAGAAACTTTAGCCAGTTGTTCAAGCTGATCAGACAGTATGTTCTTACTGTCGTACAACAATCGCCCGATCAAAGTACTTTTTCCATCGTCAACACTTCCTGCTGTAATAAATCTTAACAGATCCATAGTTCGTTTTTAGAAATAACCATTTTTCTTCCTGTCTTCCATTGCTGCCTCAGTGACCTTATCATCAATTCTTGTTTCACCACGCTCACTGATCCGGGTCAGGATGATCTCACTGATCACTTCATCCAGTGTTGATGCAGAAGATTCAACTGCCGCAGTACATGTCATATCACCTACTGTTCTGTATCTTACTTTACGTGTGGAGATCTTGTCACCTTCATCGATCCGGATAAAAGGTGAAACCGCAACAAGCTGACCATCGTGCTCTATCACTTCGCGGTCGTGTGAGAAGTATATGGAAGGCAGTGTAATATTCTCTTTCTGAATATAACGCCATACATCGAGCTCGGTCCAGTTACTGATGGGGAACACGCGAACGTTTTCACCTTTATGTATGCGGCCATTGTATATACTCCACAATTCAGGCCGCTGTAATTTGGGGTTCCATTGACCAAACTCATCACGAACAGAGAATATCCTTTCTTTGGCCCTGGCTTTTTCTTCATCACGCCTGGCGCCCCCAATGCATGCATCAAATTCAAACTCTTCGATGGTATCCAATAACGTGTAGGTCTGAAGCCAGTTTCGGCTGGCAAACTTTCCTTTAGGCTCAGTAAGTTGTTTTTGCTTTATGGTGTCCTCAACTTTTCTGACGATAAGTGTGGCTCCCACTTCAGCTGCCAAACGATCCCTGTAATCAAGGGCCTCCTGGAAATTATGTCCTGTATCAATATGGACAAGCGGGAAAGGCAGCGGACCCGGAGCAAATGCTTTTTGGGCCAACCTCACCAGCGTTATGGAATCTTTCCCTCCACTGAACAACAGCGCCGGCCGCTCAAACTGAGCTGCCACTTCACGGAAAACATAAATACTCTCCGCTTCTAGCTGATCCAGGTAATCCAATCTGTAATTTTTATTTTCCATTAGTCTACTAAAATGATAGGTTTTTGCTCAAAAAAATTATGCTGTCTTTATATGCAATCCGCACTCTTTTTTACTGTTATCCTCCCACCACCACCGTCCAGCCCTGAAATCCTCGCCTGGCTTGATCGCCCTGGTACAGGGTGCACATCCGATACTCACAAAACCACGATCATGAAGGGGATTATATGGAACAGTATGCTGCCTGATGAAAGCATTCAACTCATCGTCTGACCAGTGCAATAAAGGGTGATACTTGAGGATATGATTGGCTTCATCCCATTCCAGGATCGGCGTTCCCTGGCGTTCTGGACTCTGGGCGGCACGTATGCCGGTGATCCAGACCTTGTTTCCGTTCAATGCCCTTTTCAATGGCTCTACTTTACGGATCTGGCAACAGGATTTTCTCGCCTCTACGGATGCATAGAATGCATTGGGACCATTTTCTGTGATCCACGACTGCAACACCTGCTCATCAGGGTAATACGCTTCTATCTTCACCTTATACCGATCCAGTGTAGCACTCCAGGTGCTGTATGTTTCCGGGAATAAGCGGCCTGTATCCAGTGTGAAAATCTTTACCGAAGTATCGGTACCAGATATAATGTGGGTGATGGCTTGATCCTCCAATCCAAAGGAGGTAGAAAATACAATGGCCCCGGGGTACAAGTCCGCCAATTCAAGCAAATTTTCCTGTATGCTTCTTGCCCCAAAACGGCCAAGTATGTCCGAGGATATTTCCATTAGTCTACAAATATAGTAGACAGTTCCCAAAATAAAGGGATCGCTCCGGTCATTTTTTGATGACAATCAGGAATAAAATCCTGTGATCTGATGCTAAAACGTGTACTAATGGAATGACGGGGTTAGGCAGATGTGGAAATCTTTCTGATACATTTTTCCAGGCTTTTGCGCCATGGGCTTATCTCCAGGCTAAAAATTTCCCTGATACGGTCTGTATTCATAACGCTATAGGCCGGTCGCTTGGCAGGTGTGGGATATGAGCTGGTGGGTACCGGGTGTACGATGCAGTCTGCCGAAATGATCTGGGCAATAGCCTGTGCAAATTGGTACCAACTGATCACTCCCCCGTTGGAAAAATGATAAAGACCTCCCGGAGCATGCTCAGCTCTGGCGATCCTGTATAAAGCCGTTGCCAGGTCTGCTGCGTAAGTAGGTGAGCCAAACTGGTCGTCCACAACGTTGAGTTCTTTTCGTTCGCGCAACAGCTTCACCATCGTTTTTACGAAGTTCTTTCCATAAGGTGAATAAACCCAGGAAGTTCTGACGATGACCGAATCCGGATTGAACTTCAACGCCTGCTCTTCACCCTCAAGCTTGGAAGCCCCATATGTGTTGACAGGATTTGTCTGGTCCGTCTCACGGTAAGGGATATGCGAACTGCCGTCAAATACATAGTCAGTGGAGATATGAATGAACCTGCTCCCGAGCTCGCTGCAAACTGCAGCCATCACCCCTACTGCTTCCCCATTGATCAGGAACGCAAGATCCCTGAAGCCCTCAGCATTGTCTACCGCGGTATAGGCAGCGCAGTTGATCACCACATCAGGTTTCCTGAAGTTGAGTACAGTTCTTACCAGTTCAAAATTTTCTATGGGAAGGTCTTCCCGGGAAAGAAATGTGAATTCAGCATCCTCTATGTCGCGCGCCAGGTCATGTAGTTCTTTACCTACCTGCCCATTGGCACCGGTGACGATGATGTGCATCTTATCCACGGAAACTGAAATTATGCTTTGCATCCCTGAACAATGGATGCTTTGTGTCTTTCTCCGAAATGATCGCTTTATCTGCAGGTATCTTCCAGTCTATGGCAAGATCCGGATCATTCCAGATAATGCTGCCTTCGCTCTCTTTATTATAATAGTTGTCACATTTATAAAGCACTTCAACATTCTCCGTCAAAACAGAGAACCCGTGTGCAAATCCTTTTGGGATCAGTACCTGTAGTTTATTATCGGCAGACAGTTCAACACCGAATATCTTCCCATAAGTTGGTGATCCTTTCCTGATATCAACGGCCACATCCCATATCACTCCACTCAATACGCGCACCAGTTTGGCCTGCGCAAATGGTTCCTGCTGATAATGAAGTCCGCGAACCACACCATACTGAGATTTGGATTGGTTATCCTGCACCCAATCGTAGCCAAGATTCGCAAAACTGAATTCCTTTTCGTTATAGCTCTCAAAAAAATAGCCCCTGTTGTCTTCAAACACTTTGGGTTCGAAAAGAAACAGTCCTGGGAATTCTGTAGCGTGAAAAGGCATAGTAAATGAGGATTACCTGTTTGCGTATTGTTGTTGATAATATTGCTGGTAAGAACCGGAGAGTACATGATCTATCCATTCCTGGTTATCAAGGTACCAGTCAACCGTTTTCTCAAGCCCTTCTTCGAACTGCAAAGAAGGCTTCCAGCCAAGCTCAGTATTCAGTTTCGTGGCGTCAATGGCATACCGTAGATCGTGACCCTGCCTGTCTTTCACGTAGGTGATCAGTTTTGCGGATTCCCCTTCGGCCCGGCCGAGTTTTTTATCCATGATCCTGCATAGCAGGTGTACCAGGTCTATATTCTTCCACTCATTGAAACCGCCTACATTGTATTTCTCACCTGTTCTGCCTTTGTGGAAAATCACATCAATAGCAGCAGCATGGTCGTTCACCCAAAGCCAATCGCGAACATTTTCTCCTTTACCATACACTGGCAATGGTTTGTTGTTCCTGATATTATTGATCATCAGCGGTATAAGCTTTTCCGGGAAATGATGTGAACCATAATTGTTTGAACAGTTGGACATCACTACGGGCAAACCATATGTATGATAATAGGCCATTACAAAATGATCGGATGAAGCCTTGGATGATGAATAGGGAGAACGTGGATCGTAAGGAGTCTCTTCAGTGAAGAACCCGCTTTCTCCCAATGAGCCATATACCTCATCGGTAGATACATGATAGAATAATTTCCCCGCTTTCTCTTTCCAGGCATTACGGGCAGCATTCAATAAGATGGCAGTACCCAGCACATTTGTTTTCACAAATGCCAGCGGATCCATAATAGATCTGTCTACATGACTCTCTGCCGCCAGGTGGATCACCGCATCAAATTGTTCTGCTGCAAAAAGTTCATTGATAAAACTTTCGTCGGTAATATCACCTTTGATGAACCTGTAATTTGGCTTTGAATCAATATCCTTCAGATTCTCAGGATTACCGGCATAAGTAAGGGCATCCAGGTTGACGATAGTATAGTCCGGATACTTGTTAACGAACAACCGCACAACATGGGAACCAATAAATCCCGAGCCTCCTGTAATTAATATTTTTCTGCTCATAAATTATAAACTCCAGTATGCCCTTTTGCTGATACCCCTGTAAATTCCTTTCAGGTCAGCGATCAGGGCAGTAGGTTTGGTTATAGAACAAAAATAATCTTCTGTAAGTTCTTTATAGGGCGAGTGCGGAATAGCCACAACTACTGCATCGTAATCATTTCTCTCATGGCGTGTAAGATGAAGACCATATTCATGTTCAACTTCATCCAGTTCAGCAAACGGATCTTCAACATCAACTTTGATATTGAAAGCCTGTATCTCTTTCACCGTGTCCACGATCTTGGAATTTCTGATATCACTCACATTTTCTTTAAAGGTCACACCCTTTACAAGCACCCTTGCATTGTTCACATCAGGCGCATTCCTGAACACGTGCATGATCACTTTCCTCGCCACATTCTTGGCCATATTATCATTGATGAACCGCGAAGCGGAAATCACTTTTGCATCGTACCCCAGGGCTTCCGCCTTATGGGTAAGATAATATGGATCTACCCCTATGCAATGGCCACCAACAAGACCCGGAGAGAATTTAAGAAAATTCCATTTGGTTCCTGCCGCTTCCAGAACATCATAGGTATTGATATTCATCCTGTCAAAGATCATTGACAATTCATTCATCAATGCAATGTTCAGGTCGCGTTGTGTATTCTCTACGATCTTGGCAGCTTCTGCTACTTTGATGGATGTAGCACGATGTACGCCTGCATCAACCACCAGTTCATATACTTTTGCGATCTGGTCAAGCGACTCGGCATCGCATCCTGATACGATCTTGACCACCGACCTGAGTGTATTTTTTTTGTCACCCGGATTGATCCTTTCAGGAGAATAGCCGGTTTTGAAATCGGTCACTGCTTTTAACCCTGAAATTTTCTCGATCACCGGAATGCAATCCTCTTCAGTACATCCTGGATATACCGTGGATTCAAACACAACATAATCTCCTTTACTGATCACTTTGCCAATGGTCTCGGATGCGCCAAGTACGGGTTTGAGATCAGGCACATTGAACTTGTCCACCGGCGTAGGTACCGCCACGATGAAGAAAGACGCAGTTTTCAGCACATCCAGATCGCTGGTGAATTCAATGTCCCGGCCTACAAATTCTTCAGCAGGAACTTCCTTACTTGGATCGATATGCTTTTTCATCATATCAATCCTTTTATCATTGATGTCAAAACCGATAACAGAGATTCTCTTCGCGAATTCCAGTGCTATGGGCAGGCCAACATAACCCAAACCTATAACCGCAATTTTCGCTTTCTTATCAAGCAGGTCCTGGTATACAGACATTATTTCTGACTTTTAAATTCTTTTGGTTGCTTATACAGCTCTTCTTTGGGTAGTGATTTAAAATATTCATAGGTAAGTGCAAGACCTTCGGCCCTGTTCACCTTGGGCGTCCAGCCCAGCAGTTCTTTCGCCTTAGTGATATCCGGTTGCCTTTGCTTTGGATCATCAACAGGCAGAGGCTTGTAAACTATCTTCTGGGTGGAACCAGTCAGTTTAATGATCTCTTCTGCAAAATCTTTCAATGAG
>DATGXN010000133.1:0-5780 GCA_035298945.1 Chitinophagaceae bacterium | reverse complement strand
CATATTGGTGGCCATACCTACCGCAATACCACTGGACCCGTTAACGAGCAGTTGGGGTATTTTGGTAGGAAGAACGGTTGGCTCCTGGAGAGAGTCGTCAAAGTTGAGCTGGAAATCGACAGTCTCTTTATCAATATCCTCAAGCATGTACTGCGACATGCGCTGCATTCTTGCTTCTGTATAACGCATGGCTGCCGGGCCTTCACCATCAGGTGATCCAAAGTTACCCTGCTTGTCGATCAGGGTATACCTCATGTTCCACTCCTGTGCCATTCTCACCAGAGAGTCGTATACTGCAGTATCACCATGAGGATGGAATTTACCCAGCACCTCACCCACAATACGGGCGCATTTTCTTGTAGGCTTGTTATAATCCATGCCCATTTCATTCATGGCATGGAGTATACGGCGGTGTACGGGTTTAAGTCCGTCCCTCACATCGGGCAATGCCCGGCCCACGATCACACTCATCGAATAGTCGATGTAGGATGATTTCATTTGCTCCTCAATATTCACCGGGATGATACGGTCGTTATCCCGCGTTTGTTCTGGCAGATTTGTTTCGTCCATAGTTCTTTTAATTGACTAATCAGCTAATTCGCTAATTAGCTAATTCATTGGGTAGTTTTTCCTTTGAATGAGCCCTTTTTCAGGGTGTGCAAATCTACCATTTTTCAGGCGTAAAACCTGACTGTCGGGCTCGTTTTTACTGCTTATTTCACAGGTTGTGCATAAGATTCGAAAGCCGCTTTAATAAATCATGGCACGATGCTTGAATTTGCTTGAAAACGACCCCCTAAAGCCAATTATTAACTTATAAAACCGACTATTTTATGAGGCACAATAACGTAATTGTTTGGGCTTTTATACCATTTGTTATGATGATGATATGGTCATATACTGCATTTGATACATCGGGCGTCAGGGGTTTTGTAATTCCTGCTGATGGCGTGCGGTCTGTATGGCTGATCTCGGGGAAAGACACGTTAAAGCACACTCCTTTAAACGGCTTATTTGCGATAGAGTCAAAGCCGGGTATCTACCAGCTGCTCATAGACGCCCTCCCCGGCTATAAGGATATGATGCTGGAACGGGTGATCGTGGAAGAAAGTCGTATGACTGATTTGGGTGAACTCGTTCTCCAGAAGATTGTCCCATAAAATATTTTATATATTTCTTCACATGGTCGGGCACCTAATTCAATGTAAATTAGGTGTCTGAACCATGAATAAGTACCTACTTCTGCGTGATAATAAGCAGACCGGACCACACAGTTATGAGGAGATGCTGGCCCTCGGTTTCCGCAAATACGACCTGGTATGGGTGGAAGGGAAAAGCGCTGCCTGGAGATATCCCGGAGAGATCAATGAATTCAAAGAACTTGCACCGCTGGTGGAAGAACAACCCTATGATCGGTTCTTTAAACGCAAAGCACCCGAAGAGCAGGTTGCAGGTTCCAGGTTGCAGGCTGCGGAGCAGGTTGCAGGTGGCAGGTTGCCTGAGCAGGTTACAGGTAACAGGTTGCAGGTTGCAGAAGAAAGTGCTAAGGAGCAAGAGGCAGAGGGGTTGAAGCGTGAAGATGTAGAAAAAAGGCGTGTAGCCCTGGTTGAGAAAATACAAAAACAAGAGGATTCAAAATATCTTCCCAAAGAAAAAACTGAATCTGCAGCAGAACATATGGCTCACACGGCAGAGCGACACAGGAAAGTGGCCATTACCATGCCAGCATCCAGGAAATCTGATAGCACACCCACAATTAAACCGCAGCCCCGGAAACAGGAACCCAGGCCAGAACCACGTTATATCCCTGTGCCCGCAAACCTTGCCCTGGCTCAGGAAAAGCAGGAGGAAAAACCTGTAGCAGCTCCATTTACGCAGCTTCCTCAACAAACATCCAATAGCAACTGGATCCCATACCTCCAGTATGCAGGTGTGGCAGCAGCGTTGATATCTCTGGTAGTGATCGGAATCCTGATCGGCATGAGTATTAACAATGATCCCGTTCCTTCCAGGTCACTGGTTTCAGAACCCCCACGGATAACCGAATTGAAGGAAAAACTCTCCGCCACGCCCATTGCGGAACCCATTCCAGCGGTGAGCCAGGTTCAGACAGTGGAGAGCCACCAGGGCGAATACAAACAAACAACTGCCCCGGTTAAACGAAATGCGGTCTTAACTGATAAAGAATCCCAAACGCAAACATCTTACAATACTTCAAGTGCACCACCGCCTTCCGTTAAAGATGAAAAAAGAGAAGCTGTTAAAAGGTCAACGCCAGTCAATGCTGAATCATCAGCTGAATCCGCAGATATTTCAAAGCAAGTTGCTGTTTCTTTGAACAACTATAAAGTGAATATTTTCGGGGGCATTGATAATATCGAAGTGTCAGTCACCAACAACGCCGTAGTGAAAGTTGACGAGGTGGTAGTTGAGTTACGTTATATTCTTTCCAATAAGCGTAAAAATTACCTCACTGAAACCCTGACATTCCAGGACCTTAAACCAGGCCAAACCAAAACACTTCAAGGGCCCAAATCAAGCCGGGGGATCAAACTGGAATCTTATATCGTTTCCGCAAGGTAATTTCTGCAACCTGCAACCCCCAACCTGCAACCTAATTTTGCTACCTTGCATAATTATGCAGCATATACTCATTCTGGGCGCAGGCAAATCAGCCTCTATTCTGATTGAAACATTATTGCAGGAAGCGCAGGAGCATGATTGGTTTGTTCATCTGGCCGATGTAGAATTAGCAACTGCTGAGAAGAAAATTGCAGGCCATGCCAGGGGCGCTGCCTATGGCATCGACCTCAACAATGAAACGCAGCTGGATCAACTGGTATCTGCTGCAGATGCAGTGATCTCAATGCTTCCCCCTCCTCTTCATATCAAGGCTGCAATGAAATGCCTGCAATACAAAAAACATTTCCTGAATGCTTCTTACCTGAGTCCTGATATGCAGGCATTGAATGAAGAAGTAAAAGCAGCAGGACTGAGTTTCCTTGTTGAAATGGGATTGGATCCAGGCATTGATCATATGAGCGCAATGGAGATGATCCATGGAATATTGAACCAGGGTGGAAATATTTTCATGTTCCGCTCTCACTGTGGTGGTTTGGTTTCTCCCGAATCCGATAATAACCCCTGGCATTATAAGATCAGCTGGAATCCCCGTAATATCATCCTGGCAGGTAAAGACGGTGCCCATTATCTTTCGGATGGTGAAGTAAGTCATGTGCCATATAGCCAACTATTCGATCCTCAAAGGACTGTGCATGTTCCCGGCTATGGCGATTGGGCCTGGTATCCAAATCGGGATTCACTTCCTTATATAAAAAAATATGAACTCGATGGTGTCTCTGATTTTGTAAGAACTACGCTGCGGCATCCCGATTTTGCCAATGGCTGGAAAAAAATTGTTGACCTGGATCTTACAAATGATACGGATAAGACTGACACCAATGGAGTCTCCCTCAGCAATTATTTCAAACCCTATCTGAAGGATTTTTCAAACTGGGATGAAAGCCTGAAAGAACAATTCAGATTTCTTGATCTTACCAGTGATGACCTGATCAATAAAAGTTTTGCAGCTCCTGCGGATGTATTGCAGTCTGTGCTGGAAAAGAAACTTGCACTGTCTGAGACTGATAAGGACATGATCATCATGCTGCATGAAGTGGGATACCGTTTAGAAACAGAAGATGATGAATGGCGGATGGCTGATGAAGAGGTTGCAGGTGGCAGGTTGCAGGTTCCAGGAAAATTGTGTTTTAAGAAAGCGTCCCTGGTGGTGAAGGGCGAAGATTCAGTGCATACGGCCATGGCAAAAACAGTAGGACTGCCACTGGCCATTGCCGTTAAAAATATATTGAATGGAAAGATCACCAGGAAAGGTGTATTTATTCCTATCTATCCGGATGTTTATGAGATCGTATTGCGCGACCTGGAGAAGAAAGGCATCCGGTTTACGATCACCGAATGAGCAGATCTTTCAGCTCTGCCATGCCCGTAGTAGCTGGCTTTTCTATGGCTACTACATTCCTGATGCCTGAAAGAGGGGGCAATTTTTTATCAACCACATAACAAGGAATTCCTGGTGGAGTGAAACCCACCAGTCCAGCTGCAGGATACACCACTAACGAAGTACCTACTACCGCAAATATATCAGCTGTTGAAGTGATCTCTGCTGCCCTTTCGATCATAGGTACTGCTTCGCCAAACCAAACGATATGGGGTCTTAATTGCGAGCCGTCTTCAGCTTTGTCACCCAACCTGATATCACCTCGTATATCGTAGATCAGTCTATGGTTCCGGGAGCTCCGCATTTTGAATATCTCGCCATGGAGATGGAGGATCTTTGAACTACCGGCACGTTCGTGCAGATCGTCAATATTCTGGGTGATGATATGTACGTCGAAATGTTGTTCCAGTTCAGCGAGGATCTTGTGTGCCTGATTGGGTTCTGCGTCGGCCACATTCTTTCTTCTGAAATTATAGAACTCCAGCACCAATTCCGGGTCACGGGCAAATGCTTCAGGTGTGGCAACGTCTTCGATATTATATCCTTCCCAAAGACCGTCACTGTCCCGGAATGTTTTCAGCCCGCTTTCAGCGCTGATTCCCGCCCCTGTTAAAACAACTAATTTCTTCATAATCCCTATTTAGAGAGCCAACAATTCAAAGAGTCGGAGAGTCAGAAAAGAAGATGGCCTTTCTGACTCTCTACCTCTCCGCCTCTCTGACTCTCTATGTTTTTACCCTGCCATCTTCATGATGATCTCCCACTCTTCATCGGTGACACGGCCAACCGAAAGCCGGCCTAAGCGAAGAAGATCCATATTGGCCAAACGTTTTTCCATCTTCATCTGGGCCAGCGTAACAGGTTTCTTTAGTTTTTTTACCGGTGCAAAGTCAACCACAACCCATGCTTCATTATCGGTTGTGGGATCCTGGTAACACTCTTTGACCACTTTGGCAATGCCAACTATTTCAAGGCCTTCATTGCTATGGTAGAAAAAAGCCTGATCACCTTTTTTCATCGCCCGCAGATTATTCCGGGCGGCATAATTCCGAACCCCGGTCCATTGGGTTCTTTTATCAGCAACGAATTGTTCCCAGGAGTAGGCTGAGGGCTCTGATTTAATTAACCAATATTGCATAGTTTATATTTTCAGGTTTCAGGTTACAGGTTACAGGTTGCAGAAGAACACAGTTGCTGGAACCTGTAACCTGTTGCCTGCAACCTGCTATAATTTTACCAACCCGAAACCAACACATCCGCCAGATGCATTGTTTTAATATTCAGTCCGTTTTTCTCTGCATATGAACCGATATGCATCAGGCAGCTCAGGTCGGTGGAGATGATGTATTGAGCGCCGGTAGCCAGGGCATTATTGACTTTCTGGTCGGCCATGGCAGAAGATATGGAATCGAATTTCACTGCAAATGTTCCCCCGAAACCACAGCAGGTTTCATTGTCCTGCATCTCGGTGAGTTTAAGTCCGGCCACTTTGTCCAGCAATACCCGCGGCTCTTTTTTCAGTTTACATTCCCTCAGTGCAGCACAGGAATCATGGTAGGTAGCTTCAATAGGAAGTTCCGCCTTGAAATCTGTATAGTGCAAGACGTTCACCAAAAAATCACTCAGTTCAAAGATCCGTCCCTGCAGGGCTTTCACTTCATATCGATAGGAAGAATCTTCGGTGAACATGGTATTGTAATAATTCCTCACAAAACCCACGCAGGAAGCACTGGGCGCCACGATATAATCCTTGCCGGCA
>DATGXN010000132.1:0-4032 GCA_035298945.1 Chitinophagaceae bacterium | reverse complement strand
GTTGCGGTAGTCTTCGCGCCTGCCTGTGGATGCAGCGGTGAGGTCCTGAAATCGCCCAGCCTAATGGAGGGCGTGGTGCTGATGTCGTTTACATTCAGAAGCTTGTTGGAGTTGTTATTGCTTGCGTAGGTGTAGCGCAACCTGTCCACAAAATCACTTCCAGACAAGATCCAGCCTTTCTGGTCCATCTCCGTGATGTTCCCGTTCGCGTCATACTTGATGTTCGGAACGCTGTAGTCTATGCCGCTTCCGGCAAAGTCGGGTTCATTGAAATTAGCCTGCGTCAGCCGGTTAGCCAGGTCATAGCTGAAATTGTACTTCCTTCGTACAAGATCGCTGCCGCTGCGCCATATCATACCGCTTATATTCCCATTGTACTGCTCCTGGCCAAAGCTGATATTGGCAGTTCCAGTTTCAAGCTTATCATACCCGAGTTCAAAGCCAAAAAAGGTACTTGCCGAGCCATCCCTGACCATGGATATCCTGTTCAGTCCTAACAACCAACCACGTATGTTATAGTCCATGCTTTGGGTCTCCAGCCCTTGTGGTTTAGTGGCATTAACACCCAGCTTCTTCTCCACTACCTGCCCAAGTTTATCATACTTCAGTGAAGAAACCGTTGTCCATGTGGACGGCATTGCACCACCATTGACGAGGGTGTTGGATATCTTCTTATCAATAACTGCTCTGTGTTTGATAAAACTCGTGGCAATGTGCTTTCTATAGTACTTAACAAAGAGTCAGGCTTTTGCTGGCCAGATACAAACAGCGGGAGCAGGAAAAACAGAAAAGAAAAACAGAAAAAGAAAATGCTTCGCAAATGCAAAAAAAATGCAGAGAATGGTCGCGGTAATGAGAGGCCCGTACAGCTTTTAAGCAGTATCATGCGATTTAGTTTTGGATGATCCAAAAGCACTGGTGCACGAACCACTCATTCAATTCTTGCCAGTGTTTCTCGAACGAATTAGCATTTCGAATTTATGCAATTGCTTCTCTATATTCCAAGCATTTTTGAATTAAAACTTTTCCACATGGATTATCTGCCATAAGAAAACGATGTATCTCAACCCAGTTAGGGGTTTCATTCGATCAACTCAATAAAAGTGACACGCATTGAATATTGACAATTGATAATTTTGATTCAATGGAAGCGGCATAGACTACAGCGTTCCGAACATCAAGTATGACGCGAACGGGAACATTACGGAGATGGACCAGAAAGGTTGGATCGTGTCTGGAAGTGATTTTGTGGACAGGTTGCGCTACACTTACGCTAGCAATAACAACTCCAACAAGCTGCTGAATGTAAACGACATCAGTACAACGCCTTCCATCAAACTGGGCGATTTCAGGACCTCACCGCTGCATCCACAGGCAGGCGCGAAGACTACCGCAACGGTAGATTATACATATGATGACAATGGCAACCTGAAAAAAGACCTGAACAAGGACATCGGCTCTTCATCCACCGACGGAATCGTGTATAACTACCTGAACCTGCCGGAGCAGATCACCATGAGAAACGCCTCCGGGGGCACCAAAGGAACCATTGTTTACACCTACAGCGCAGCGAGTGCTAAGCTGCAGAAGCAGGTAACGGATTACAGCGAATCTGGCAGAACCATCACCACCACCACCCAGTACATAGGTGCGGCAGTGCTGGAAAGCCGGGTGATCAGCCCTGCAGATGCGGCCCGCCCCAATTATACCAACAAGGTCCTGTTCCTGGGGCACGAAGAAGGGCGTATCCGGTTCGAGGAGGCTACCACCTCAACTTGTCCTGCCCAGCCCGCTAGGATCTTTTATGATTATTTCCTTAAGGACCACCTGGGCAATGTCCGCATGGTCCTGACCGAACAATCCGAGACCAAGTGCTATGGTGCCGCAACCGTGGAAGATGCCACCTGGGTCAGCGAGAACAAGTTGTATAACATCGTGGATGGGCGCAGGGTAGCCAAGAACGTGGAACCCGGGGCCAGTGGCATTGCCAGTTTCGGGGCCAAGTTCTACCGCACCAACGGCAATAACAGCAATGAACGCACCGGCCTGGGCATTGTGCTCAAGGTGATGAAGGGTGACCAGGTGAAGATCACCGCGGAATCCTTCTATTCCATACCCGGCGGCAATGCTGGTGTTCCCATCAACATGGCCGCAACTGAGCTGCTGAACGCCCTGTTGGGTGCCAAGGGGTTTCCGGTAGGTAAAGGGCTGAGCAGCACGGACCTGACTGCCCTTAACACCCCCACATCGTTGCAGAGCTTCCTCAATACGAATTCAGGGAATACCTCCCTGGCCAAGGCGGCGGTGAACTATGCCCTGTTTGACGAGCAGATGCGCTTTGTGGGCGGGGACTATGATCCCGTACCCTCCGGCGGGGGATACAAGAACCACCAGAAGTTTTTTAACAGCCCGGTGAACATCACCCGCAGCGGATATTTGTATATTTATGTGAGCAACGAGAGCAATCTCAATGTGTTCTTTGACAACCTGAATGTAAGCCATACCAATGGGCCCATTTTGGAGGAAACCCATTACTATCCCTTTGGGCTTACGATGGCGGGGATAAGTTCCAGAGCGCTGAACGGGGTGGCAGAAAGTAAGATCAAGTACAATGAAATGGAGTTGCAGAGTAAGGAGTTCTCCGACGGCAGTGGATTAGAGATGTATGAGTATAAGTATAGGTTTTATTACCATCAGATAGGTAGGTTTATTTCTCAAGATCGATTAGCTGATAAATATCCTCACTACGCGCCATATCAATTTGCTGGAAATGAAGTTCCTAATGCCATTGATTTAGACGGATTAGAGCCGTTAAGAATAAATAAAGAAACCAAGAATTTAGTTATCGTAGTTCAGGGATTTGGTGGCAATCCTCCTAACGGTGCAACACAAGCTTCTAACGCGGCAAAGACAGATCCGGGACTAGCCCCAGACGAGGCTTTAGGTAGTATTATGTCAACAGGACCATCTCTCCAGGTAGGCGTTTTTGCTTCTTCTTCATCAGATAATACAAAGAATGATGTTTTATCAACCATTAAGGATTTTCGAAGTACGAGCCCTGATGGAAATTTGATTCTAATTGGGCATAGTGGGGGTGCTGATAATATTATTGAATTAGCAAAAGAGAACACAGATGTAAAAATAAACTTATTAATAACACTAGATGCTCGAGATCCAAAAGCATTGGGCTGGACTGACACAAATATTCCATCGAATGTTGAGAATGCAATAAACTATTATCAGAATACTGATAAACTAAATTTAGTATCAGATAGGAAGATGGATTTTTCGAGTAAGACGAATGGAGCTAATATATTGTCTCCTGGTTCAAATCATCGTTCAATTGATAATGATCAACTTAAGAATGTGATTAAAGATATTAATAATCAGTTGATGAATAGAAATCCTGTAGATGCAGCTAAAAACCGCTCTCAGCCTGTCAATGATCCTAAAAAATCAAATAGTGATCCTATCAGTAATTAATACGACATGAAAAACTTTGTAGTTGCGTTACTTGGGATTTCGATAAATATTTTTTTATTTCTTCTCTTTCAGAATTCGAAAAAGGATATAAATCTGATAGTGCCTAAAATCTATTTGTTGTTTTTTGTGCCATTACTTTGCTTTGTTGGTACGTGCATATCCATTGTTTATGATTATCGAAAAAAAAGAGATAAAGCTGGGATCAAGACAAAAGGCTGGATTGCTATTTTTTTGCTGATTATTATACTACAGTATCTCTTTTTGTCAAACGAGGTATTGGTTAAATAATTACCTGAAATAGAAGAGTTTTAATGCGCGTAAGCTTTGCGCGCTTTAGCATCACGGATGTAGGTATCGATTAAATCAAAGAGGGTTTTCTTTTTTTCATCTTCCAGGAGTTCGAGGTCTTGTGTATTAGCCCCCTAAAAGACTGGACAAAATTGTAAAACAATTTAAGTCAGTAAATTTAGGAAACATGGCAAAGAACAGAAGGAGTTTTACTGCTCAGCAGAAACTCGCAATCATCAATGAAGCCGACCAGTTTGGCAT
>DATGXN010000131.1:0-2396 GCA_035298945.1 Chitinophagaceae bacterium | reverse complement strand
TGGGGTTGCCATTTGCCATTTTTGCGATGTTCCCGCAGATCCTTCAATCTCTTCCCAAGAGTGGTGGTTGGCTGAATACAGTGAAAGTTGTTCTCGGATTTGTTGAGCTCGCGCTGGCACTGAAATTTCTTTCCAATGCTGACCTGGTTGCACACTGGAAGATCCTGCCCAGGGAGGTTTTCTTTGGGATCTGGATCATCATAGGACTGGGCCTTTCCCTTTATCTCATTGGCTGGATCAGGTTTCCGCACGATAGTCATGGGCAGAAGATCGGTAAACTCAGAAAGCTTTTTGCGCTTTCCGTATTCCTTTTCACTTTATCCTTGCTGCCTGGACTCACAAATACCAAGAGGGCGAACCTGTCCATGGTGAGTGGGTTTCCGCCACCACATTGTTACAGTGTTTATGAACATCCGGTGAACTGTGAAGAGCCGCTTAAGGATTATGATGAAGCTTTGAAACTGGCGAAGGAAACGAATAAGCCCATCATGATCGACTTTACCGGCTGGGCCTGCGTGAACTGCAGAAAGATGGAAGAGAATGTTTGGCCAGATGCAAAAGTGCATGAACTGATGAGTAAGTATGTACTGGTGTCGCTGTACGTTGACGACAAACAAAAACTTCCCATATCCAGGCAGTTCGTATATAAAGGTAAAGACGGTGAGGAAAGAAGGATCACAACTGTTGGAGAGAAATGGTCCCTGTTTCAGTCGGAGAATTTTTCTGTCTCATCACAGCCCTGGTATGTCTTGATCTCGCCGGATGAAAAATTACTTACTCCTCCTGTTGGTTATACGCCAGACAAGACAGCTTACTCAGATTGGTTGCAGTGCGGGTTGAACGCGTTTCAAAGTAAAAAGTAATGAACAGTACATTTTTTACTTTTTAGAGAGTATCACCTCAATTGCCTTCCTCGGCATATACCTCAATATCCACCAGTATAATTTCAGCGCAGTTTTAGTGAATATTTTTTCATTGGCCACCTGTGGTGTGGCAAGCCATTTACGATAAAGTTCCGGGTATGAATATTTTCCGAGAGGTTGATAGTCAGAAAATCTCTTCGCCAACAGCAGTGTTTCAAAATTCCATCTTGTATAGGGGAATTGAAAATTCTTCTTATCACTGAACAGACCTTGCAGCAGATCAACGGTGGCAATAATATTCAGCGCCTGGTTTTTCAGGCGTTTGCTTTCCAGCTTGAAACCGCTGAAATTATTGTTTCCATGTATGCGATAGTAGCCTACGGGTTTTTTAACTGCAACAATCTCTCCTTTCATGGCGGCATGATTGCAGAGGTATAGATCCACACAGAGCCTGAATTTTTCTTCAGGAATAGGCATGCATGTCTGAAGCATATCGCGGGGGAACACATTACCGCTGGTGGGAGGCCAGGTATAGATCCCATTCTCTTCCAGTTCATCTACCACATTGCCATCGGATAATGGCATCACGGGAGCCATTTTACCCAGCTGTTGACCCCTGATATCGGTCATGATCAGTTTGCCGTGGATCTTGGAAACACCTTTTCTGATCTGCCTGGACACTTCTTCCAAAGCATCATAAGTAAGCATATCATCAGAATCAAGGAACCAGATCCAATCTCCGGTGGCGGCATAATAGCCTGTGTTGAAAGTACTTGCCTGGCCATTATTCTGCTGAGGGATGAATTTGATCCTGTCTCCAAAACTCAAGGCCACTTCAATGGAATTGTCTGTGGACCCGTCATCAACAAGAATAATTTCATGGGCAGGATAAGACTGATTGAGCACACTGTCAACAGCCTGCTTCAGAAACTGGCCATAATTATAATTATTGATGATAACTGTGATCCTCGGATTCTCCATGGCAAATAAAAAAAAGTCGCTATAAAGCGACTTTTCCAAAGTTATGTCAGATTATTATAATGCAATTTGCTTTTCAAGCATCATTTTCCTCAGGTTGATGAGGCCATAACGCATACGTCCAAGGGCGGTATTGATACTGCAATTGGTCATGGCAGCTATCTCCTTGAAACTCAATTCTGCATAATGCCTGAGAATGATCACCTCGCGCTGGTCAGCAGGTAAAAGATCGAGCATCTGGCGAACCCTGTCGTGGCTCTGACGCTGCATCATTTTGCGGTCAGCACCATCTTCAGTGAAATTCAGCACTTCGAAAATGTCGTGATCTTCACTGTTTCTGATGGTTGGGGTCCTTTTAACCTTGCGGAAATGGTCTACGCAGAGGTTATGGGCAATACGCATGGCCCATGGAAGGAATTTACCTTCTTCCGTATACCTGCCACCACGTACGGTATCAATAACGCGGATGAATACATCCTGAAAGATGTCTTCAGCGAGATACTTGTCTTTAACGAGGAGGAAGATGGACGTGTAAATCTTGTCTTTGTGACGGAT
>DATGXN010000130.1:0-6431 GCA_035298945.1 Chitinophagaceae bacterium | reverse complement strand
GATCGCTTCCTGTACGTTTACCTGTGTTTTTTCACCAAACCCTTTAAACAATGTCAACCTGTTTTCATTACATGCGTACAGCAATTCACCGATTGATTCGATTTGCATTTCTTTCCAGATGGTATTGATCTTTTTCGGTCCGATCCCTTTGATCTGCATCATCTCGATCACGCCGGGGGGTGTTTGGGCGATCAGTTTTTCAAGAACATCGAGTTTGCCATTTTGTATGATCTCCAATACCTTCTTACCCGTTGATTCGCCCATTCCTTTCTGGGAAAAGATCTGCTCGGGGCTCAGGGTATTGAGTTGCACGGGAAGTTTTTCGATATTGAAAGCGGCGATGGAATAAGACTTTGACTTGAAGGAGTTCTCGCCATGTATATCCATGAGTTTGGACAGCAGGGAGAACTGATCGGCGATGAAATAGTTATCGACCATGATGGATTCTTGCAGGCAAATTAACGGAGTGGGGGCAATAAAAAAAGTCCTCCCGCGGGAGGACTTTGATATTTTAGCTGATAGAAGAAATTACTTCTTCTTAGCTGCTTTCTTAGGAGCTGCTTTTTTAGCTGCTTTCTTAGGAGCTGCTTTCTTAGCTGCTTTTTTAGGAGCTGCTTTCTTAGCTGCTTTCTTAGGAGCTGCTTTTTTAGCTGCTTTTTTTGCTGTTGCCATGTTTTTTTTGAATTTAATGGTTAGAAATAAAAAAACTCCAGGTTTTTCTACCTGAAGTTCTTTTGAGAAAGTTATTTCTTAGAAGCGGCTTTCTTTAAAGCTTTTCTAACGACAGCTTTCTTAACTGCTTTCTTAGCTACGGCCCTTTTAACTGCCTTTTTAACTACTGCTCTTTTAACTGCTTTCTTAACTGCAGCTTTCTTTACGGCCTTCTTAACTGCTTTCTTTGCTACCGCTTTCTTAACTGCTTTTTTTGCTGCAGCTTTTTTTGCTGTTGCCATGTTTTTTTGAATTTAATGGTTTAGTAAATGGGTTACTATAGGGTAAAAATAAAAAAAAATTATTTCTGCCAAAATATTTTTTTTTTAGCAGAAATAATTTTATTGAGAGAAATCAGTAAATCGGGTAGTAATTAACCGGCAATTTGCACGGGTGCAACAGAAATAAAAGTCTTATTTGCCCTTCCTTTCTTGAACTCAACCACACCATCTGTTAATGCGAAAATGGTAAAGTCTTTACCAACTCCCACATTTTTACCAGGATGATATTCTGTGCCGCGCTGGCGGACAATGATGCTGCCTGCAGTGGCTGGCTGGCCTCCGAATATTTTGACACCGAGACGTTTGCTTTGTGAATCACGGCCGTTCTTTACGCTACCTTCACCTTTTTTATGTGCCATGTTTAATAGAGTTTATAGGTTTTCGCTTAAGCGATCTTATTGATCCTGATTTGAGTGAATAATGTACGATGACCTCTTTTTTTCCTGAAACCTTTCCTTCTTTTCATCTTGAAAGCGATCACTTTATCACCTTGTTTTTCTCCAAGGATCTCAGCAGCCACTTTCACTTTCACATCTGGTCCAACAGAAAGTGTTCCATTGTCATCTGTCAGGAGAACGTCAGTGAATTCAACTTTGTCTCCGGTGTTGCCGGTAATATGAGGTATATACAGGTTCTGGCCTTCCTGGACCCTGAACTGCTGACCGGCGATCTTTACAACTGCAAACATGATATGCCAAAATTTAGGAGTGCAAAGGTATGGGTAAAATACTAACCCACAAAGAATTGGTCCAAAAAAAGTTACGGGCGGTAACCTTTAAATGAAATGTAAAATTATCTTTGTTTCATATTCTTGCCATATTCCGATGAAGATCAAATCATTCCTTGCCAGGCCATTTGCCAATTATATTCACAAACAGATCCGCAAAGGCATGTCCACAGCCGTCGAGGATCAGAAAAAGATCCTCAAAGATCTGGTAAAAGCAGCCAAAAACACGGATTTCGGCCGGGAACATCGATTCCAGGACGTTAATAGCTATGACGACTTCAAAAAAGCCGTCCCCATCCGGGATTACGAGCTGTTCAAGCCCTATATCGAGCAGATCAAGGAAGGCAAGCATAATGTCCTTTGGAAGGGGCAACCCATCTATTTCGCCAAAACTTCCGGCACCACTTCTGGTGTCAAATACATACCCATCACCCGGGATTCCATCTCTAACCATATCAATACGGCCAGGAATGCGCTTCTCTGCTATATAGCTGAAACAGGAAACCACCTGTTCACCAACGGGAAAATGATCTTTCTCTCCGGTTCGCCGGAATTGGAAAGGGTTGGGGGTATACCCACCGGCAGGCTTAGTGGAATTGTTAATCACCACGTGCCCAGTTACCTGAGAACCAACCAGTTACCTACTTACGAGACCAATTGTATTGAAGATTGGGAAACCAAACTGGACAAGATCGTTGAAGAAACCAATAGCCAGGATATGACCCTGATCAGCGGCATACCACCCTGGATGCAGATGTATTTCGACCGGTTAAATGAGGTGACAGGGAAAAAACCAGCTGAACTATTCTCTAATCTTACCGTTTTGGTCCATGGTGGTGTGAATTTTGACCCCTATAAAGCCAAGTTGTTTGCTACAATTGGCAAAGAATTGGATACTATAGAGACTTTTCCGGCTTCTGAAGGTTTTTTTGCCTTCCAGGACAGCCAAAAAGAAGAAGGCCTTTTATTGAATTCCAATTCAGGCATTTTCTTTGAATTTATCCCGTCACAGGAGATATTCAAAGAAAATCCCACCCGATTATCGCTGGAAGAGGTGAAAACAGGTGAAAACTATGTGCTGATCGTGAACAGCAATGCGGGGCTTTGGGGTTATAATATCGGCGACACCGTGAAGTTCTTATCGGTTAAACCCTATCGTTTGGTAGTGACCGGAAGGGTGAAACACTTCATATCTGCATTTGGCGAGCACGTGATCGGCGAGGAAGTGGAATACAGCCTGATGAAAGCGGCAGAAGAGTCAGGGGTGAGGATCACTGAATTCACTGTAGCGCCAATGATCCAGCAGGGACAGGGGAAATCTTACCATGAATGGTTCATCGAGTTTGAGGAGCCGCCTGCTGACCTGGAGTCATTCGCAGGTAAGGTAAATGACAATCTGAGGGTCAAAAACATTTATTACGACGATCTGATGAGGGGCCATATACTGAGTCCTTTAGTGATCAGGTCGCTGAGAAAAAATGCTTTCATTGATTATATGAAGTCCATCGGTAAACTCGGAGGTCAGAATAAAGTACCCAGGTTGAGCAACGACAGAAAACTGGCTGAAGCGCTGGAGCCATATACTGTTGTCGGCGAAAGAACGTATTTTTAAAATATGAATCCTATTTCACAGCCCAAGGCTGCACCTGTATCAACTTCAACAACGGGAATGAGGAAACGAATAGGCATTTTTGGATCTACAGGATCCATTGGTAAGCAGGCCCTGGATGTGATCGAGGCAAATCCGGATAAATTCACGGTAGCCATACTGACTGCCCACTCCAATCATGAACTGCTGGTAGAGCAGGCTACGAAGCATAAGCCTGAGTGTGTAGTGATTGTTGATGAGGGAAAATTCGCTGAAGTAAAGAAATCACTCAGTCCGCTGGGTATAAAAGTGCTGGGTGGTGAAGCGGCCCTTGAAGAAGCTGCCGAGATGAATGTGTATGATATGATGCTTGCAGCGATCGTTGGATTTGCAGGGCTGAAGCCTACGCTGAAAGCCATCGACACAGGCAAGTCCATTGCTCTTGCAAATAAAGAAACCCTGGTAGTTGCAGGCGATATTGTGATGCAGCGTGCGGTGGAAAAAAGAGTGCCTGTGATCCCGGTAGATTCAGAACATTCGGCCATATTTCAATGCCTGGTGGGTGAAACCAGGAACCGTATTGAGAAGATCATTCTCACTGCATCAGGGGGGCCTTTCCTGGGTAAAAAACCAAACTATCTGGTCAACGTAAAAAGAGAACATGCGTTGCAACATCCCAACTGGAGCATGGGCGCAAAGATCACGATTGACTCAGCCACCCTGATGAATAAAGGTCTTGAGATGATCGAAGCCAAATGGCTGTTCAACCTGAAGCCGGACCAGATCCAGGTGGTCATCCATTCTCAAAGCATCATTCACAGCATGGTTCAGTTTGAGGATGGAAGTATAAAGGCACAGATGGGATTGCCTGATATGAAACTTCCTATACAGTATGCTATGGCATTTCCTGTAAGGATATCCAATGATTTCCCAAGATTTGATTTTACACGATCTACCCAACTTACGTTTGAGCCGCCGGACATAAGAACTTTCCGGAATCTGAGCCTGGCCATGGATGCCCTGAACAGGGGAGGTAATTTACCCTGTATACTGAATGCAGCAAATGAGATCGCAGTATACGGATTCCTCAAGAACAGAATTGGCTTTCTTGATATGACGGAAGTGATAGAAAGAACCATGGGGAAGATGACACATATCGCAACACCCACATTACAGGAATATTTTGACAGCGACGCAGAGGCGCGTAATTTTGCGGCTTCACTTATAAATTTATAAACAAAGTCGAAAGTCAAAATTCAAAAGTCAAAAAATGATCGGTTTTTGACTTTTTACTTTTGACTTTTGACTTCATTAGAAATATGATAACAACACTTTTAGATATCAACTGGTCATCAGTAGGCCTGCAGGCGGGGCAATTGATCCTGTCTCTTTCCATACTGGTTGTGATGCATGAGCTGGGGCATTTTATTCCCGCAAAGATCTTTAAATGCAGGGTGGAGAAATTCTACCTGTTCTTTGATCCCTGGTTTTCGCTTTTTAAAAAGAAGATAGGGGAAACTGTATACGGGATCGGCTGGCTTCCGCTGGGTGGCTATGTAAAGATCGCCGGAATGGTGGATGAAAGCATGGATAAAGAGCAGATGAAGATGCCCGCGCAACCCTGGGAGTTCAGGAGCAAACCGGCATGGCAGAGGCTGATCATCATGATCGGTGGCGTAACGGTAAATGTGCTTCTTGCATTCTTTATCTACGCGATGATACTTTTCACCTGGGGCGAAACCAAACTGCCGATGAAGAATCTCACAGATGGCATCTGGGCAATAGACAGTATCAATCATGAGATAGGCCTGCAGACTGGTGACAAGATCGTTGCGATCAATAATGAACCGGTACAATATTTCGAAGACCTGAATGCTAAATTCCTGTTGGGAGAAACACTTACCATTGACAGGAAGGGAGAACAGATCAATGTTCCCATACCTGAAAATTTCATCGAACAGATCGTAGAAAAAGGAAAACGTACAGCACTGGTGCTCCCGCGCATACCCGTAATAGTTGGAGAAGTGTCTGACTCAACCTATGCCAAACAGGCCGGGCTGAAAGTGAAAGACGTGATCAAAGGGATCGATGGAAAAGAAGTGAAATATTTTGATGAGATCAAGCCCATGCTTGCCGGAAGAGGTGGGGACACCATTAAGCTCACTGTTGACCGGGATGGAAAGGACGTGACCCTGACCACGGTACTGAGTAAAGAAGCATCGATAGGATTTTATCCGATCCTTCCGGGTATGGATGACCTGGCTCATATGAAAGTTTACCAGTTCGAAACAAAAGAATACGGATTCTTTGAATCTTTCCCTGCAGGGGTATCCAAAGCCATCGACAAGCTGAAATTTTATGTTCAGCAATTCAAAAAAATATTGAATCCTAAAACAGGCGCCTACAAAGGCATTGGTGGTTTTAAATCCATGGGCTCCATCTTCCCGAAATATGAATGGAACTGGGAAGCATTCTGGAATATCACTGCATTCTTTTCTATCGTGCTTGCATTTATGAACCTGTTACCGATTCCTGCACTCGATGGTGGACATGTGGTATTCACTTTATATGAAATGATCACGAGGCGCAAGCCCAGTGAGAAATTTCTGGAGTATGCCCAGGTAGTGGGTATGGTGCTGTTACTCGGACTTATCGTGTATGCCAATGCAAACGACTGGCTGGGATGGGGAAAAACGAAGTAAAAAAAAACCGGTGTTTTACACCGGTTTTTTTGTGTGCTGGCCGGTTAACAAGTTTGCCGGGGAGTGCAGTAGATAAACGGGAAATAGCCTGTATCGTTAAAAAGTTCTGATTTATCTTTTGTGAGAACGATCGGGAGTACTGCTTTTGAAGATATCACTTGTAATTGGGTTTAAATCTATAGGATCTCAGGTAGTCAAACTCCCTCTTGATATCATCATCAATTACTTCTTGGTATAATAAAAAACTCCGATCATTTGATCGGAGTTTTTTTATAGAGGTTTAAAACATTCATCACATTCCCACATTCCCACATTCATCACATTCATCACATTCTTCAAGGTCAGCCTACTGGCTAACTTTGAATGTTACTCTTCTGTTCTTTGCCCTACCGGCAGCAGTGGCATTATCAGCGATCGGCTGA
>DATGXN010000129.1:0-5546 GCA_035298945.1 Chitinophagaceae bacterium | reverse complement strand
ACCATCTCCCCGGAAGTGGAAAGCAGGTTCCAGACCCACAGGCTTTATTATAGCTCTTTATTTGTGATGGCTGGCATGATGCGATATCTTCAGCTTATCTTTGTATATGATGATTCAGGATATCCTACCCATGTCCTTTACCGTGACAGGTTCATTCAACTTGCCATTTCACTCTGGATATTGAGTTTCTTCTTCCTGATCTATATTAAAGAACTTAAGTTGGGCTAATGAGAACGAGGATAGCGAACTGGGGCAATTATCCCTTTGAGGATACCGATGAAAGAAATTTCAGTTTGCTCCGGGAATTAAAAGAAAAACTTCTGTCTGCTGAACATGGCATTGCCAGGGGTAACGGAAGATGTTATGGAGATGCTTCACTGGCACCTGTGGTTTTTTCAACCCTGCAGTTTTCCAAAATACTGGGCTTTGATCCCGAAGAGGGGATCCTTGACTGCGAATCCGGGCTTACCCTGGATTCCATCCTGGAATTCATTGTGCCCAGGGGTTGGTTCCTGCCTGTAACGCCAGGTACCAAATTCATTACCGTGGGAGGAGCTGTTGCCAGTGACGTACATGGCAAGAATCACCACGTTGACGGCTGCTTCAGCCGCCATGTGCTGGATATGGATATCATGGACGCCAGCGGTGAGATCATCAGAACCTCCCCCACAGAACATGCGGATCTTTTCAACGCTACAGCCGGTGGTATGGGACTGACAGGAATTATCACCAGGGTCAGGTTCAGGCTTAAAAAGATCGAAACTTCATTCATTGCCCAGAAGAAGATCAAGGCACGCAACCTGGATGAGATCATCGAACTTTTTGATAAGTATAAAGACTATACCTATTCAGTAGCGTGGATCGATTGTATAAAAGGAGGAAAAGGATTTGGAAGAAGTATCCTGATGCTGGGGGAACACGCGAAGAAAGATGAACTGCCGGAAAAATTACGGAAAGAACCCCTTGCCCTTCCAAAAACAAGATCGCTGAATTTCCCGTTCTATCTACCTTCGTTTATACTTAACCGCTATACGGTATCTGCATTTAATTTTCTTTTTTACAATAAGATGTTTTCCAGGGAGGTCAATAATGTGATCTCCTATGAGCCATTCTTCTACCCTCTCGATGCCATTACCAACTGGAACAGGGGCTATGGAAGAAAAGGATTCCTGCAATACCAGTTTGTTATCCCCATGGACAGGAAAGACGGGTTGGTCAGGATCCTCAACCGGATCAGGGAGAACGGCCACGCTTCGTTCCTGGCGGTGCTGAAAGTTTTTGGGGAAGACGACAGCTTTATATCCTTTCCTATGAAAGGATATACCATGGCCATGGATTTCCCGGTAACTGACAGCCTGTTTCCATTTCTTGATGAACTGGATAACATGGTGCTTGAATATGGCGGCAGGATCTACCTGTCGAAAGATGCCAGGATGAAACCTTCCATGTTCACTGCGGGCTACCCCAATGCTTCTGCGTTCAATGAGGTTGTAAGAAAATACAATCCCGGAAAGTTTTCCTCCAGTCTTTCTAAACGTCTTCAACTACCTGCATAAATGGCTACAGTACTTATTTTAGGAGCAACATCCGATATTGGACAGGCCATAGCGGTGAAATTTGCAAAAGAAGGTTACGATCTCCAGCTTGCTGCGAGAAATACCAGTGATATCAGTGCGCTTCGATCGGACTGTGCTCTCCGGTACAGTGTCAACTGCACGGTGCATGTTTTTGATGCCTTAGCTACCGCGAGCCATGAATCATTTTATACTTCCCTGCCTGTTACCCCTGATGTGTCGATACTTGTATTCGGCTATATGGACGAGAATGAAGCGGTGACTGCCAACAGCGAGAAACTGCTGAATACCATCAATGTGAACTATACCGGGGCTTTATCCATCCTGAACATCATTTCCAGGGATTATATCAAAAGAAAAAAAGGAACCATTGCTGCTATCAGTTCAGTAGCGGGAGAGAGGGGCCGCGCTACCAATTATATTTATGGAAGTGCCAAAGCCGGGCTCACCGCATATTTATCGGGCTTGCGGAATGAAGCATTCAACCATAATGTTCATGTAGCTACGATCCTGCCTGGTTTCGTGTATACGAGAATGACAGAAAACATGAAGCTGCCGCCTTTGCTGACTGCCACTCCCGAACTTGTTGCTGAATCCGTTTATAATGCGGTGGCAAAAAAGAAAGATGTAATTTATGTGAAATGGTTCTGGAAATGGATCATGCTTATCATCAGGTCCATCCCTGAATTCATGTTCAAAAAGATGAAAATTTGAGCAAGGCAATTGCTTTCTTTGATTTTGACGGAACGATTACAACCAGCGATTCCCTGGCTGAATTCATCCGTTTCAAACAGGGCAGTTACGGATTCATAACAGGACTGCTCCCTTTGCTTCCTTCGATACTGGGTTTCAAAGCAGGTTTTGTTGACAGGCAATATGCCAAGGAAAAACTGTTAGCGAAATTTTTTGCAGGTATTCCCGAAGAAAAATTCCGGGCACTCGCCACCAATTTTGTACAGGAAAAGATCCCGTCAATTGTAAGACCCAAGGCCATGGAAAAGCTTCGCTGGCATCAACACGAAGGGCATGAAGTGGTGATCGTATCTGCATCGCCTGCGCACTGGGTTGAACCATGGTGCACATCGAATGGATTTATCTGCATATCCACCGAACTCGAAACGGTCAATGGAAAGATCACTGGTAAGATCCTGGGGAAGAACTGCCATGGTGAAGAAAAAGTAAGAAGGATTAAAGAACGGTTCAGACTTTCTGACTACAGCAGTATTTACGCCTATGGCGATACAAGTGGCGATGAGCCCATGTTGGCACTGGCCTCGTTTAGTTACTACAAACCATTTCTATAGCAGTTTGCAGGCTGCAGGTAACAGGTTGCAGCTCATCTGATTTTGCTGCAACCTGCCTCCTGCAACCTGCCTTCTGCAACCTGCTATCTGAGGTGCCACAAGGTGCCTTTCCAGAATGCCCCCAGGTGCTGCCATTTACGTTCCAGTAAAAACTTCAATGTATTCTTGGGAATGGTCAGGAAAATGAAAAAGAGGATAAACACCAGGAACTGGTACCAGGCCACATTTCTTCTCATGAAGAGGATCCGGTTCCTGGTCTGATAATATGTTTTGAGCGGGCTTGCCTTCCCGGTGGTCATTGATTCTTTATGATAGATCAGTGATGCTGGCTGGTAGTAGATCTTATACCCCTTACGCCTGATCTGTTCGCTCCAGTCAAGTTCCTCATAATAAAGGAAGAATTGCTCTGGCATCAGGCCCACTTCATCCACTACCTTCCTGGGCACCATCATACCACCTCCATGTGCATAAGGTGTTTCATGGATCAAGTTGTATTGTCCTTCATCTTTTTCCCCGTGCCCAATGGCGGTATTTCTGCCTGTGAAAACATTGACTTTTCTGAAACCGGCCCATTCGATGGTGCCTTTCTGAAAATAGTACTGGAATTTGGGGCATACCATCCCTGCATCGGGATATTTCTGAAACAGTTCCAGTAAACCCTCAATGAGCCCGGGCGTGAACTCGGTGTCGTTATTGACAATAAAAAAATATTCGCCTTTTGCAATCCGGATACCAGCATTATTGCCGGCGGAAAATCCAAGATTGGCGCCGGTCAGCACCATGTTCACTTCGGGGTATTCGGCTTTACAAGATAATGAGGGGTCTTCGGCTGAGCCGTTATCGACAACGATCACTTCGATGGCGGGATAGCGGCAATGTTCCCTGATCGATCTCAGGAATTCTACGGTAACGGCGGTGTTGTTGTAATTGAGGGCAATAATGGAAACTAGAGGGGGCATGGGTTTCAAAGTAAAAAGTCAAAAGTAAAAAGTCAAAAGCCAATTAAACAATCTGTTTTGACTTTTGACTTTTGACCTTTGACTTTCAATTATACGTTACTATCCTGTATAAGTACTTTCGGGGTTTGGAGGATGATCTTCAGATCCATCATCATATTATACCTCTTGGCATAGTCGATATCCAGACCGATCCGCTCTTCAACAGACATATCGGCCTGTCCTCTTTTCCTGACCTGCCAGAGGCCAGTGATACCTGCCGGGGCTACGAAACGCTCTGCCCACTCATTCGTTGTCAGGGCCGAGGCCTCATATAGAGGCAACGGTCTGTTACCTACCATGGACATATCACCCGTCAATACATTGAATAGCTGGGGAAGTTCATCGAGGCTGGTATTCCTCAGGAAAGCTCCGATACGGGTCACCCGGGGATCGTTATTAACCTTGAAAAATACAGGTACATCTTTACCCTGGTATTGGTTCATATGAGAAAGAGAGGTCACCATTCTGTCGGCACCCACTTTCATGGTCCTGAACTTATAGAACTTGAAAATTTTATATCCCCTTCCGGCCCTGTAAGAATTATAGAAAATAGGACCTGCTGAATCCAATTTGATCAAAATAGCGATCAGGAGGAACAAAGGGGAAACAAGAACGATGGCAATAGAGGACACCAGAATGTCAAATACCCTTTTTACAACGGATCCGGCGCCTTCATAGATGGCAAATTCGTGTTCTACGGTCACTGCGCTTCTGCCTTTGGAAAGGGAAGACTTGATCCTGGTCAGAAAGGATATCCTTTCCCGGATAGTGAAAATATCGCGGGTAGGATGAATAATATCGTCTACCAAACAACTGTCTGTCAGCTCATCCCTCTCCTTATCGAACAGGTTGGAAGACAGGTAGATCAGCGGCAGTGAGGAATAGGATGATGAACTCATATATTTCTGAAACTGCCTGAGACCTGCTTTGTCGAAGGGCAGATCGATAAAAATGGCATTGAACCGGATATTCTCCCTTTGGAGTTCTTTCAGGTAGGAAATAGCCTGTTGGAAATTTATGGCAGAGGAGTATCCAACCTGGAGCGTATCAGAGATATTCTGCAGCGTGTTGTTACTGTCCCCTATATAAAATACGTTGTTTTCGAGTTCCTGTTGGGTTGGAACCTGGTCCCCGACCTGGACAAACCGGTACCGGGGTAAGGACTTTTTAATTTGTTCTGAATTCATTGCAGTTTCATTTAGGGTTAAGATTCCCGTTTAATCAGATCTTATGCATATTGCTGCCCAGGAGCAACAAATCGACTGATTCAACGAGTTTCAGGGGATTAAACGGTTTGGTAAAATATTCAGCAACGCTGTGTTTCATGGCATTCACCCTTAACTGGTTTTCGTCCAGTGAAGAGATCACCACCAGCGGTATCTGGTTATACAGGGGGCTTAAAGAAAGATGTTTCACTAACTCCCAGTCTGGCATATCCGAAAGTTCGGGATCCAGAACGATCAGGTCTGGCTTATTACCCTGACGCAGGAAATACATGGCACTGATGCCATCGGGTACTGAAACTACTTTGTAATGCTTTTTGAAGATGGTATGCAGTAAGAACCTCATAGCCTTACTACCTTCCACGATTAGAATTTCCTTTTTCATACACTTCGATAATTTGACAACTTGAACAGACCCGTTAGGGACGGAAAGACATAGTTATTGGG
>DATGXN010000128.1:0-7507 GCA_035298945.1 Chitinophagaceae bacterium | reverse complement strand
AAACCACCACCACCATCACAGCAACTGCCACTAAAGGCAGTGCGCCTTATCAATACGCAATTGATGGTGGAGCATATCAAGCAGGTAATACATTCACCAAAGGTGCAGGCACATACAAACTATCTACTAAAGATGCTAATGGATGCGTTGCAGACTTTTCAATCACCGTGAAGGCCATTGTTTCAGATTTAGATGCCACAGCATCTGCACCTGATATCAAATGCGGGGAAACCAATGGATCTATCACCGTTACTGCTTCTAAAGGGACGGCGCCATATTCATACAGTCTGAATGGAGGTGCGTATCAAGCCACCAATACATTCAGCAGCCTCATCGCCGGTTCCTACAAGATCACTATCAAAGATGCCAATGGCTGCACAAAGGATATTGACGCCCTTATCAAACAGATCGCATCAGATATAACTGTCACAGCCGCTGCACCTGATCTTGCATGCGGACAAACCACCACTACCATTACGGCGACTGCCAGCAAAGGAACCGCACCCTACCAATACGCCATTGATGGCGGGGCATACCAGGCCGGCAATACCTTCACCAAAGGAGTTGGAACTTATAAGGTCTCCGCAAAAGATGCTAACGGATGCATCGCAGATTTCAGCATTGATATTAAGAGCAATCCGGCAGACCTCACCGCTACATTGTCTACGCTTGAATCTACCTGCAACGGATCAAATGGAGCTATCACCATTTCGGCCAGTAAAGGAACTTCCCCTTATACTTACAGCTTAAATGGCGGACCGTCACAACCCACCAATTCTTTCATGTTGCTGAAAGCCGGAACCTACAAGGTGACAGTAAAAGATGCCGGAGGATGCAGTCTTGATCTTGATGCCCAGGTGAAAGAAAATTGTTGCATCATGGAGCTTGCTCTATCAGCACCTGATATACCTTGCGGAGCAACCACAACTACTATTACTGCCGATGCTACCAAAGGCGTTCCGCCTTATCAATATTCAATTGATGGTGGACCTGTGCAGGCTGCAAACAGTTTCACAAGATCTGCAGGCACCTACAAAATATCAGTGAAAGATGCTACCGGCTGCACCGTAGAAAAAACGATCACCGTCAAAGCCATTGTATCAGATCTTGATGCTTCTGCCACAGCGCCCGACATCAAATGCGGCGAATCAAACGGCACTATCACTGTAACAGCTATCAAAGGAACTTCGCCTTACACCTATAGCCTGAATAGCGGCGCTGCCCAGGCCAGTAATGTGTTCAGCAATCTTGGTGCAGGTGTCTATAAGATCAGCGTAAAGGATGCCAACGGCTGCAGCAAAGATGTTGACATCACCTTAAAACAAACCGGATCAACGCTCGGTGCATCCGCCACTTCCCCGATAATTGCGTGTAATTCATCAGATGGAGTACTCACCGTGATCGTAAAAGGAGGCGTACCGGCATACTCCTATAGTCTCGACGGAGGTCCTGCCCAGGCACTCAACATATTTACAGGATTGAAAGTAGGCAACTACAAGATCACCGTTCGGGATGCGGCTGGTTGTTCAGTTGACACTTATTCTGAAATCAAGCAGAACTGTTGTTCAGTTGAACTGACTGCGAGTGCACCTGATGTACTTTGCGGACAAACTACATCTGTCATTACTGCAACGGCATCCAAGGGTACGGCGCCATATGAATATGCGATCGATGGAGGTACCTATCAGGCTGGCAATACGTTCACAAAACCTGCGGGCAGTTACAAGATCAGCGTGAAAGACGCTACCGGATGTATTGTAACCTTTGACATCACAGTCAAATCAGCGCCGTCCGACTTAAATGCCATCGCTACAGGCAATTCCATCAGTTGCGGCGCCAGCAATGGAGTGATAACCGTTTCGGCATTATTAGGTACTACACCATATTCATACAGCCTGAACGGAGGAGCAACCCAGGCTTCAAATATTTTCACTGGCCTCAAAGCAGGAAGTTATAAAGTGACGGTGACAGATGCCAAAGGATGTACTTATGATCTCACTGTACCAATAAAAGAAAACTGTTGCGGTGTGGAACTCAATGCCACTGCAACGGATGTGGTTTGCGGACAACCCGCTACAATTACGGCAACTGCTACAAAAGGCACGGCACCTTACCAATACGCAATAGATGGAGGTGCATTCCAGGCAAGTAACACGTTCACCAAAGGCGCAGGAACTTACAAGATCTCTGTCAAAGATGCTACTGGATGTACCGTTGACTTTGATATCGTTGTAAAAACTGCAGTATCTGATCTTGCTGCAACAGCCAATGCACCTGATATTACCTGCAGTGATACTAAAGGAAGCATCACGGTAAATGCTTCCAAGGGCAAAACACCTTACACGTATAGTATCAATGGTGGTGCATTCCAGGGGACAAATATTTTCACAAACCTTTCACCGGGCAATTACAATATCATTGTGAAAGATGCCGCAGGATGTGTAGTAAACTTATCTGCACAGCTTAAGCAAAGCGCAACACCCACCCTTGTTATCGTTGATCCGCCGGAGGTTTGTGCTCCAGGAACTGTAGACATCACCGCGGGATCTGTCACTGCCGGATCAGAAGCAGGACTCACCTATACCTATTGGAATGATGCTGGTGCCACTCAAACACTGGCCAATCCCAAACAGCTCAACAGTTCAGGTCTGTACTATATCAAAGCGGTGAAATCTGCGGGGTGTGAGATCACTAAACCTGTTAAGGTGACCATTAGTCCTCTCCCAACGATCACCATGAAAGCGCCTGACTCCATTTGCACTGGCCTCACGGCAAGTATTGAGATCACTACCGAGGGAACTGCGCCATGGTCGTTCCAATACAGTGATGGCAGCCAGACCAACTTCATCAGTAATATCGCGTCACAGCAATATATACTTCGTGTGAATCCTGCCCAGGCCACTACGTATACCATCACTTCTGTAAGTGATCGATTCTGCACCAATCGTTCGCCCCAGAATAACAAGGTGACCATCGCAATAGCGAAACCAATACCAGGTATCCGTCTGAACCCTGTACTGGTTGTTGCCAACAGGTCAACAGAATTGAAAGGCAGGAAAATTTCTGGCTATACATATAACTGGCAACCCGGAGTAGGTTTAAATAATTATACATCCCCAACTCCATCTTATAATTATAACCAGGAAGTAGAATACAAGATCAATATGACCTCATCAGCAGGTTGCAGCACAGTGGATACACTCCTGGTAAGGTTGGTCAATGCAACGAATCCAAATGTGGCAGCTGACTTCTTCCTACCTAATGCTTTCAGTCCTAATGGAGATGGCAGGAATGATCTGTTCTTCCCGTTTGCAGTAAATATCAGGGAGATCAGGTATTTCAGGATATTTAACAGGTGGGGTGAACTGGTATTTGAAACTAAAACCCTGGGCGAAGGATGGAACGGATTCTACAAGGGACAGAAGCAGACTGCAGATTCGTATTTCTGGACCATTGAAGGTATCAGTGAAGAAGGTAAAACGATAAATAAATATGGTAATGTGTTATTGGTAAAATAGAAAGATGATGATGATCAGCATAATAAGAAGCAGAAGGGTCACTACTAAAAGCATGGTATGTCTTTTAGCGACGCTTTTTATTTTGCAATGTCAACAGGCACTTGCACAAGATCCCAGTTTCTCCCAGTTCTTTTCTTCCCCCCTCAATATCAATCCGGCCCTGACTGGAAATATCAATGGGGAATGGAGGGCAATCTCCAATTTCAGGAGTCAGTATGCCGGGCCTGCCTATCCATACCAAACGGGCACTATATCCTTAGACGCTAAAATATTACCCGACAGGATACCCGAAAACCACACTTTTGGTATTGGCACCATGTTTATGTATGATAAAGCGATGGACGGCATACTGAAAGCAACCTATGCATCTTTGAATTTCTCTTATAACCTCAAATTATGGGGCGATGAGACCGAGCATTTTCTCGGTGCAGGGATCGGATTTATTTATGGATACCGAAGGATCGATTTCAGCAGGCTGGTTTTCGGAGAACAGTTCAACGGTAACGGATTCAATACGAACCTTCCAACGGGAGAATCTGCCCTGTCTGACATGAAACAATACATCTCTTCCAGTGCCGGCCTCACCTATACCATCCGATCGGAATATTCCAATTTTGATATCGGGTTCTCAGGTTTCCATCTGAACAAACCTAAACAGACCTTTCTGCAGGATGAAAACCAGGTTCTGCCTATAAGATGGGTAGGGCACGCAAATTATGAGGTATCCTTGAACGACTACCTCGTACTTAATACCAATGGGGTATATATGCAACAGAGTTCAGCGAGTTATTTCTCTGTAGGCGGCGGAGTTGGAAGATATATAGACGAAGAAGGAAATATGATGCTGAATGCAGGAATGTGGTACTGGTCTAAAAATGCTGTTGTACCTTATGTTGGATTTACTTATAAAAATTTCCAGGCTGGCTTTAGTTACGACATTGCCATTTCAAAATTGAACGATGCGCCACAGCGGCCAAGAACCTGGGAGCTATCGTTGATATATAGAGGAGCAAAAAATGACAAACCAAGCGGGATCATCCCCTGCCCATGGAAGTAAGCGGGATCCGAATATAAAAAAATCCGGAACCCTTCTGTCAAAGATCAAACAGATCATTGGCCCAAGTATTATCACAGGGGCCAGTGACGACGACCCTTCAGGTATTGCCACTTACACCCAGGCCGGAGCCGGATTCGGTTACCAGTTCCTTTGGACAGCATTGGTATCCTATCCTCTGATCGTCACCGTCCAGGAAATGTGTGCGCGGATCGGAGTTGTTACCAGGAAGGGATTGACAGGTATTCTGAAGACCAATTATCCAAAACCCGTTATGTGGGTGATGATCATTTTGAGTTTCCCTGCAATAGTGTTGAACATAAGCGCCAATCTCGCAGGCATGGGTGCCGTTTCCAACCTCCTGTTTCCTTCCATACCAGCCGGTGCATTTGCCACGGCATTTTGCCTGATCCTCCTCTTCAACCTGATCAAGCTCTCCTACAGGAAAATTGCCAACATCCTGCAGTTTCTTTGCCTGGTGCTGTTGTGCTATGTTATTGTTCCTTTTCTGTCTAAGCAGAACTGGGGCATCATTTTAAAAGCAACACTGATCCCATCCGTCAATTTTGACACAAAATCCCTTAGTATTCTTGTCGGCATCCTGGGTACCACCATTTCCCCATACCTTTTTTTCTGGCAAACCTCTATGGAAGTGGAGGAAGTAAAAGAAAAGAAGATCATGGTAGATAAACAGATGATCATTGACGTTAGAAAAGATATCAGGATCGGAATGTTCGTTACCAACATCATATTCTTCTTCATCATCCTTACTGCAGGAACAGAGTTGTTCCCAAAAGGCATTACCAATATCAACACGGTGGACCAGGCAGCGCTTGCACTCAAGCCGCTGGTTGGACAGGGAGCATATTTACTGTTTGCATTGGGGGTGATCGGTACAGGTCTCCTGGCCATACCCGTATTGGCGGGGTCGCTTTCTTATATGCTCAGCGAAGCATTTGGCTGGAAAGAAGGTCTGAATAAGAAATTCAAAAAGGCAAAGGGTTTCTATGCAGTCATGATCGTGTCTATGTTACTGGCATTAGGCATCAATCTGCTCGGCATCAATCCGGTCAAAGCGCTTATTTATACTGCTGTGCTATATGGCTTGACCGCTCCCGTGCTGATCGGCATCATCATGCATATTGGAAACAATAAGAAACTGATGGGTGAGTACACTAACAGGAAGAGTTCGAATATTCTTGGCGTAGCTACTTTGCTGATCATGACAGCAGCGGCGGTAACGCTGATCTATCTCTGGCTGAAATGATGAGTTCCATCATGGTTCCTTGTTGCAAATTCCCGTAAATTAGACTCCATGAATGGCTCTGTCAAATTAGGGCTCAAAGAAAATCTGACCCAGTTTATTCTGCTTGTAATCGTCAACGGTTTCGTAGGAGGAATGATTGGCATAGAACGCACTATCCTTCCCAGGCTTGCAGAACAGGAATTCCATATCACCAACACGCTGTTCATACTTTCATTCATCGTCATCTTTGGCGTTTCAAAAGCCATCACTAATTATTTTACCGGAGCCCTGGCAGATAAATGGGGAAGAAAAAATCTACTGGTCATAGGCTGGGTTTTGGCGCTCCCCCTTCCTCTGATACTTATGTATGCAGACCAATGGAAATGGATCCTGATGTCCAATATTCTGCTGGGTATTCACCAGGGGCTCACCTGGAGCAGTACGGTAGTGATGAAGATAGACCTGGTGGGAGAAAAACAACGTGGCTTTGCTATGGGGCTAAACGAATTTGCGGGTTATATTTCTGTTGCCGGGGTAGCCTTCGTCACTGGATATATTGCGGAACATTATGGCGTCAGGCCCTATCCTTTTTTACTGGGCCTGGTCATTGCGATAATAGGCCTGTTGCTGAGTTGGATCTTTGTAAAAGATACCCGGCACCATGTAAAAGCAGAATCAACCAGCTCCGGGGTACCCAGGCTAAAAAAAGTTTTCTCAGATACCACCTGGCGCAATCCCCAGTTGGGTTCAATTACCCAGGCAGGATTGATCAATAACCTGAACGACGGTATGGCCTGGGGCCTGTTCCCGATCCTGCTCGCAGCCAGGGGATTTGCCCTCACAGAAATAGGAACCATCACTGCCATTTATCCCGCGGTTTGGGGACTTGGGCAACTGATCACTGGAAAGATGGGTGACCGATATTGCAAAAAAGATCTGCTGTTCAGTGGTATGATCATGCAGGGTATCGTATTGCTTTTCTTTCCCTTTGCCAGGGAACTCTGGCAATTTATCGGCCTGTCTGCCTTACTTGGCTGGGGAACAGCCTTGGTTTATCCAACCTTCCTGTCAGGTATAGCTGAATATACGCATCCCCAGGACAGGGCCAAATCACTTGGCATTTTCAGGTTATGGCGAGATCTGGGTTATGCCATTGGAGCCGTTCTCACCGGATTGATCGCGGAATGGGTCAATATCAACCTGTCTATTACCGTAGTAGCCATACTTACTATTATATCAAGTATAATAATATATATAAGGATGAAGTGCCCCGCCCCCGGAGCCAAAACGCCTGTCCCCTCTTCCCCCCTGGCTATCTGACACGCTGGCTCTCTGTACAATGTCATTCTTTTCACTGACACTGGTCATTATTCCCCCTTCCCTATCTGGCTAATTTGCATCAAAATTCATCCCTTAATTATCCATTTATGGAAGCATTAAAATTCGCAAAGAACCTCGGCAAACCAGAGAACCTGTCAATCATGGACGGTAATGAAGCCGCTGCTTATATAGCCTACAAAACCAATGAAGTTTGCGCTATCTACCCCATCACACCCTCTTCCACCATGGGAGAATGGGCCGATGAATGGAGCGCCAAAGGCATGACCAACATATTTGGACAGGTACCCCGCGTCATGGAAATGCAGAGCGAGGCCGGTGCCGCAGGCGCCATCCACGGTGCCCTGCAGG
>DATGXN010000127.1:0-21067 GCA_035298945.1 Chitinophagaceae bacterium | reverse complement strand
GCTTCGATCATGATATCAAAGCATACTTTATGCGTGCCGTGCGGATCGGCAAAATCACCGGCTGCAAAGATCTGGTGAGGTTTTACTTTTTTTATCAGATCCATCGTGATCTGCACATCTTCTTCGCCGGGAGGATTTTTTTCGATCAGCCCCGTTTCGTAGAACGGCAGGTTCATGAAATGAATGTTCTCGTCTTTAATACCCACATAACGGCAGGTGGCCCTGGCCTCAGTGCGGCGGATCAGGCCCTTGATCGCCCTGATCTCTTCGGTATCTTTCTGATAAGATTTCTTGGTTTTGATGAATGCACGTGCATCCTGCCAGATACCATTTGCACGACTTTTATCAATTCCGAAAATAGAGTCGAACTCCACGGCGAAATCGATCTGCCTCATCACAAACTCGTCGCTCACGGCAATGTTACCGGAAGTCTGGTAGCCAACATGTACGTCATGCCCCTGCTCGTGAAGGCGGATAAATGTTCCACCCATGGAAATGATATCATCGTCGGGGTGAGGGGAGAAGATGATCACCCTTTTACTTTTGGGTTCCCTGCGTTCAGGATGCCTGGGAACATCTTCAGAATATTTACCTCCGGGCCATCCGGTGATGGTGTCGCGCATCCCGTTGAATACCCTCAGGTTAATATCATAAGCCGACCCGAATTTCACCATCAGGTCACTTAGGCCATAGTTATTATAATCATTGCTGGTGAGCATAAGAATGGGCTTTTTCAGATCCAGCGCCATACTGCATACGGCTTTCCTGATCTGCTTCTCGGTCCAGTCTATCTCGCCGGTAAGCCAGGGGGATTTATACCTGGTGAGATCCTGTGCTGCGCCTTCATCCAGAACAAACACACAATTGTTATGCTCCTGCAGGAAAGATGCCGGCACATGATCCGTGGTAGTGCCTTCTACAGATTCCCTGATCACGGGCGCTTTATGTGAGCCCCATGCCAGCAATACGATCTTCTTGGCTTTGAGGATGGTATTGATACCAACGGTAATGGCTAACCGAGGAACTTGTGCAATGCTGGCGAACTCGTATGCATTGGCAAGGCGGGTGGTATTATCGAGGGCAACAAGGCGGGTGCCCGACTGCCTTCCTGAACCCGGTTCATTGAACCCGATATGCCCGTTAATGCCTATGCCCAATACCTGGTAGTCTATACCGCCAGCCATTTCTATCTTCTTCTCATATTCGGCTGCATAAGCCCTGACATCATTCTTCTCTATAGTTCCATCAGGAACATGGGTATTGGCTTTATCAATATCGATATGATCGAAAAGATGAACATTCATGAACCTGTGATAGCTCTGCAATGCATCTGGTTCGATGGGGTAGTATTCGTCAAGATTGAAGGTGACTACATTTTTGAAGCTCAGGCCTTCGGTTTTATGTAGACGAACCAGCTCCTTGTATAATGTTTTTGGTGTGGAACCGGTAGCAAGACCCAGTACACAGGTTTTGCCATCTTTTTGTTTCTGCCTGATCAGGTCAGATATCTCGCGGGCCACACTGGCTGAAGCGAGTTTATCATTCTCATAGATCTGAACAGGTATCTTCTCAAAAGAATCAACTAGGCTCATTTAGATTGTTTTAGCGGTTAAAGACGGGGCGTAAAGATAGGCATTGATCAGAAAATTCAGGGCTCTACCTGTAGTTCAAATACCAGGGGCCAGAGTTTACCGGTGATATACATCTTCTTTTTGGATGGTTCCCAGGCAATTCCATTTAAAACAGCACCGTGGGGGTTGTTTTCAAGGTAACTGAGATCCATTTTGCTGTATTTCTTTAATATGTCGGTAAAATCCAGTTTGCCGGTTACGTGTCCATTGGAAGGATCGATCTTCACTATATAATTGTATTCAATGCGGTTGGCGTAGATGCTGCCATTGATAAATTCCAGTTCGTTCAGGTTGTTCAGGGGACCAAGGTGGTCAGTGACCGAGATCACTCTTTCGAGTTTCAGTGTTCCGGGCTTGACTACGTAGATCTTATCACTGCCGTCTGAAATGAACAATGATTTCCCATCATTGGTGATCCCCCAGCCCTCATTGCTCCAGTTCAGTTCGCCCAGGGGTTTGAAACTCACGGGGTTGTACAGAAGCACTTTATGGTTCTGCCAGGTCAGTTGATAAAGGGTGTCGTTCAGCACCGTGATCCCTTCTCCAAATAATTTATCATCCAGGTGCTTCAGTTCCTTGGGTTTACCTGATGCCAGGTCTACTTTTCTGAGGCTGGATCTGCCTTCAAGGCCGGTGCTTTCCAAAAGCGTACCGTCGTGAAATTCAAACCCTTGGGTAAAAGCAGCAGTATCGTGCGGATAGGTATTGACAATAGTGTAGGGAACCATTGGAGCCTCGGGAATCACAGGCGTTTCCACTTGTCCTGCCGAGGAAGACTCTTCATTGCCGGCATTATTACAGGAAAGGACCAATAATACAAGGACGGCGGGTAAAATACTTTTCAACATAATAAAATCTGGGATCTGGGCTAATCTTCTTTTTATCAATCGATTATTCATCAAATGTATAGAATTGATGGAGATGATGACGACAGATGGCGTTAAAAATCCGTCCAGTGGTTTTGATTTGTTCTGCAGATTTTGTTGTTTTGTGCTGTAGACCTCTGTTAACCGGATCAAATCTCTAAAACATCCGATTATTCACGGAGGCCTCATATCCATCTCCGAAATATACCACCCAGGTTCAGCCTGGCACAATTCCAATCCTTTCGAAATCTACGGCTTGTGCGGCCAATTTATTTTCTTCCAATCCTTTAGAATCTCCGGGTTTGTGCACCCAGTTGTTGTTTATCCAAATCTATTGAAAGTCTAGAATCCTTAGTTCTCTGAGAGCCATTCGAAACCTCTGAAATCAAATCGAATGAAAACTCTTACCTCTTTAGTTGTTCTGGTACTTTTTTCCCAGGCAGTATTTGCCCAAAAGAATTGCGGAACTTCCGCTTACCTTGACAAGGTGCGTCTTGATTTTCAAGCCCCGTCTTTCAGGGACAATCTTAGTTTTGCCGCTCCACAATCTTCTAATACCGGAACGTCTTCCACTGAGCTTTCATCACAAACTGTAGTTACCATTCCTGTTGTTGTGCATGTTCTTTATAATGCCAACGCAAATGTTACTGACGAGCAGATCAAATCACAGATCGAAGCGCTGAACAGGAATTTCAATAAAGAAAACGAAGATTTTTCAAAAGTGCCTGCGGTGTTTGCAAGTGTTGCAGGTGTTGCTAATATCAGGTTTGTACTTGCCAAAGTTGATCCTAACGGAAGGGCTACAAACGGTATCACCCGCACTAAATCAGCCCGCGAGCTCTGGACCAATGATGATAAAGTGAAGATGGCTGAATATGGTGGTGTAACTCCCTGGGATACTCGCAGTTACCTGAATATCTGGGTTTGTAACCTGATCCCCGGCCTGCTGGGATATTCATCTGCCCCCGGTTCACCAGCTGATAAAGATGGTGTGGTGATCAAGTTCAATATTTTTGGTACATCTGCGGCAGGTAATTTTAATATGGGCAGAACAGCGGTGCACGAAGTTGGTCACTGGCTTAACCTGAAACACCTTTGGGGTGATAAAGAATGCGGATCTGACGAAGTAGACGATACTCCTCAACAAAGGACCTATAACCAGGGTACACCTAGTTTCCCTAAAATGGGAATGGGTTGTTCAGCTTCAAACCCTAACGGTGAAATGTTCATGAACTTCATGGATTTCACAAACGATGCCAGCATGATGATGTTCACACAGGGCCAGGTGAAAAGAATGCGTAACCTGTTCAATGCAGGTGGCATCAGGGAAAGCATCCGTTTTTCAAAAGCACTTGGTGAGCCCTGGAACAATACACCGGTAACTGCAGTAACAAATACAGGTGCAGTATCTCAACCGGCTCCTATGGTAGTGATCGCTTCTGTTAAGTTGTATCCTAACCCCGCCGTAGAAAAGATCACCATCGCTGCAACCAACGAGCAGAACATTGCCGGACAGAGTTTCGCGGTTTATTCTGCTGATGGCAGGGTAGTATCAACCGGAACAATCAGTGCCAACATTTTCAACCTTAATATCTCCTCTCTGCACCGTGGAATTTATTTTATCAGGCTGGGCGAAAACGCTGATAAACAGGTGTTGAGGTTTGTGAAGCAATAATATTTATTCGGTAGGGAATAAATGGGCAGGTTCAATCACAAGATTAACCTGCCCTTCACGTTTTAGGTAATAGCTTTGTTTAAAACCGATCAGAAACTATGAAAAGATCATTACTCCTCAGTGCATTTGCATTATTTGTAACCGTGCAGACCTTTGCCCAGTTATTCCCTAAAAAAGACTCGAACAGCCCTTCTATAACCAGTAAGCTCGACAAATTCATCAAACAGTCCAAGTCGGGAGGTTCCCTTACGAACGACCAGGTAGTGGCAGGTCTGAAAGAAGCACTTACAGTGGGTACGGAAAGAGGTACCAAAATGGTATCAGCCCCCGACGGCTTTTTCGCGAATGCCGCCATCAAGGTATTGATGCCTGAAGAAGCAAAAAAAGTGGAAAAAACTTTGAGGAGTGTGGGCTTGGGCAAGCAGGTAGATGACGCTATTCTTTCCATGAATCGTGCAGCAGAAGATGCGGCAAAATCTGCCACTCCCATTTTTGTCAATGCAGTGAAGCAGATGAGTTTCCAGGATGCCATGGGTATTCTGAAAGGAGCCGATAATGCGGCAACAGGTTATCTGCAATCCAAAACCACTCCGCAGCTGACAGAAGCATTCAGGCCCGTGATAGAAGAGTCGCTGAAAAAAGTTGATGCCACCAAATACTGGAATACAGTTTTTTCCAGCTACAATAAATTCAGTAAAGAAAAAGTCAACACAGATCTTTCCGCCTACGTAACAGAAAAAGCATTGTCGGGAATTTTTGTACAGCTTGCCGAAGAAGAAAAAAAGATCCGTAAAGACCCCATGGCTAGAACGACGGATATTCTGAAGCAGGTGTTTGGGAAATAACACAGACACATAAACACAGAGAGGGACACGGAGACACAGAGGATTCCTCCGTGTCTCTGCGTCCCTCTCTGTGTCTCTGCGTCCCTCTCCGCGTCTCTGCGTTATTTACCGTGTCTCTGCGTCCCTCTCCGTGTCTCTGCGTTAAATATCGATCGCTTCCCCGTACGCCGCAGCAACTGCTTCTTTCACAGCTTCACTGAGCGTTGGGTGAGGATGTACTGCATTCAGTAACTCGTGATTGGTGGTTTCCAGTTTCCTGGCTGTTACCACTTCAGCGATCAGTTCTGTAACACCCTGACCAATCATATGTGCTCCCAGGAATTCGCCGTATTTAGCATCGAACACCACTTTCACAAATCCTTCTGTAGCACCTGATGCGCTGGCTTTACCACTGGCCATGAATGGGAATTTACCCACCTTCACTTCATAACCGGCTTCTTTGGCAGCTTTCTCAGTGTAACCCACGGAAGCTACTTCAGGACTGCAATACGTACAACCCGGAATATTATTATAATCCATGGCTTCGGGCTGGTGAGTAGATTTTTTCTCGAGGTATGCGATATACTCAGAGGTATTGATACCTTCTTTGCTGGCCACGTGCGCCAGTGCCTGGCCCGGTGCACAGTCGCCAATGGCGAATATACCTGCCACACTGGTCTGGCCATATTTGTCAACTACGATCTTTCCTTTTTCTGTTTTCACTCCATTCTCTTCCAGTCCTATTCCTTCCAGGTTGGCCTGTATACCCACAGCACTCAAAAGAATATCAGCTTCTAAAACAGATTCGCCTGTTGCGGTTTTCACCGTGGCCTTTACACCAGCACCTGTTGTATCCGTTTTAGTTACTTCGGCTGAAGTCATAATAGTAATGCCCTTGCGCTTCAGGTGTTTTTCCAACTCCTTGCTGATCTCTTCGTCTTCCACCGGAACCACTCTTGGCATGAATTCCACCACAGTGACTTTCGTGCCCATGCTATTATAGAAATCTGCGAATTCAACACCAATGGCACCACTGCCCACTACGATCATGGACTGGGGCTGTTGGGGTAATACCATGGCTTCACGGTAACCGATGATCTTTTTCCCATCGATAGGCATAGCCGGCAATTGCCTGCTGCGTGCACCTGTAGCGATGATGATATATTTTGCTTCAACAACCTGCTTGCTTCCGTCAGCAGCTGTTACTTCAAGTTTGCCTTTGCCGGCGATCTTTCCAAAGCCCATGATCACATCGATCTTGTTCTTCTTCATCAGGAACTGAACGCCCTTGCTCATTTTATCGGCCACCCCGCGGCTTCTTTTGATCACTGCGCCAAAATCGTGTGATATGCCACTGCTTTGGATGCCATAATCGGCACTATGTTTCAGGTATTCATACACCTGGGCAGATTTCAGAAGCGCCTTGGTGGGGATACAGCCCCAATTGAGACAAACACCACCCAGACTTTCTTTTTCAACGATCGCTACTTTGAGACCCAGTTGAGAAGCCCTGATTGCAGCAGGATAACCACCCGGACCGCTTCCCAGAACAATTACGTCGTATGCCATAACAAATGATTATAATTTAATTGAGGTGCGAAAATACTAATTTGTATTCATCTAATCCGGTTACATGGCCAGGCCTTCATTCCCCTTATGTATAATGATGATCTTCATGTGCCTGGGATCCTTTGCCCAGCAGGGTCCTGACTATGAAAGGGCCGACCGTTTTGCCAGGGGAATGAGTAACCCTATAACCGAAGTTTCGGCCCTGGACAGCTTGCTGACCATAGCGGACAGGATGTTCAGCAGGCCTGAGGAAAAGGTGCGATTCATATTCACCTGGACCGCCCTGAATCTGGAGTACGATTGCGGTATAGATGCTCCCGGCCCGGCACCGGTGCAGTCGATTGAAAATATCCTCAAAAACCGGAGATCGACCTGTTCAGGCTATTCCAGCCTGATGAATTATGCACTTAAAAAATTAGGCTGTGAATCAGTTACCATCAGGGGTGTAGCTAAAACTGCTAAACGTGATCTTTTTTGGCAGGATCTTCCCCGGGCCAATCATGCCTGGAATGCCGTAAAGATCAATGGTGAATGGAAATTATTGGATGCAACCTGGGCCAGTGGGGAGGCCAGTGAGAATTGCGATACAGTGATCAGGTCTTTCTCGCCTTTTTATTTCTTTCCCGAGCCGGAGATGCTGGCTTTAAGTCATCTGCCTTCCGACAGCAGCTGGCAGTTGGTCAGCAAGCCGGTGGAGGCCCAGACATTCCTTGCCTGGCCCATCTTCCATGATCCTTATTATGAAAAGAATATAAGTTCATTTTCACCTGCGAGGGGTGTTCTGAGGGTAAAGAAAAACGAGCTGGTCAGGTTTCGGTTCAACACAAAAAATCCCCTGGAGCGGATAGCGATCTGGAGTGATGATAAAAAAACGATCAGGCCTGAATTTGGAAGGTTTTCAAGAGTAAATAACGGCTATGAATATGGCTACCGGGTGCCAGAATCGGGTGATTATTTTCTGAATATTTCGCTGGATGCCAAACGAACAGCATTGGTTTACAGGATCATAGCGGATTAGGAACCATCTTATTAATTATTCCTGAGAGCTGAGCTGCGGATGCCGCTCCGCTCTGTCGCCAAAGCTGCTTGCCTTTATGGAACAGGATCAGGGTTGGGACGCTATTCACCTGGTAGGCCATGGAGGCCTGGGGGTTCATGTCCACATCTACTTTGATCACTTTGATGCGTTCGCCTTCCCGCTCAGCCAGTTTTTTAAGTTCGGGGGCCATCATTTTACAGGGACCGCACCATTCGGCGAAAAAATCTACCAGAACGGGCTTGTCCCCATTGATCAATTCCTGGAATTTACTCATAGAACCACCTGTTTTTTATCCACCGGGCATGTTTTGATTCCCAGTGCTGCGTAGATCGGGCACCAACTGATCAAACTGGTTGCAAGAAATATGCCGCCCAGGATGGCAAGGATCAGTCCCAGGGTACCAGTGGTAACACCAGTAAAATAAAGTCCGGCCAGAACCACTGCGAGAATTGCCCTTGCAATACGATCGATGCTGCCTAAATTCTTTGTCATGTTGAGGTTGTTTTACTTATGAAACACAAACTTACCCATTGCGGCGCCCAAAACAGGTGACCTAGGTCACCCTGAAAAACGGATGTATATTTGCAGACCACCGCGGAATTTCCAGTTTTAGAAGACTGGTTTTCAGTTCAGGAGGCTAAAAAAGGCAGTTAAGGGTCGTTATCAGGAAATTAGTCTGGTAATAACAGTAAATTCTTTTTGAAAATTCCCAAATTTATTTGACCTTTGCCGTCCCAAAATTTCAGATAATGGCAAGAGTATGTCAGGTAACAGGTAAAAGGCCTATCGGCGGAAACTACGTTTCCCACTCGAATATTAAGACGAAGAGAAGGTTTTTGCCTAATCTGCAAACCAAACGTTTTTTCCTCGCAGAGGAAGGAAAATGGATCACTTTGAAGGTTTCTGCTGATGCTATCAGAACCATCAATAAAAGGGGTCTGTACAATGTGGTTAAGGAGATGAGGGCTAACGGATCTCATATTTAAAAAAATTACAAAAGCGAACTACAATGGCAAAGAAAGGCAACAGGGTTCAGGTGATTCTGGAATGCACGGAGCATAAGACCACAGGTCTTCCCGGAACCAGCCGTTATATCAGTACCAAGAACAAGAAGAATACTCCTGAGCGCTTGGAACTGAAGAAGTACAACCCGATCATGAAAAAATATACTGTTCACAAGGAAATTAAATAATCATGGCAAAAGCAGCAAAAACGGCCATTAAGACCAAAGACCAGAAGGCGGCAGCCGAGGCAAAGAACTGGACAAAAGTGATCAAGGCCGTACGCAGTCCAAAGTCTGGTGCCTATACTTTTAAAGAGCAGATCGTCCATAAGGATAAGATCAAGGAATTCCTGGCTCAAAAGTAATTTAAAGATATTCGCGTTAAGGGTGAAGCTGTTCTGAATAAACCAGGACAGCTTTTCTTATTTTTACTGCCCTCAGTACTGTTAAGGCATGGAAAAGAAAATAACCATAGAGAAGGCGAGGCCCCAGGATGCAGATTTCATACTTGATCTCGCCCGCAAAACTTTTGTGGAGACTTACGGTGAGTATAACGATCCCAAAAATGTTGAGCTCTATGTCAATGAATCATTTTCCAATGAGGTGATTGCCGAGGAGCTCAGTACGCCCGATGCCAGGTTTTATATCGCCTACCTGGACGGAGCCCCGGTGGGATTCTGCAAGCTTCGGCACGACAGGCAGCCCAAAGCCATTGAAGGGAGGGCGCTGGAGGTGCAGCGGATCTATGTACTGAAAGAATTCCAGGGTTATAATGTGGGAAAGGCTTTGATGGAAAAGATCAAACTACTGGCCAAAGAAGAGAAATATCCCGTTATCTGGCTGCAGGTATGGCAACAGAATCATAAGGCGATCAGGTTCTACCAGAATGCGGGTTTTGTAGTTTATGAAACAACGGGCTTCCGTTTTGGCCATGACATACAACAGGATTTCCTGATGAGGTACGACCTCTATTTTTAAATACAGACTATGGGATTATTCGATAAGATATTTGGAAAGAAGGAAAAGCAATCTCTTGACGAAGGCCTGGAAAAAACCAGGGAGAATATTTTTTCACGCATTACCAAGGCCGTAGCCGGCAAGAGTACGGTTGATGAAGAAGTGCTGGATAACCTGGAAGATGCGTTGGTAAGTGCTGATGTGGGTATTGACACTACGGTTAAGATCATTGAGCGAATTGAGCAGCGTGTGGCCAAAGATAAATACCTCAACACCAGTGAGCTGAACAGGATACTGCAGGAAGAGATCGAATCCATGCTGGTGGATGCAAAGGAGCAGTCTTACCGCGACTTCTCCACACCGCAGGGTACAAAGCCCTATGTGATCCTGGTAGTGGGAGTGAACGGAGTGGGCAAAACCACAACTATCGGTAAGCTGGCACATAATTTCAAAACTGCGGGTAAATCTGTCCTGCTGGGTGCTGCAGACACGTTCAGGGCTGCTGCGGTGGACCAGCTGACCATCTGGAGTGAAAGGGCTGGTGTACCTATTGTAAAGAAAGACATGGGCAGCGATCCGGCTTCTGTTGCGTTTGATACGGTGAATAGCGCCGTGGCCAGGGGATCAGACGTGGTGATCATCGACACTGCAGGAAGGCTGCACAATAAAGCACACCTGATGGACGAGTTGACCAAGATCCGCAGGGTGATACAAAAAGTTATTCCGGATGCCCCGCATGAAGTGTTGCTGGTGCTTGACGGTTCAACGGGTCAGAATGCACTTGAGCAGGCAAAACATTTCACTGCGGCAACCGATGTTACTGCACTTGCCATCACCAAGCTGGATGGCACCGCGAAAGGCGGTGTGGTACTTGCCATTGCCAGCCAGTTCAAGATTCCCGTGAAATTTGTAGGGGTAGGTGAGAAGATGGAAGACCTGTTGGTGTTCAACAAGCATGAATTTGTGGACAGCATTTTTAAGGGAATGTGAGGAATGTGATAAATGTGGGGAATGTGAGGTCACATTTCATTTATCACATTCCCACATTTATCACATTCATCACATTCCGAAAGTAAGTTCGGCTAACACGGGATAATGATCGCTTGGGTATTTCCCGTGATAACTATCCGTCAGTATCCCATACCTTATCACCTTGAATCCTTTTGTAGTGAAGATGTGATCGATAACATCTTTCGAAGGATTATCCCATTTAAAACTATTGAAGCTGCCGGTATTACGATAGGCGTTTGATGTCTGGAACAGTGCATCTTTCAAACTGCCGCTGTTGGCCAGTTCCAGGTACCATTCAGATTCATGGTTGCCATTGAAATCGCCAGTCAGGATCACTTCTTTATTTCCCGCGATAGACTTTATTTTCTGCAGTATCAGTTTGCTGCTCTCCACCCTGGCCTTTACGCCCTGGTGATCGTAGTGCACATTGAAGACATAAAAAGTCTTCTTCAGTTTTTTATCTTCCAGTTTAAGCCAGGTGCAGATCCTGTTCAATCTTGCATCCCATCCGGGGCCCGGTTTATCAGGCGTTTCAGAAAGCCAGAAATCTCCCTTGTCCAGGATGTTAAAACGATCTTTCTTGATGAAAATAGCGGAATGTTCTCCTTTTGTTTTTCCATCATCCCTGCCTATGCCATAGTATGTATAGTCAGGCAGTTGTTTTTGCAGATCTTCCAGTTGATTCTTCAATCCTTCCTGGGTGCCCAGAATATCAAAACCATGAAACCGGATCAATGAAGCACAGATGGGCGAACGGTTCACCCAAAGGTTTCCCGAATCTCCGGGATTGTCGTACCGGAGATTGAACGTACCAACGATGAGGTTCTGTGACATAACCGAATTGATCAGAGTCAGGGATATGGTCAGTAAAAGAAACGATCTGAGCATGCGAATAGGAATTGGATGGAAAGATAATTCAGTATCCGTATTGGAGGAACAGGTCTTCAATATCTTTTACCTGGCGGCCACCGTAGCGGGCAATAAATGCCGTTTTGAAGTCATCGATATTTTTAATGTCTTTATTGAGCACACTAAAGATCTGCTTACACTCATAACCGCTTACTCTATCCTTTATGGGAGAGCTGGTAAAAATTTCGACATCAGGATCCATGAGATCGTAGAACAGTCCTTTTGGTATCCAGTAACTGGGGTCGAGTTTTCGGTTTGGATCGTAAGATTCGAGAAAATAAATATGGCTGCTGCAATCGGGCTGGTTGGAAAAACTAAGGGTATTCTGGTTCATGTCTATCAGACCCTGTTCCGGAAACGATGTTGATCTCAATCCATAAGTTTTGTCTGCGAATAAATGGCCGATGGTATAGGCCCATCCTTCACCAAGAGCGATCATACTGGCTTTTTCAGTACAACATCCCCCATAACCTCCGTCCCCTTTATTTGTTGCTTCAGCAACACCGAATTTAGCCCACCACACTGTTCCCACTGATTTATAATGACTTGCATGGGCAAGCTCGTGCATGACCAGCTCGGTATACTTGTCTGTGCAGAGAAAAGCCGGATCTCCTCCATAACCATAATGGATATCAGGTGCCCTTGTTCTGAGAAATCCGGATACCGCGATAACAGCAAGACCGGTGATCGGATTCATAGCAGTAAGTGCACCCATCATCAGCGCTTCACCGGCAATGAGGGCTGCCGTATTATCTTCCATGATCGTTTGCATCATATACGTGTTGCCATGATTGGATCCTTTCTTAGTGCTCAGGAGGATATGAAGTTTGTTAGGGGGAGTGCCGATGGAATATTTTTTGCATAGTTTATGAAAATCTGATACTGCACGCAAGGTGGTAGCAGCACACCAATAACTGGTGGCAATGGTACATGTCTCATTCACATGCTCAACAATAAATTTATGTAAACAATCAAGGTTATCCCATTTGCCAAAATTGATCTTGATGGAGAAGAACTGTTCAAAGATCCTGCTTGGTCTTGTTCTGCTGATATGAGCTTTGTCGTTTTTAAATTTCGCCAGGATCGTGTATTTGTTGCGGTAATATTTTTTTGACCTGAATTCACCATTTTCATCGGAATACAAAGTTTCTGTTTTGAACAATCGCCTGATCACGATCCTGACTTCAGGTACAGGCTGAAGGCCGTGGTCATTCAGGAGTTCATTTCTTACCAGGATCCTTCCCGAAGGATTATGGCTGCAATCCGCTGCCGGATTTGGTGGCTCCAATGTACTTGTGGCTTCAGATTTTTCCCCGAGTAGTCCATAGTCGAAGAGCGTATTGGTTTGCCTGAGCGCCTCGTTTTCCCAGCGGGGGTCATTGTCCGGGATATTCATTTTTTCCAGCACCTCCACCTTGATGCCCTGGGGGAACACATAGTTGCTTTCCACTACGGCATAGAAATCCGGAATGTCTTCCGGACCTTTTCCGGGTTGTTCATAATAATCTCCTTCGGATACCAGGTCCTGGTCAAGTGGGTAGTCAAACAGATCAAGGTCTTGCCGTTCAAGCTGATCCAGTTCTTTAAAATTCCGGGGTGAAAATTTTACATAAAGATGGGTCACAGGAAGCGATACTGGCGTTCGCCCATAAACGGTCCTGTAAGCTTTCGCCATATTGGGCAGTGTGTAAGGATTGAGATATTTTTCTCCAAGAATGGTGGGTTGTTCTGAGCTGTCGTGGTAATAGCTTGCCAGTAGGCTACAATCAAAACAGACTGGCTTGGGTGCCGTATAGAGAGGGACTGTGTCTGATTTACTGCAGGATATCATGAAACTTAGCCCTATAAGAATAAAGGCGTTTTTCACTTCCCGGGTGTTTTAGGTTCTCTTAAAGTTAGGCATAAACAATAAGTTAAACAAGGGGCCAGCCACCAATTTTGGGCCTAGTTTGACTATCTTCGCGGGGTTTATGAAAACAAGGTCGCTCAAGAAGGATAAGGTCAATATCATCACCCTGGGGTGCAGCAAGAATATGGTCGACAGCGAAGTGCTGAGCGGCCAGTTGTTGGCCAATGATATCGACGTGGTGCATGAGAACCGGAAGAAGGACCATAACATTGTTATCGTAAATACCTGCGGTTTCATAGACAAGGCAAAAGAGGAATCTGTCAACACCATCCTGGAACAGGTGGAACTGAAGAAAAAAGGTAAACTGGATAAGGTCTATGTCACCGGTTGCCTCAGCGAACGCTACCGCAATAACCTCGAAGATGAGATCCCTGAAGTGGATGCTTTTTTTGGAACCATGGAGCTTCCTTTGATCCTGAAACGATTTGAAGCAGATTATAAAGCAGAACTGGTAGGAGAACGTTTACTGGCCACTCCTTCCCATTATGCCTATATGAAGATCAGTGAGGGCTGTAACCGCACTTGTTCGTTCTGTGCCATTCCCCTGATGCGGGGCAAGCACGTGAGCAGGCCGATCGAAGAGCTGGTCAGAGAAGCCGAGACGCTGGTAAGGCGCGGTGTGAAAGAGATCATGCTGATCGCGCAGGAGCTGACTTATTACGGACTTGATATCTATAAGAACCGTGAACTGCCGAAGCTTTTGCACGCATTGGCAGATGTAAAGGGACTGGAATGGATCAGGCTGCACTATGCGTATCCTTCTAAATTTCCTATGGAGATCATAGATGTGATGAAAGAGCGCGAGAACATCTGTAATTACCTGGATATGCCTCTCCAGCATGCTGCCAATAATATGCTGAAAGCCATGAAGCGGCAGATCACCAGGGAAGAGATGAATGTGCTGATTGCTGAGATCCGGGAGAAGCTTCCGGAGATCTGCCTGAGAACGACCCTGATCGCAGGCTTCCCGGGGGAAACTGAAGATGATGTGGAAGAACTGAAAGGATTTTTGCAGGAACATCGTTTCGACAGGGTGGGGATCTTTACGTATTCCCATGAAGAAGGAACATCGGCATACGATCTTGCAGATGATATTCCGCAGGAAGTGAAGGAAGAAAGAGCCCGTGAAGTGATGGAGGTTCAGCAGGAGATCAGTTATGAGAAGAACCAGGAAAAGCTGGGTAAAGTGTTCAAAGTACTGATAGACAAAAAAGAATCAGGAAGATATCTTGGTCGTACTGAATTCGATTCAGTGGAAGTGGACAATGAAGTGATCGTACAGGCTGACCGGGTATTGAAGCCGGGTGAGTTTGTACATGTGAAGATCACAAAGGCGTATGATTTCGATCTGGAAGGAGAACTGGTTCCATAAATAAAACAAAACATTTGCTGTGAATTCTACCTCGCGGTTTCTGCCATATGAAAAAACGGGTATGTTCTCCGGCCTCGTGCTCGATTACCTGAAAGGCAAGGATGAAGTGAAAACGCTTTATAAGCATCCTGTGGACATCAATGGGGTAAGAGCAGCCATTGAACAGCGAAAAGCTTTTCCAACTGACAGGGCGCTGCTGGCAGATGTATTTGACAGCCTCTATAACGGTAATGCCCATCCGAAACAGCAACAGCATATTGAATGGTTGCGGGCCGATAACACGTTTACCATTTGTACCGCCCACCAGCCCAATATCTTCACGGGCTACCTTTATTTTGTTTACAAGATCCTGCATGCAGTGAGGATAGCGGAACACCTGGCTAAGGAGCTGCCGGAATATCATTTTGTACCTGTTTATTATATCGGCAGTGAAGACAATGACCTTGAAGAGCTGGGGCAGGTTAAGGTGGACGGGGTAAAGCTGGAGTGGAAAACAAAACAGAAAGGTGCGGTGGGAAGCATGAAGGTAGATAAGGATTTCCTTCAACTGATCGCGCAACTGGAAGGTCAGCTGGGTGTAAAGGAATTTGGGCCGGAGCTGATCAATATGCTTCGTGATGCATACCAGGAAGGCAGTACCATCGCTGCATCAACATTCCGACTGGTCAATCATTTATTTGCTTCCTACGGATTGCTGGTGTTGATCCCCGGGGACCCCAGGTTCAAAAAGAAAATGATCTCCATATTCAATGATGATCTGTTCAGTCATATCCCTCACAGCCTGGTAAAGCAGGCCGGAGAAAAGCTGCATGAGCATTATAAAGTGCAGGTGAATCCAAGGGAGATCAATCTGTTCTACCTGGAAGAAGGGAGCAGAGAAAGGATCGTTGAAGATGGCGGTGTTTTCAAAGTCGAGAACAGGGGGATCGTATTTACCCATGCCCAGATCAGGGAAGAACTGGAACAACATCCCGAAAGGTTCAGTCCCAATGTTGTTTTACGGGCCATATTCCAGGAGACCATACTTCCTGATATAGCATTTGTAGGAGGTGGAGCAGAAACAGCCTATTGGCTGGAGATGAAAGAGCTTTTTGATCATTACTATGTGCCATATCCTATCCTGGTTTTAAGAAACAGTTTCCTGGTTTCGTATAAAGAGCAGGAAGAGAAACTGGCTGGCTTTGGATTTTCGGTGGAAGATCTTTTCCTTAACGAATTTGAGCTGATGAACAAATATGTGAAGGCACATTCACAAAATGTACTTGACGTAGATAAGGAGTCTGCATCGGCTTCAAAATTATTTGAAGACTTTAAACTGAAAGCCGCTGCGGTTGATCATACCCTGGTACAGCATATTGATGCGTTGCACACCAGGCTCCAGAAGCAGATCGATGGAGCGGGTAAGAAATTACTTCGGGCCGAGAAAAAGAAATTCGACATTCAGAAACAACAGCTTTTAAAGCTTAAGGCCCAGCTGTTTCCCAATGGCAGCCTGCAGGAACGCGTGGATAATTTCATGCCTTATTATGCTCAACACGGAAAGGCATTTATTGATGCGGTTTATGAGCACTCTCCTGCGTTTGACCAACAATTTGTGATCTTGAGTTTGTCAAACTAATACAGCTCGCTACTTGTTTCAGTTTTGTTATTTGTATTGAAAAGCAGTCGTTCGTCGATTTTTCAGGAACTCTGATGTTCTAATTTCTATTTTGGGTGTACCTAAAAACTCAATATGGGAAACCTCAATACCAAACAAACAGCCAACGACCTGCTTGGGAGATCTAAATTAGTTTATCGGATAAATTGTGACATTCCCCAACCACTCAGGTCTCAGAAAGACCTTGTAGGATTTGGAGAACCCTTTTTCAAACACGAGGGTAACGCGGATACAAATCCTCAGAATATTCCTTCAGCCAGTGGATTAAAAATAAGTCTTGAACGGTCTGCAACTACACCAGCTGCAGGAGTGATCAGTTATTCAATAACTGTGAACGTACAGAACCTGGCCACTCCATTACCAGAGAAACTGGTATTGATCGGGTGTTTCAGCGACATGAGTGTGAATCTGCTCTCTGCACAAGGTCAGTCAGGAACTATTGCAGCCACTGTTGTAATTACATATGGTAATGGAGTTTCAGGAACCACTGTCCAGGTGAGAGATAATACTGCCAGGCATAATTTTCCAGGCACCTCTTCAGGAAATTCCTTTCAATTCAGCCAGGCATTTTACACCCAGGTTGTTAACCCGGGAGATCCCCATCATTTCAATATCGTTTTATACCTGGAAAGAACTGCCCAGGCGATCACGGGTGAAGGATTTGTTTATGCCGGAGATCAGAAGGTGAGTAGCAAAACCTTTACGGTCAATAATAATGTAAATAAAAACACAGTGATCGATCAGTTCAATATTGGATTGGCATCAGCTAACGGAGCTCTTTATCAGGCATCCCTGCTGCTGCATGAGGCAGAGATCTGGTTCCCGGACTGATCGCGCTAAATGTGTTGATCATGTTGTGGATAGTATACAACCTAAGCGGGCCTAATAACCGGAGGGATCTGCCGTTGTAACTTGTGCCGAGGCCTGTCCATTACGGCGTTTGGCTTCTTCCAGGATCACCGCGGTTGCCGTAGCGCCGATACGCGTTACACCTAGTTCCTTCATGCGAAGCAATTCATCAAGCGTTCTCACTCCGCCCGCTGCTTTGACCTGCACACCGGGCGCTACATTGGCCAGCATCAGCCTGCAGTCTTCGATAGTTGCTCCTTTAGTGGAGAACTTGCCATCGTCACCTTTCGTATAGCCGTAACCGGTAGAAGTTTTTACAAAGGCAACGGGAATGCTGCTGCAGATCTGGCAGAGCCGGATCTTATGTTCATCTTTCAGATAATCATTCTCGAAGATCACTTTGAGGATGGCTCCGTGTTTCACTGCTTCTGCATTGATCTGCCGGATCTCATCTTCCACATAACCCCAGTCACCGCTCAGTACTTTTCCGATATTCACCACCATATCGATCTCGGTGGCGCCCAGCTCACAGGCTTCCCTGGTTTCCCATACTTTCATCGCTGTGGTATGTGACCCATGGGGGAAGCCGATCACGGTACATACCAATACGCCACTGCCTTTCAGCCACTCTGCACATTTTTTTACTGCATAGGGCTTTATGCAAACAGACGCTGTTTTATATTCAATGGCCACCTTTACTCCTTCTTCCAGGTCTTTATCCGTCATAGTAGGGTGGAGCAGGGAATGGTCGATCATCCTGGCCAGTTCACTGATATTATATTGCATAAGAAATTGATTAATTGTCGTTATCAATGGTGCTTTGGTAACCTGAGGTTCTCAACTTGTCTACCTTGGTTTGTACTTCGTCAGACAGGCTCTTTTTGAACTGGTCCATCTTCTGGCCAATAAATTTATCGAAGGCGCCAATGATCTGGACTGCCAGGATTCCGGCATTCTTTGCTCCATTAAGCGCTACTGTAGCAACCGGTACACCATTGGGCATCTGCAGAATAGACAGCACAGAGTCCCACCCGTCTATCGAGTTGGATGATTTAACAGGAACACCGATCACCGGTAAGGATGTCAGTGAAGCCACCATGCCGGGAAGATGCGCAGCACCTCCGGCGCCTGCAATGATCACTTTCAAACCTCTTTCCCTTGCGGTTGTGGCGTAGTCCACCATCCTCATAGGTGTGCGATGGGCAGATACGATGGTGAGTTCAAATTCAATGCCCTGTGATTGTAAAAAATCAGCAGCGGGTTTCATAACCTCGAGGTCACTGTCTGATCCCATAATGATACCTACCTGCGGTTGTGCCATAATAATAATGTATTAGTCTAACTGATCACCCTAAGCGCTTTTTTCACCTTGCCGGCTTTTCTTAAAAGATCGGACTTGTCCCTTTCCAGAATGGTCACATGGCCCATTTTCCTGCCCGGGGCGGTTTGTGATTTTCCGTATAAATGTACATATGCATTCTCCATGGCCAATACTTCATTCAGCCCTTCATAGACTGCATTTCCCTTATGGCCTTCAGTGCCAAGAATATTGATCATGATGCTGGGCATAATGGCGGCTGTATTTCCCAGGGGATAATCCAGCATGATCCTCCACAGCATATCAAATTGAGAGCTGTAATGGGCTTCAATGGTATGATGGCCACTGTTATGAACCCGGGGTGCAGTTTCATTTACCCATACATCGCCTGAGCGGTCAATGAACATCTCGATCGCGAATATCCCGGGGGATCCGAAGTTCCTGGCTACTGCCAGGGCAATGGCTTCGGCTTTCCATAAAGTTGTTTTCTGGATATCTGCAGGACAAAGCTGGTAGTCGAGCAGATTCAGATAAGGATCGAAGATCATCTCCACTGGCGGATAGATCACATGGGCACCTTTTTTATCTATCGCTACCGTGATGGCGATCTCTTTGTCGATATCCACCATTTTTTCCAACACACTGGGTGCGTCAAATCCATTTTCAATATCACCGGTTTTTTTAAGCAGCTGTACGCCGCGTCCGTCATATCCGCCCATGCCTAATTTGTGGACTGCAGGTAGAAAATCGGCTTTTGTGGCCAGTTCCGCTTTATCCTGGGTCACCAGGAAAGCCGGGGAGGGGATGCTATGGTGGCTGTAGTATTGTTTCTGTAAGATCTTGTTCTTGATCGTTTTCAGTGCTGAGGGCCTGGGAATGATGGTTTTGCCTTCGGCTTCCAGTTTTTCCAGTGCTTCTACGTTCACATTTTCGATCTCAATGGTAAGCACGTCTACCTGCTGGCCAAAAGCATATACCGCATCAAAATCCCTGATATCGCCCTGTACAAAATGGTGGCAGAGGTGGGCAGCAGGGCAGTCCCTGTCTTTTTCCATCACCCAGGTCTCCACTGTATAATTGGCGGCCTCCTGTAATAACATTCTACCTAACTGGCCGCCGCCCAGAATTCCTGCTTTCATGGGTGTGAAGATAATTATTCTAATTTTGAGTTGTGAAAGTCTAATCTTTCATGCTTGCCATATGATCACTGCTGAATCCAGGAAAAATACATCCGTGGATTTCCTGCCATTAATGGGCACGGACCACGTTGAATTCTATGTGGGTAACGCCAAACAGGCCGCCCATTATTACATGAGCGCTTTTGGATTCCAGGCGGCAGCCTATGCCGGCCCCGAAACAGGGGTGAAAGACCAGATGAGCTTTGTAGTAAAACAGAACAAACTCACCTTCGTTTTCACTTCCTCACTGCGCCCCAATACCCCCATCGCTGATCACGTGTTGAAACATGGAGATGGGGTAAAAGTGCTTGCACTTAGAGTGGATGATGCACGGTCAGCCTGGAAAGAAACCACCCAGCGCGGCGGAAAAAGCTGCAGGGAGCCGGAAGTATTAAAAGATGAATCAGGTGAACTAATCGTCTCAGGAATACATACTTATGGAGAGGTACTTCATATTTTTATTGAACGAAAAAACTATCATGGGGCCTTCATGCCGGGTTTTGTTCCATGGTCAAATCCATATTTCAAACCAACAGAAACCGGACTCTTGTATGTAGATCATTGTGTTGGAAATGTGGGTTGGAACCAGATGAATCCCTGGGTGAAATTCTATGAAGATGTGATGGGTTTCCGGAACATCCTCACGTTTGACGATAACGATATTTCCACTGAATACTCAGCCCTGATGAGCAAGGTGATGAGTAACGGTAACGGCTACGTTAAGTTTCCCATCAACGAGCCGGCCGAAGGAAAAAAGAAATCCCAGGTGGAAGAGTACCTTGATTTTTACCAGGGTGAAGGCGTTCAGCACGTTGCAATGGCCACCCATGATATCGTTCACACCGTAACGGAATTGCGTAACCGTGGAGTGGAATTTCTCAAAGTGCCAGACAGTTACTATGACGACCTGCTGGAGCGGGTAGGCCGCATAGATGAAGACCTGGAGCCACTTCGCGAGCTTGGGATACTTGTGGACCGGGACGATGAAGGCTACCTCCTGCAGCTGTTTTCAAAACCGGTTCAGGACCGGCCAACGCTTTTTTTTGAGATCATCCAGCGCAAAGGCGCAAAAAGTTTTGGCAAAGGAAATTTCAAAGCACTGTTCGAAGCCATTGAAAGAGAGCAGGAAAGGAGAGGTAACCTTTAGGGAGTTTTCCTCATTTAACAAATATTCGTGGAAAAAATGTGCATATGCTTTTGATTTTCAATTAAAGCACATATTTTTACGCAACCAATCTTTATGAAGTACTTCCTCCTTACCACAATTTTTGTATCCGTCCTGATGTGTTCTGTTGCACAG
>DATGXN010000126.1:0-1607 GCA_035298945.1 Chitinophagaceae bacterium | reverse complement strand
GCATACCTTACATTGTTACCGATCCTGAGTCCGGCAACATTGCCAAAATGGGTGCGAAGCACAAAATGAGAACCAACCAGGTGCTGGTTCTTACCGATCAGGAACAACGCCAGGATCAGGATCAGGACCCCTGCCAGTATGAATATTCCAAGTTTGACCAGGTTGTTAGGGTTATTAGCCATAATGATTATTCAAAAAATTGTTTTATCTGTGGATCACCCGATGTTTTAAGTTCCTGGTAAGTTCCCAAAGCATAACATATTCCATTGATCAAAACCGCAATCCTGTCTGAAGTTCTTTTAACGCATTTCATGTCATGTGAAATGATCAGGGAACTTGTTTTGTATTTTTTTGATATCTCCACCATCAGCTCACTGATCTCTCTGCCTGTGATAGGATCGAGGCCCGTGGTTGGCTCGTCGTACAATATTATTTCGGGTCTCAGGATCAACGTTCTCGCCAATGCGATCCTTTTACGCATACCACCTGACAATTCTGAAGGCATCATATTAACGGTATGTGCCAGGCCTACATTGTCCAATGCTTCCAATACCATTTTATCCACTTCATCCTGGTCTATCTGTATCCAGTGGCGTCTTAAGGGGAACTCAAGATTATCCTTCACGGTCATGGAGTCGTACAAGGCATTGCTCTGGAACAGAAAACCAACACGGGCCCGGATCTGATCAAGTTCTTCATGGTCCAAATCCAGCACATTTTCCCCGAACACACGTATTTCGCCGGCGTCTGGTTGCAACAACCCGATAATGCATTTGATCAGAACAGATTTTCCTGAGCCGGATTTACCCAGCACTACAATGCTTTCACCTTTATGCAGGTCAAGGTTGAAGTCAGTCAGCACCTGGTTGGAGCCAAAAGCAATTTTTAAACCCCTGATCCGGATCACAGGTTCAACATCTACTTGCGTTTTTGATTGTTCTGGTATGGTGATGGTGTTTTGCATTAATTCAAGCCTAATATATCGGTGATCTGAACAGCAATAAGGTCCAGCAGAAAGATGAGCATGGATGAAATCACAACAGACGAGTTGGCCGAGATACCAACCCCTTCGGTTCCCTTGCTCGTTTGGTAACCTTTAAAGCAGCCTACCATGCCAACTGAAAATCCGAAGAAGAAAGTTTTGATCACTGCAGGAAAAACATCAGAAAATTCCAGCCATCTGAATACCTGGTCGAAAAATGACTGCATGCTCATCACGCCCCTGATATTCACACCCAGGAAGGAACCCATGATCGAAATGCCATCTGAAAGGATAACAAGAATAGGCAGCATAAAGGTAGTTGCCAGTACACGGGTGACCACCAGGTATTTGTAGGGATTGGTCCCAGACACCTCCATGGCATCAATTTGTTCAGTCACTTTCATGGATCCCAGTTCGGCACCGATACTTGATCCTATTTTACCGGCAAATATCAAGGCTGTGATCACGGGGCCGATCTCCCTGATAATAGCATAACTTACGATATAGGGTATCTGGGATTCAACTCCGTATTCAACCAGTGAGGGCCTCAACTGGATGGTGAGCACAAGGCCCATGATGAATGCAGTGATGGCTACCAGTGGCGTGGAGCGGTAACCAATAAAAT
>DATGXN010000125.1:0-4749 GCA_035298945.1 Chitinophagaceae bacterium | reverse complement strand
CTATGGCTAAAGCAATTACACCAATTATAATGGGTAAAATCTGATTGAAATCCATGAATGTTGGGTTTTATCAATGTCACGTTATTAATCTTTCCGGCCATATCTGGCCCTAGGCTACGAAGTTAATCAATTAATCGATTTTATGGCGAGCAGTGAGCAGTAAGCAGAAAGCAGTAAGCAGAGAGCCGAAAAGGCGGTGGATTGTGTCCATCTGCTCACTGCTCACTGCTTACTGCTCACTGCTCACTGCTTAGTGCTCACTGCTTCTCCAGCATTTGCTCAAGTCCTTCCAGTTCCTCGGAAATCCCGGCCAATGCGAGTCCGCCCTGCTGCTGTTCCGTGACAAACCAGAGAAGAACCATGGAAATATAGTCCTGCATATCCTTGCCGGCAAAGTTGGTTTTATACTCAATGATCTTGTCGTTGATCTGCTTGGAGATCTTCCTGACCGACTCCTCATCCTGAGCGTCTATCCTTACCCGATAGTTGCGGTCTCCTATCACAATATTTATTGATATGGAATTTTGCATTGTATTTGATTTTCACATATATTTATGAACAATTTTTTCACCTCATACGGTGTAATTCAGCTCAACCTTGAAGATACGCAAATCCTGATCCCTGGGAATAACTCATCCTTTAACGCGTAAAATTGCTCTGATGTTTGCCAAACCCAAATCAGCGGTCTTCATTGACTCCATGGTCTTCGAGGTTGATCACAAAGAATTTCCATCTTCCCTGCGTGCTGTTCTTAAAGATGAACAGGGCAGTGTCATTGTTTCCATGGAAGCCGAGATCCCGCAGGGTCATACCAACTACAGATGGCGCGGCCTCAACGATGTTCCTTACGGCGTTTATGTTCTTGAATTGTTCAACGGGGAATCAGAAACCCGTATGAGGATGGTAAAGCGCATATGACTACTGGCTGAGCATGGCAATGCATCGGTCGATCTCCCTGATATAATGATTCAGTTGTTTTTCAAATGCTTTTTTGGAAGTATCATCCATTTGTCCCGATGAAGCTTTCAGCAGATTCACCTGCTCTTCCAACTGGCCCACCTTGCCTTTCAACTCCTGCTCAATGCCTGTTCTGCGATCGAGCTCAGCTTTCAGTTTCTCGTTCTCTTTTTCGAGCGACTGCTGTTTTTTTAAAAGTCCCTGGATCTTTAGCCTGATCCTTTCTATTTGTTCAGTTGGTGTTGTCATGCTTTTCTTATTTCAGCATTGAGTTCCTTTTCAAAAGTTACGATGATTTTCTGCATCATCTCATCAATATCCTTATCCGTAAGCGTTTTTTCTTCATCGAGGAAGGTGAAACTAAGGGCCATGGATTTTTTGCCTGCTCCCAATTTTTCACTTTCAAATACATCGAAAAGATTGATCTGCTTAAGCCTGGGGATCCTGGTCATCTTAACGGCTTCTTCCACTTTGCTGTAGATCAGGTGCCTGTCAACAACAAAAGCCAGGTCACGCTGTACCGCCGGGAACCTCGGGATCTCCTGGTAAGACAGCTTGGTTTTTTCAACCAGTTTGATACAGTTCTCCCATAAAATATCGGCCACATAAACTTCCTGCTTGATATCGAACCTGGAAACCAGGTTATTATTGACCTTCCCGATGTTGGCGATCACCATGTCGCCGGATCTGATCTGCAAATGCTCGTCGAGCCGGCTATGGTTTTGTGTTTCAAATATGTAATCCTTTATACCAAGCTGTGTCAGCAAAGCCTGCACCACGCCTTTCAGATAATAAATGTCTGAGCTCTCTTTCCTGACATGCCAGTTGTCTTCCCTGGTTTTACCGGTAACAAACAAAGCCAGGTGTTCTACTTCCGTATAATCGCCCACACCAGCGGTGGAATAGGTTTTGCCGAATTCAAAAAGCCTGAGGTTGTTATTCTTCCTGTTCAGATTGTGCAATACTGTCTGCAGCCCGGTTTCAAGCATGGACACTCTCAGCGAATCCAGTTCTGCACTCAGGTTGTTCATCATCTTCACAGCGGTGGCTTGTTCTTCTTCCGTCAAAAAAGCACTGTTGGTGATCGAGTTGTTCATGATCTCGAAGAATCCCATGCCCGCCAGCACATTGGAGATCTTTTCCCTGAGTATGGGCTGAAGAATATTTACTTCCGTGGAAGGGGTGATGGTGATGGATGCGGGGATCGCAATATTGTCAAAACCATCTATCCGCATCACTTCTTCAGCGATATCGGCAGGCAGACTGACATCCGTTTTATGGAGAGGTACATGCACGGTGATCTCGTCGCTGGTTTCACTTTCTATACTGAACCCAAGTGAAAGCAGTACATCTTTCACAGTGTCAGCATCATAAGCTTTACCACTGATCTTTCTAAGATAACTGTAGCTGGTAGTGATAGTCTTCTTCACTGCAGGTTGTGGATATACATCGATGATATCGGACGCCACCTGTCCACCTCCAAGCTCGATAATGAGTTGTGCAGCCCTTTTCAATACGTTGACCGTATTACCAATATCAATTCCTTTTTCGAAATGCGTGGCAGCATCTGTTCTGAGGTTATGCCTGAAAGATGTTTTCCGGATCATGCCCGGATTGAAAAACGCACTTTCCAGGAAGATGTTGGTGGTAGAATCACTGACCCCGCTGTATTTACCGCCAAACACACCGGCAATACACATGGGCTCGCTATTGCCTCCGCAGATGATCAGGTCGTCCCTGTCCAGTTTTCTTTCTTTATCGTCCAAAGAAAGAAACGCAGTACCTGCCGGAAGTGTTTTCACAATAACTGATGCCTGGCTGATCTTGTCTGCATCAAAAGCATGCAGTGGCTGCCCTGTTTCGTGCAATACGAAATTGGTGATGTCTACAATATTGTTGATCGGCCGTATGCCAGCCGCCTTGAGCTTTTTGGCCAGCCAGGAAGGTGAGGGCGCGATCTTAACCCCGGTCAGGGCAAGACCCGAATACCTCGGACATCCTTCATGGTCCTCCACACTAACGGTAATGTTTAAACGATTTCCTGTGGGTTTCAGTTCTTCTTTTGGATAAGGCGATCTTACTGAATAAGTTTTATGCTCATGGTGGCTGAGGTAGGCGCAGATATCGCGCGCCACGCCCAGGTGACTCATTGCATCACTCCGGTTTGGAGTGAGTCCGATTTCGAAAATATAGTCTTCATGTGGCGCGAAATAGGCTGCTGCACTGGTTCCGGGGACGGCAGATGGATCAAGTACCATGATCCCGGCGTGTGAATTGCCCAGTCCCACTTCATCTTCTGCGCATATCATCCCATGACTTTCAACGCCCCGGATCTTGGCGATCCGCATGGTAAGCGGATCTCCGGTGACCGGATAGATCGTTGCGCCAACGGGAGCTACCACAACTTTTTGTCCTGCTGCCACATTGGGTGCGCCGCAGACTATGGAGAGTGGTTCTCCGGAACCGATATTCACTTTGGTCAGCGTGAGCTTATCTGCGTTGGGATGTTTTTCGGTTTGGAGAACTTCCCCGATCACAAGCCCGGCAAGTCCGCCTTTGACCTCTTCATATTTTTCGAGTTTTTCCACTTCCAACCCGATAGAATTCAGGATGGAAGAAATCTTTTCAGGGTCCAGTTCAACGGGAAGATAATCCAGCAGCCACTTGTAAGAGATCGTCATAAGAAATGAAGGAATTTTGACTTCGCGCAAAGATAACCAAATGACCCTAAGAAGCCAGAAAACCCCTGAAACCCCATACTGTAGGTTGGACACATCCACCAAAAAAAAGACTTTAATTATTTAAGCACAGGGATTGTGCACAAGGCAGGCAATGCTCTGCGAAAATTTCCTAATTTGTGGATAGACCTGCTTTGGTTGTTAAAAACCCCGTGTTTCTGGTGGAAAACAGGGTGAATGACCTCTCAATAACTATTCCCTGACTAAAATTTTTTTAGGGAAATATATAGAGGTTAAATTCGCCGCCCGACTTTCGCTGACATTCCTCAAACACGAATGGTGAGCAAAGCTGCAGGATATTACTCTAACCTTTTTTTGCTTTAAATAAATGGACGTTACTAATGTAAACCGTGACCGGAAAGGCAGGCAACAGAAAAGATCCTATGATCTGAGTACCCTGGTTTACGGTAAGATCCCGCCCCAGTCCAAAGAGCTTGAAGAAGCTGTTCTGGGCGCCATCATGCTGGAGAAATCTGCTTTTGACACCGTGGTGGAAATGCTGAAACCCGAGTGTTTCTATGTAGATGCTCACCAGCGGATCTACAGGGCCATGCAGGCCCTGGCGGCGAAAAACAGCCCCATTGACCTGCTGACGGTGGTGGAAGAACTCAAGACCAAATCGGAACTTGATATAGTCGGGGGCCCTTATTTCGTTACCAAACTGACCAATTTTGTAGTTTCTTCAGCCAATATTGAAACCCACTGCCGGATCATCCTGCAGAAATTCATCCAGCGTGAGCTTATCCGGATCAGTGGAGAGATCATCGGCGAAGCCTATGAAGACAGTACCGATGTATTCGATCTGCTCGACGATGCAGAATCAAAACTATTTGAGATCACCAACAATCACCTTCGCAAGAATTTCGATTCCATTGACAGGGTGTTGGTGAAAACCATACAGCGTATTGAGGACATGCGTAACCGCCAGGAAGATGTTACCGGTGTGCCCAGTGGCTTTGCTACGCTGGACAGGGTAACATACGGCTGGCAGAAATCGGATCTGATCATCCTTGCGGCAAGGCCTTCAGTAGGTAAAACCGCATTTGCGCTCAAC
>DATGXN010000124.1:0-3921 GCA_035298945.1 Chitinophagaceae bacterium | reverse complement strand
TGGTTTATTGGAATATAGTGCCCAACGGGCCAGGGGTATCCTGCATCTTCAAAGAGCAAAGGTTAAATGGTTTCTGAGTGTGGATGAAGCCGATCTGCCGGCAAAAGAGCGCCGAAGTTTCAGGGAAATGAAGGTGGACGGACAGGCGATTAGGCTCGACGAAGGGATGGAAACCCTTCATAATCAATGTTATGCATCCATTTTTGCGGATAGAGGATATAGGAGAGAGGAGGCAAGGCCTTCCATTGAACTATGCTCCCAAATCAGACAATTGGCTAATTCATTAATTAGCTGATTAGCCAATTAGCCAATTTTCTACAACCGCCAGTTATAAATTTGTTTAAGTCTGTTAACAAAATACTTACACAAAAAAAGGTCTTATATCAGGAATTCTGTTTAGATTTACAGTCTACACATTTAAACAAAAAATATGGCAACAGCTGAGTTCAATAAGATGCTGGTTCAGAACGCTGATTTTCTCAGACCTTTCGCCGTTACCCTGACTAAAGACCATGAGACTGCTAAAGACTTGTTGCAGGAGACCATGTATCGTGCCCTGGCTAACCAGGAAAAGTATAGTGTAGGTACTAATATCAAAGCATGGCTCTACACCATCATGCGCAATATCTTCATTAATAATTATCGCCGCAAGGTTAAGCAGAATACCATCTTCGATAAATCATCCAATGATTTCCTCCTGGATTATCAGCAATCTGCCATCGCCAATGCTGCCGAATCCAATCTTCGCATCAAAGAAATTCAGGCTGCTATCCATGGCCTGCCGGATATTTTCCGCCAGCCCTTCATGCTCTATTTCGAAGGTTTCAAATACCACGAGATCGCTGATATGTTGGCAGAACCGCTTGGTACCATCAAGAGCAGGATACACTTCGCTAGAAGATTGCTTAAAGAACAGATTTCCAAGTACTAATTAAAAATTTAAAAGTAAAAAGTAAAAAGTGGAGACTTCGGTTTTTACTTCTTACTTTTTAGTTTTTAATTCAATACCATTTTGAGTAAAAAAGTTGTCGTTATCGGTTCTGGTTTTGCAGGTCTCTCTGCTGCTGCCTTTATGGCTAAGGCAGGGTGGCAAGTGACTGTTTTGGAAAAACATCCCATTCCAGGCGGGCGAGCCCGACAGTTAAGTGAAAATGGGTTCACTTTCGATATGGGCCCAAGCTGGTACTGGATGCCCGATGTGTTTGAAAGATATTTTGCGCAGTTCGGGAAGAAAGTCACTGACTATTACCAACTGATCCGGCTGGATCCATCTTATCGTATCTATTGGAACGACAGCTACACGGATATTCCTGCCAATTACGAAGAATTCAGGAACCTCCTCGAAACCATGGAGCCCGGCGCAGCGACCAAGTTGGACAAGTTCCTGGCAGAAGCGGAATACAAATACAAAGTTGGAATCAATAAACTGGTGTTCAAGCCAGGCCAAAGTCTGACTGAGTTCATGGACATGGACCTGGTTAAAGGCGTGTTCAAGCTGGACGTTTTCACATCTATTAAAAAGCATATCCATAAGCTGTTTAAGAATCCCAGGATCAGGCAAATGCTTGAGTTCCCGGTTCTGTTCCTCGGCGCATTGCCGGAAAATACGCCAGCCCTTTACAGCCTGATGAATTATGCCGATATCAAATTAGGTACATGGTATCCTGAAGGGGGCATGTACAGTGTGGTTCAGGGTATGTATAAACTGGCCGTAGAACTTGGCGTGGAATTCAGATTTAAACGTGATGTCACAACAATCGATATTCAGCAGAACACCGTAAAGAAAGTGATCTGCAATACGGGTGAAGATTTTGAAGCCGATGTAGTGATCGGCGGAGCGGATTATCATTTTATAGAAAGCAAATTGTTACCGGCTGAATTCAGAAGCTATACCGAAGCCTGGTGGGATAAGAAACTAATGGCCCCGGGAAGTCTCCTGTATTATGTTGGTATCAATAAGAAACTGAAAAACGTACCTCACCATTCTCTATTCTTTGACGTGCCCTTCGATGCACATGCGAAGGAGATCTATGTGACGGAAGAATGGCCACACGCACCGCTGTTCTACATCAGTGTGTCGTCCCAAACCGATCCCCATGCGGCACCTGCCGGTGGTGAGAGCATCGTTTTCCTGATTCCTGTGGCGGCCGGTCTTGAAGGAGATACGGAGGAATTGCGGAAAAAATACCTGGATATCATATTACAAAGATTTGCCGAAAGAACGGGTGAAGATATCCGGGACAACATCGTGTATTGCAGAACTTATGCGCATGCTGATTTTATTTCAGATTATAATGCCTATAAGGGGAACGCGTATGGACTTGCCAACACGCTTTTCCAAACAGCGATATTAAAGCCTAGTTGCAGGAGTAAAAAGCTGAAAAATTTGTTCTATACGGGGCAACTCACAGTGCCGGGCCCAGGGGTGCCGCCCAGCCTGATCAGTGGGGAAGTGGTGGCGGACCAGGTGATAAAGCACTTCGGTAACTGAACTCTTTTTTAGTTATATTGTTTTTTAGGACAAACCGATTAATCAAAATTAGCCTTGGTATCTCTTTTTTTTTAGATTTACGGCAAGGGAACGACAAAAACTAACGAATGATAAGCTTGTTTCACGATGTCAGCCAGGAATGCAGTAAGATAACTACTGAGCGATATAGCACCTCGTTCAGCAGTGCCATTAAGATGTTGCATGCCGACCTGAGAACGCCGATCTACAATATTTACGGCTTCGTCAGGTTTGCCGATGAGATCGTGGACACTTTCCATGAGCACCCCAAGGAGGATCTGCTGGCCAGGTTCAAGGCAGAAACCTATCAAGCCATTGAGCAGGGGATCAGTCTTAATCCCATTCTGCATAGTTTTCAGATCACGGTCAATAAATACAATATCGATCACAACCTGATCGAAGCGTTTTTCAAAAGCATGGAATTTGACCTGTCCAAACAGGAATACGACCAGGCAGGTTATGAGGAATATATTTATGGCAGTGCAGAAGTTGTGGGCCTGATGTGCCTCTATGTATTTTGTGAGGGCAGGAAAGACAGGTACGATGAGTTGATGCCACATGCCCGATCACTGGGCGCGGCCTTCCAGAAAGTGAATTTCCTCCGTGACGTCAAGGCTGACTTTCATACCCTGAACAGGATGTATTTCCCGGGTGTAGATTTTTCAAACTTCACACCCCGGATGAAGGCCGAGATCGAAGAGGATATAGCGAAAGATTTCCGTCATGCTTATGAAGGCATAGTTAAACTTCCCCTCAAAGCCAGGTTCGGTGTTTACGTGGCTTATAAATATTATCTCAGCCTTTTCAGAAAGATCAAACAATTATGCCCCAGCAGGATACTCGAAGAGAGGATCAGGATACCCAATTATGCCAAAGCATGGGTAGCAGCGAAGGCGATGGTAAGAACACAGTTGAATATCTTATAAAGAAAAGACACGGAGGGGACACGGAGACGCAGAGATTCTCTGTGTCTCCGCGTTAAACTCTGTGTCTCTGCGTTTTATATGGAATACGTGATATTGGTTGACGAAAATGATAATGATCTCGGAGCCATGGAGAAAATGGAGGCTCACGAGAAGGCTTTGCTCCATCGTGCTTTTTCTGTTTTCCTGTTCAATACAAAAGGGGAGATGCTGCTTCAGAAAAGAGCATTTACCAAATACCATAGTGGCGGCTTATGGACCAATGCATGCTGCAGCCATCCACGACCAGGCGAAACTAATTTGGAAGCTGCATCCCGCCGCACATTTGAAGAACTGGGCATTAAGCCCGAGATACGTGACGCATTTTCATTTACCTATAAGGCTGCCTTTGACAATGGGCTTACCGAACATGAATTCGATCATGTGTTCATTGGTACTTATGAAGGCCCAATTGATCCAAACCCTGATGAGGTTTGCGAATATTGCTAT
>DATGXN010000123.1:0-10787 GCA_035298945.1 Chitinophagaceae bacterium | reverse complement strand
GGTTGAAAAACATATTGTGGTGGAACGGATGATCAAGAAAGGTTCGCTGGTCAGGGTTTCGGTAATATCCGCCAACGAGATCTTTTCCAAGCTCATGGCGGAGCGGATCGTCCAGAATGCGAAGAACATGTATGTGCAGATCAAAACCAGTACCGCCAGCACAAATGTCCGCCGTCTTGAAAATAAAGCCGATTCTCTTCTAGTATTATTGAATGCCAAGTCTTACCAGACTGCTGGTTCGATCATCGTGGATGGAAATCCCGGATTGCGCACCTCTGCTGTGCCGGCGGAATTGAATATGCGTGACAAAATGGTATTACAGACACTGTATGCCGAGATCGTCAAAAACCTGGAGATCAGCAGAACGGCCCTGATGCAACAAACACCAGTGATCCAGGTGATCGATGCGCCCGAATTTCCGCTTGTCAGGAAAACAAGAAGTTTAGCGCTACTCACTGCCATAGCCATCATAGCAGGACTTGTATTGGCTAATGTATACCTCTTTATAAAGTTCAGCCTGGGGAAAGAAAACGCATAGCATGTTTAAGCCAGTTCAGGAAATACGGGAAGTTTTAAAAGCGGTAACACAGAAAAAGCTATTCAAAAATGCACTGTATAGCTCCGGATCGTTTTTCATGATCTCATTGATCAATTTTGTAACACTGCCTTTGTTTGTGTCTAAACTGGGTGTTGTACAGTTTGGCATTTTCACGCTGGTAACAAGTCTTTTCGGATACTATGGAATTTTTGATCTTGGAATGGGACAAGGATTGATCAAATTTGTATCTGAACGAACTGATCAGGAAAGGAAAGCGGAAATCGTACCCGGGATCCTCTCTGCATTCTGGGTCCAGGTGATGGTGGGGCTGGTATTATCTTCCATTCTGTTTTTTTCGAGTGCATCCATCAGTCGAGTGCTTCATGTGGGTGAAGCAAATATTCAGGTCACATCAATGCTTATCCGGATCGCTGCTGTGGGATTTTTCTTCACCATGATCTCAGCCGTATTTTCTTCTGCCTTGATGGGTATGCAACAATACCATATCACATCAAGGGCTGATGCATTAAATATTCTCCTGCTGAATGCGGTATCCCTGATCGTGTTGTACACTGCTCCCGGTTCGGGGTTGAAAGAATTGCTCATCATTAATTGCATATCGGCGGCACTACTAGCCCTGTTCTATATGATCGTTGCTGTACGTAAAATTCCCCGGCTAAGATTGAGATGGCATATGGATCTGGATCTCCTCAGGCAGTTCTTCAGGTTCTCCGTGCATATTTTCCTATCAAAAATTTCGAATGTATTCGCGACATATATTGTCAGGTTCATTATTGGATTCTTTGCTGGTCCTGCTGCCGTTACCTACTATACGGTACCATCCAAACTCATTGGTGCTTTGGGCGGCATGTTGAGCAGTGCGGCCAGTACATTGATGCCCTATGTAAGTGCATTGAATACTGATCTATCGCAGGGGCGCATAGCACAGACCCTGATCAGGGTATCCACGGGATTTACCGCTTTTACCATTCCTGTTTCTTTGTTCATTGCGGTGTTCTCCAGGCAGATACTGACGGTTTGGATGGGCAGCGAGTTCGCAGGACAATCCTGGGTGATCCTTAGCCTGCTGAGTATTTCTTCACTGGTGGGCAGCTTCAGTACCATACCCAACCAGGTGGTGCTGGGTATCGGCAACTCAAGACTACTGGGCTATTTTTCCATTATGGCCGTGTTGTGCTATTCTATTTTACTTCCCCTGCTCGGGAAATTATTTTTGCTTACAGGTGTTGCTGTGGGTTTATTGATCACCAGCCTGTTTTTAATAGTTATTGTACTGACTAAAACCACAAAATTCCTGGAAGTTCCACTATCATTCTATGTGAATGAAGTCTTCGCACCGCATGTCTGGCTGGCTATTGTCTTCACCAGCCTCAGTTGCATCATTGTGAACATTGAAGTTTTACCTGTTGCCTGGAAACTGCTGGGCGGAATTTGCCTGATGATACTCTACTATACATTCCTCTATTTTGACAGGGGTAAACAAATATTGACCCCATCAACGAGCTGATAGCAGAGGCTCTGAATTGAAACCATTCTACCACATGTTGCGAAAGATCACCAACGCAGTACTTTATCGAACAGATAAATGGCGCCCCCCGGTATCATTGAAGAATGGTGGTACAAAATCTGCGCTTTTATCTTATATCCTGACTCCATTCAGGGGTAATAGCAGGGTACTGCATAGTAGTGCCGTGGAAGCCATAGAAATGGCTGATGCATTGGCCGAGCTGGGATTCAATGTAGATGGTGTGGACTACAGATACCAGGGGAAGATCGACTATAACAAATATGACCTGGTCATTGGATTTGGTTACCCTTTCAGGCAGTCTTTGGTTTCTCTAAAAGAAGGTGCAAAAAGAATTTGTTATCTCACCGGCGCCAGTCCAGGCTATTCAAACCTGGCCGAAGCCACAAGGGTGAAGTATCTCTATCAACGCAAAGGTGTTGTGGTTTCCCCACAACGAGAAGTGTACTGGCCCTGGGTCAATAGCGTAGTGAATGCAGATGCCCTGATGATTATAGGAAATGAATGGACAAAGTCGACCTACCAGGGGATCCACGAAAATATCTTTACACTACCTGTACCTTTTATTGCTCATGCACGCCCCATTTCCAGCGACCTTGATAATACTAATGGGTTTGTCTGGTTTTCAGGTCCGGGTGCGGTGCACAAAGGTCTCGATCTGATCCTGGATGCCATCCAACTGGATCAAAACAATGTCATGCTTGACATCTGCGGGAATATTTCAAAGGAAAAAGATTTCTGCAACAGTTACAGGAACGAAATTTTTGATAACCGGCAGGTCAGTTATATGGGCATGATAGGGCCAGAAACTGAGCAGATGGACAAGGTGATCGCGAGAAATTCATTTACCATTTTACCCACATGCTCAGAAGGCACGGCCTCCTCTGTGATCACCTGCATGGCCAGTGGCCTGATCCCGGTGGTGACCAAAGAATCCGGGGTGAACTTGCAGGGATTTGGGATTGAGATCAAAAAAGCAACACCTGCATCTGTCAGGGAAGCCATGATAGAAGCATCTTCATTACCCGCAGATGAAATTCTCAGGCAAAGACGAAAGGTCTCTGAATATGTACATGCCAATCATTCGCCAGCTGCCTTTAAACAGCAGTTCAAACAGGCTTTGACCACTGTGATTGAAAGTTAAAAAGATGAACTGTAAAATCTGTACACGGCCAACCTCATATTTTGATGAAGCGGTGATCATGGGAAAGTATAAGATCTGGTATTACCGTTGTGGATCCTGTGGATTTATTCAAACCGAAGATCCTTATTGGCTGGAAGAATCATACAATAGCGCCATCAACATTACGGATACGGGAATTCTCGCCAGGAACCTTCGGCTCTCGAAGATCACGGCAGGGATCATCTCGATATTTTATAAAAGCGATTCCGAATTCCTGGACTATGCCGGTGGCTATGGGATCTTCACCAGGATGATGCGGGACCTGGGCTATGATTTTTATTGGCAGGATCCATATTGCAAAAATCTGACGGCAAGAGGTTTTGAGATCCCCGATAATAAAAAAGTTTCCCTGGTGACAGCTTTTGAAGTGTTTGAACACCTGGAGGAACCGATCGCAGAGATCGAGAAAATGCGGGTCTATTCAGATTCCATTTTATTCACTACCGAACTCTATGCCCAGGATCGAATCCCTAAAACCAGCGAATGGTGGTATTATGGATTGGAACACGGGCAACACGTGGGGATTTACTGTATTGAAAGCCTTAAAGCCCTGGCGGCAAAACTGAATATGAACCTGTATTCGGATAACCGATCGATACACCTGCTGACCGCAAGAAAGATCAATCCGGCTTTGTTTTACCTGGCTCTGAAACTCAGTAGCAGAGGGCTTTTCGATAAATGGATCAAGAGGGAAACTAAGACCATGACGGACATGTATGATCTGAAAAAAACCATCAGCCAGGCATGAGAATTCTCTACGATCATCAGTGCTTCACCAACGATAGAATTGGAGGTATCTCAAAATACTTTTACAAGTTGATGGATCAGTTCAGTGCTGACCAGGATCTTGAGATCGATGTGGCTGGTAAATTCTCCAATAACCTCTATGCCCTTCAGCTGAATGGGAAAATGAATTTTTCAAAATTCTTCCCGGATCAGGATTTCAGAGGGCAAAGGAGGATCCTGAAGATCCTGAACAAACGCCAGGCGGTTAACCAACTGAGGAAAGGCCAGTTTGACATCTTCCATCCAACCTACTACAATCCATATTTTCTGGATCATGTGGGCGATAAGAAAATGGTGCTGACCGTACATGATATGATCTATGAGATCTTCGGGATGAAGGAACGATACAGTTCTTACTCTATGCTTGAGGCAAAGAAAGAACTGATCAGGAGAAGTGATAAAGTGATCGCCATTTCAGCATCTACGAAGAGAGACATTCTTAGGTTCATCCAGGTGCCTCATGAAAAGATCGAGGTCATCTATCATGGTGTGGAGAGGGAGACAAAGACATATCCGGAAGATTTTCTTAAGCTGCCCGCTGCGAGGTTTTTCTTATTTGTAGGGAAAAGAGAAGGCTACAAGAATTTCTCTTTTATGCTGGATTCGATCGCTCCTTTACTGAGAGAATGTGGGGCAGGATTGATCTGTGCTGGCGGTGGTGTTTTTTCCAGGGATGAGGTGATCCAGATCGAAAGGCTTCGGCTTAAGCAGCAGGTGCATTTTTTCCCTTCGCTATCTGATGACCAGCTCAGTTTTCTTTACCAGAAAGCAATTGCCTTAATATATCCGTCTTTGTATGAAGGTTTTGGAATGCCCTTACTGGAAGCTGCACGGAATAAGTGCCCGGTGATCAGTTCTAATTCAAGCTCTCTGCCTGAAGTGGGTGGCGATGCCGTACTATATTTTAATGCAGGAGATGCTGATGGTTTATTAAAATCAGCCGAGGATGTCTTCTATGAGCCGGCGTTAAGAGATGAGCTGATTCAAAAAGGTCTCTCGAGGGCCAATGAGTTTGGCTGGGATAGAACGTTTGAACAAACCAAATCCCTGTATAGATCCCTGTGATGGTGATCTACTATATCATCCTTTTTTTCAGCTCGCTGTTGCTGGCCGACATAACAGTGATCCCGATCGTGCAGGTGGGGAACACATCGGCCTATATCATTGACCTGGTTTTCGCATTTTTCTTCTGGTGCCTGGCTGCTATCTCGTTAAGAACGAAGCTTCAGTTTCCGGATATCAGTAAATGGTGGCTTGGATTTATTGCGGTATTATTTCTGTCGATCGGTTATGGGATAACCAAATTTGGATTCAGCGCCCTGGGTGAAGGAAGATATTTCTATTGGCTGCTGTTTTTCTCTGTGCCTGTGTACTTCTATTATAGCGGACAGATCAGGGGGTTTCGGGATTTTGAAAAGATGTTTTCACTTTCCTGGTTATTGGTCACCGTCAATGTGCTGGTTTTACTGGTTATAGAACTGATGTATGGCGGGCGATTTTTCATTGCGGCCGCAAACCAGGAGAACCTCAAACTGGAAGATGACAGGGGCATAAGATACCTCGGTAGTGAAGAAACTTTTCACCTGGGCGCTGCCGTGATCTTGCTGATCTTTTTGCAAAACAGGGAAAAGAAAAAAACGCTGTGGAGGCCGATGCTGATTTTGTTGCTGACAGCCATCATCCTGTTTACTAAGAACAGGGCCGCATTCTTAAGTCTGGCCATTGCCCTGGTGATCGTATTTATTCAGCAGGGAAAATTCAAGCAGATCCTGAAACTGTCTGCCCTGGGTGCGGGGTTATTGATGCTGACCTTCATTTTGTTCCCTGCACTTGTTCAACCCGTGATCACTCCTATACAAAGTGCATTTGACATCACAGCCGATGAAACCGGCAGCTGGCGATTGATGATACAAGCTATTGCGATTGAACAAGGATTACAGTCGCCGGTGTTCGGGCAGGGATTCGGAGGATATTTTGAATATTATATTGAAGCACTGAACGAGACGATCAATTATCCACCGCACAGCATTTATATTCACTTGTTTCAGAAAACAGGATTGATAGGTGTAATGGCTTATGTAGCGGCCATCTTTTCACTGATCAGGCAGAATTCATTGTTGAAAAACTATTCGGGATTGATAGACGCCGCTGAACCATACCGGCTCTGCCTTCGGGTAGTTCTGATCGCCCAGGTATTTTACGGGTTTGCCTACAATTTTTCAGTCTACCTGGGTCTCTATATCGGGTTGCAAATCGTGCTTTTAAAGATCCTGAAAAATAAACAAGCGGCTCTTGCGGCTTAGCAACATGGCACCTAAAATATCCATTATCACGCCCGTATATAACATGCTTTCCTTCCTGAAGCCCTGTGTGTTTTCAGTGCATGATCAGCGTGTTGATAAGGAACACATCGTAATTGATGGTGGGTCAACAGACGGCACTGCAGCATGGCTGGGCAGCAGGCAAAGCATTCAATGGATCTCGGAACGGGACAGGGGAATGTATGATGCACTGAATAAGGGTTTGGCCTTGGCAAAAGGCGAGATCATCGGGCATTTGAATGCCGATGAACAATACCTCCCTGGGGTGCTGGAATATGTGATTGATTATTTTGAGAAAAACCCGGATGTGGATTACATCGTGGGTGACTTCCTGATGGTCAATGAAAAAGGTGAATTTATTTCATGCAGAAAGGCTTTCCCGCCCTTCTGGCCCTTCTTTTTCAGTAACTATCTGTACACATTCACCTGTACACTGTTTTACCGGAGAAGGGTGATCGAAGAGTTGAAATATGATGCATCTCTCCGTTCCATTGCCGATGTGGATTTTCTATACCAGGTACAGAAAAAAAACTTCAAGGGGGCCCACCTGAAGAAGTTCATCTCGGTATTCACATTCACGGGAAATAATCTAAGCCAGGATCCTATATCAAAAAAGGAGATTGAGCAGTATGTCAGTTCCAATCTGCCGGGATGGTTCAGGTTTGCCAATCCAATACTCAAACTCGGTTTCTATTTTTCCAGGTTAGTGTACGGCACACTCTGGCATAGGGGCAGGTTATCCTATCAGATTTTCGCCAACAGTTGTTTTGAAGAGCGAAATATGTTCGAAGTTAATAATCCATCGTGCAGGTGGGTTGAACCTTGATGTGTTAGTTGATTTTGTTATCCCATGAAACCTAAGAAAACCATTATCATTGACGCAGCTACGATCTATCCTGGCAAGGGAGGCGCTGGTGGCGGCATTTGGAGCTATGCGGCCAACCTCTTGACTGAACTGGACGCCGCTCTTGACCATGGAGCTGGCGATGTGCATTTTCTCTGCCTGGTCAATGCAGATTTCAATCTGCCCTTAAAAAACATCAGGGTCAAAAAGATCGCTGCGAACCTGAAGAATTTCCCTTTAAGGTTAGTCTATGTGCACCTTTATCTTCCAGCCTTAGTGTATAGCAGGAAAGCCGTGTTACATAAGCTTTATTTTGAAGTGCCTTTTTTTTCGCCATCTAACACTATAGTGACCATTCATGACTGCATGTCATCTTTCTATAAAAAAAAGAAATACACCCGTGAAAGCCTTTCGAAACGGCTCCAGTATTTTTATTTCGATACCGTCAATGACCGGGCAATAAGGAAGAGCAAACTCATTTGCACACCCTCTGGTTTTATCAAAAATGAGATTGTTGAAAATTATAAAACAGCCCTGGAGAAAGTGATCGTAACTCCTTTGGCGACTTCGATGAAAGCCAGGGAAAACAGTAACAACGCCGGTAATGCTGCCCAAATCAATATTTATTGCATTGCTGCTTTTCATTCTCACAAGGGGCATCTCCGGCTTATCGATGTATTTGAACAGATGCTGACCAGGCATAAGATACCGGCCCGATTGTTTTTCCGCGGTCATATACATGATCATGATTATTATAAAAAGATCTTAACCCGGATTGATCGATCTGCGGTGAAAGAGAGGATAGGTTTTATTGAATATGATCGCAAGTCTGACATCAGCGATATCTATCAGCACGCTGACTGGGTTGTTTTGCTGTCAGAATATGAAGGGTTTGGTCTGCCTATCATAGAAGCGCAGGCAAATGGGATACCTGTGATCTGTTCAGATATTCCTGTTTTCGGAGAAGTGGGCGGAGATTCGGTGCTTTACCTGAACGGCGCCTGGAGCCTGGCTCGCCAGGGGGAAAAGATGTATGAGTACATCATTGACAAAACGCTTCGGGAAAATATTGTTCGCGCCGGATACCGAAACCTGGAACGATATAGTTGGAAAAAATTTGCCCAACAGATGTTGAAGATCTATGAAGAAATATGAGTTATGGGGATGAAGGCGAATATACTTGGCAATAACCTTGACTGTTTTAAAGATTACCGGGAATTATATGATCATACCCTGAACGAACTGCGAAACAATTCCAGGAAGGGGTATGTGACGGTGAATAATGTGCACACGATCATGGAAGGTTTCAATGATCCGGGTTTCAGGGCGATCATCAATAACGCCTTCCTCTCTATACCGGATGGGAAACCTTTGGAGGTGGTTGGAAAAATCAAAGGCCATAAGAATATATCCAGGCTGTTCGGGCCCACGGTGATGGAGAAATTTATCGACTGGGGACGCAAGGATAATGTATCCCATTTGTTTTTCGGAAGTTCAGAGGAAACTCTGCAAAAATTGCGGTTGGCCATTGAATCCGGATATCCCGGTACAGAAATCGTGGGTATGATCGCGCCCCCATACAAACCTGCAGCCGACTGGGATAATGATTATTTCATCAGGTTGATCAATGAGTCAGGAGCTGATTTTATTTGGGTGGGTTTAGGAGCCCCCAAGCAGGAACGCTGGATGTATGATCATCATGATAAAGTCAAAAAGGGTATTCTTTTTGGCATTGGAGCCGGCTTTGATTATATGGCAGGCCATACAAAACATGCCCCGGTATGGATGAAAGAGGCTTCCCTTGAATGGTTATACCGGCTTATCCAGGAACCGCGCAGGTTATGGAAACGTTACTCCAAAACCATTCCCGCTTTTATTTTTTTTGCATCGCTGGAAATTTTGGGTATTCAATTCAGATCAAGAAATAAATACATAAATGCAACATTGAAGTCCTGACCATTATTACCTAACCTAACACCATCCTCTCAAACTATGAAAAGTATCAATAACCTCTCGACAAGGGTTAAAATCATTGCTGATCTTGTAATCATTGCCTTGATCGTTGCCCTGGTTCAAAACTGGCTGATTGTCAATGAGGGCCACTTCTTAACCAACTCGAAACTGGCCATTGTGTTGGCCAGCCTGGCCACCTGGTTCTTCTGTGCCCGGGTATTTGGCTTGTACGAAGATTTCCGGGAGATCCCGTTTTCCCAGGAGTGGATCGTATTCTGCAAAACATTCGTTCTATACAGTTTATTGATCTCGTTTGTGTTTTTTGCTTTCCTGATCAAACATCCGTTCAGCAGGTCCCATATTGTTATGCACTGCTCGTTGATGTTTGTCACGCTTCCTGTTCAGAAACTCGCCATAAGAATATTATTCAAAAGAATAAGAAGCCACCAGAACATCATCAGGAAGGTCTTGATCGTAGGGGCCGGGATCAATGGAATAGAGTTTTACCAGCAGTATGTTAAGAATGAGAACTATGGCTACAAACTGACGGGTTTTATTGACGATACAAGAAACGCGTCTCTGAATGGCTATTATCTTGGTAGAGCTTCTGAAATAGATAAGATCCTGGCCAGGCATGAGCTGGATGATATTGTTGTCACTATGCCTACTGAAGAAGAGGTGCTTCAGAAAATTGTAACGGTAGGGGAGAAACAAGGCAAACGCATCCGTATCATCCCGGATTATCAACAGTATGGCCCGCGTAAATTGCAGGTGGACAGTCTGGGTAATCTCCAGATCATCACACTCGGCGCACTTCCCCTGGATATCATCGATAATAGAATTCTGAAGCGGTGCTTCGACATTCTGTTTTCCATACTGATCATCACGCTTGTATTCAGTTGGTTATTTCCCATCATTGCCATCATCATCAAGATCAGTTCAAAGGGCCCGGTGTTTTTTAAACAGGAGAGATGGGGCATGAATAACAGATCGATCATTTGTTACAAGTTTCGTTCTATGGTTTGCACCAGTCGGGATGTGGATGATAATGGGATCTATCAGCAGGCCCGGAAAAACGACCCCCGGTTTACACCAATCGGTGCTTTTTTGCGAAAGACAAACCTGGACGAGTTACCTCAATTCATCAACGTGTTGATGGGTTCTATGTCGGTAGTTGGTCCAAGGCCACATCCGGTTCCCCTTAATCTGATGTCGAAGGACATGATAGAAAACTACATGCGACGCCATATGGTGAAACCCGGGATCACCGGTTGGGCGCAGGTGAATGGTCACCGTGGTGAAACCCGGGATCCTGAAATGATGCAGAAAAGAGTGGAATCGGATTTATGGTATATAGAAAACTGGACCTTTTGGCTGGATCAGCAGATCATAGTTCAAACCCTGGTCAATATGGTGAAAGGAGAGAAGAATGCATTTTGATGTATATGAAGATGACTAAACGTATTATTTGTTTACTTGTTTTGGTAATGAGTGGCGTAAGTTCTGCCACTGCTCAATCGCTGCCCTTGGGTACTCCTGTGTTGGAAGATCTATACCGGATCATGCAGCTGAAAGGCGAGCGGGACAGCAGTACCTCTTTTTTGATCAGGCCGCTG
>DATGXN010000122.1:0-11848 GCA_035298945.1 Chitinophagaceae bacterium | reverse complement strand
CAATTCCTGCTCAGTCATGATCTTGTTCCAGATAGGTGTTGTTGCGGAATCTCTAAAGAAACCAGCCAGTTTAGTGCTAGTATAAGCCGAATAATAATAACCTTCTTCTACTACCGAATGTATTGCTTTGTAAAGTTCAGTAGGATGAATGTCTTTTTTCATAAATCCTTTAACACCTGACTGAAGCATCTTTATCAGCATTAATTCAGTATCATACATGCTTAATATCAGTACGTGGATATCCGGATAATTTTTCTTTAACCAGTCTGAACATTCATATCCGTTCATATCGGGCATATTAAAATCTAGGATAGCAACATCTGGTTGTTTGCTCTTCACCAACTCACAAAATTCCTGACCAGTGTTAGCTTCAAATATTACTTCGCAGTCACCATAGGAATTTATCAGGGCCGCCAATGCGTTACGCAATAGTTTGTGATCGTCGGCCAATGCTATTTTTATCATTCTCTAGAGATTTAATATTAACTGGTATTATAGCTTCTATAGTCGAACCATTTCCGGGTCTAGAATTTATCGTTAATTTACCGCCTAAAATTTCTGCCCGTTGTCTCATATTCTTTAGGCCAGACATTTTTCCAACCTTTTTGTTTTCGTATACCTTTTCAAGATCAAACCCAATGCCGTTATCTTTTATGGAAATTATTAACTCACTTTCATTGCGTTCGATCTTAATGACGATGCAACTCGCTTTGGCATATTTAATAATGTTATTCAGCGCTTCTTGTATGATTCTAAAAATTAGCAACTCATTCTTGTGCTTTAGAAATTCAACATTTCCTATTAATTCCAATTCAATTTTGTCATCTGTAAATCTTTTCCAACGTTCGATTTCATATTGAATCGCGTGTGTAAGGCCATGGCTTTCAATAATGTCCGAATCTAGACTTTTCGACAGGTTACTTAAGTCTTCCAAAGACTTTGATATTAAATCCTTAGACTTAGTTAAGCGATCTAAATTTTCGGCATCTTTATTCAATTCTAGACAGTTCAGATGCAATTTTGATAAACTTAAGACTTGTGTAATATTATCGTGAATCTCCATTGAAATGAACTGGAATGTCTGTTCTTGAATTTCTATTTCCGTTTGTAAAAGAAGTTTTTCTTGCTTAAACTTTAAATCTTCAATGTTTCTCTGTAATAAGAGAGATTGCTGATTATAATTTTTAATTGTCTTATAAATTATGAATCCATAAAATGAAATTATTAGCGTGGTTAAGAAAATTATGGTAACAATTAAGTACCAGTTTGAGCTAGAGTTTTCCATTTGAAAGCTTTGTAGAAAAAGATATTTAATATTATATAGCAGATAGTTCCTACTCTCGATATAGTTATAAGGAGAAATTGATCAAATTCTTTTGATTTTATTTTATTAAACAATGATGGCTCAATGAAATTAATAACTGTGATCGTTGTATTATATGCAAATGGTAAACTATAGCAGAAGAATAGCCCGAGCATTATCAAAGTGATGGGGTCTTCAAGTACATTTTTATCTTTTATTTCATCACCTAATTGAGTGAAGTATGCGAATGATATAGAGCTGGCTATCAAAGACTCTGCAGCAAATAGCGGATCATAGAGAGTCGCTTTATATTCTTTGGAGGCGAGGAATGGGATAAATAATACCATCAAAATTAATAAGAAAGTAAAGATTGTCTTCAATCTCAAGTTTTTTAAACTTAAGTTCATCAGGTACCACAGGTAGCTAATCTCTGCTATTAAGAAAAGAATGAATGGGAATTGTCCAAATGTTGTGATTATTATTTTGGTGTGGGAAATGATTCCCAGGATGCAAAATGCTAGGAATATTAGAGTAGCCTTAGGTAGGTTATTGTTTAATTGTGGGTTGACTTTATTGAATTTTAGAATCCGTCTCATAACGACTATACACGTTATGGGGTAAAGGAGTTCTATAATGACATAGATTAAATTGAATATGTAAATCCAACGTACCATACCCCAAATCTAGGTAAGCAGAATCAATAGGAAATGGTGAAATGACCAGAGATTTTACAGAAAAACACCATAGAGTAGCGGTTATTTGACCCCAATGGGAAATTTACCAACCCCGAATTCGGGTAGTTTTACTATGTGCTGATCCTCAGGAAATTGCTATAATTGCAGGGTAATTTTACATCCATATCCCTTAGCATAAAACCCAAAAAACCCAGATCCAATGAAAAAGGAAGATGCAGGCGATCAAATTAAAGTGGCTATCGCAGATGACCACGTCCTCTTCAGAACAGGGGTGAAAACCGCCCTGTCCATGAAAAAAGATATCAAAATGGTTGCCGAAGCAGATAACGGCATGCAACTGCTCAACCTGCTCAAACATATCCAGCCAGATGTGATCCTGCTCGATATCCAGATGCCCATCATGGACGGGATCACCACACTACCCGAGATCAAGAAACTTTATCCCAACATCAAGGTGATCATGCTCACCATGCATAACGATCATTCCATGATCTCAAAACTCATGGAACTGGGCGCTAACGCATACCTCACCAAGAACTCCGATTCTGAAGTGATCTATGAAGCAGTGAAAACCACATTCCAGCAGGAATACTACTTTAACGCTCTCACTAATAAGGCACTGATCGACGGACTCAGGATGAAACGCCAGGCTGAAGCCGGCCTTCCCCTCGATACCAAACTGACCGACAAGGAAGTGACCATCCTTAAACTGATGTGCGAAGAGAAAAGCACCAAGGAAATTGCGGATATGGTTGATCTCAGCCCGCGTACAGTAGAAGCGATCCGCGATAAACTCAAAACAAAAACTGGCGCCAAGTCAATGGCCGGCCTGGTCATGTTCGCCGTGAAAAGCGGTATCATCGATAAATAATATGCCCGGTTCCTTCATTCATAATGGTAGATTTCACCAGGAGAATGATCCCGTTATTTCGGCTGATAACAGGTCGTTCCGTTATGGCGACGGCCTCTTCGAGACCATCCGTCTACATAATAATGCCCTGCCGCTATGGCATTTTCATGAACAAAGGCTGTTTTCCGGCATGCAGGCCCTTGGATTCGATATCCCCAAATTATTTACTGCAGACTACTTGTTACAACAGATCCAGGCACTCGTTAAAAAGAATGGCCTGGCCTACGCCCGGATCAGGATAACAGTATACCGGGGAGAAGGCGGACTAACCGATAAAACCCACCAAACTCCAGGTTTCATCATTCAAAGCTGGCCCGTTCCGGCAGAGTCACTATCACTGAACATAAACGGTCTCCGGATAGGCATCTATGAAGATGCCAGGAAAAGCGCTGATAAGTTTTCTTCCATAAAATCAAACAATTTCCTGCCCTATGTGCAGGGAGCCCTCTATGCCAGGGAGAAAAAGTGGAATGATGCACTGGTCCTGAACAGCTATGGCAGAATAGCTGATTCCACTATTGCCAATATTTATTGGGTGAAAGAGGGGAAAATCTTTACTCCTCCATTATCTGAAGGACCCATTAACGGCGTCATGCGCCGGCACCTCCTGGAGAATGCACTCATCTTTGAACAACCATTGGCCCCGGATGAACTGTTGCAGGCCGAAGAAGTTTTTCTAACTAATGCTTTCAGGGGAATTCAATGGGTGTCTTTCGTGGGTGAAAAACCTATGCTTTCAAATGCCAGCTCGGTTCACCTGTTCCGTGAATACATCAGCCCCCTATTTTCCTGATCGCTCAACCAATTCCGGTAGATTCTGTTTATTCATTAGCCATGCCAAATCAACAGATCAATATATTCTGGTACAGGAGGGATCTTCGTTTGTACGACAATACAGGCCTCTTTCACGCTTTGAAACAGGGCAACCCTGTGGTGCCCATTTTTATTTTTGACCGGGATATCCTCGATGGACTGGAAGACAAACACGACAGGAGGTTGGTTTTCATACACAGGGCATTGAATGCCCTGCAGGAGAAGCTCGTAAGGCTGGGCAGCAGCCTGGAAGTATATTATGGCAAACCACTGGAGGTGTTTGAGCAGCTGAATGCCAGGTATACTATCGCCAACGTATACACGAATAATGACTATGAGCCCTATGCGATAAAAAGGGATGATGCTGTTGCCGGTTTTCTCAGGACTAACGGAACTGAATTTCATAGTTATAAAGACCAGGTGATCTTCGAGAGGAATGAAGTAATGAAAGATGACGGAACGCCTTATTCAGTTTTCACTCCGTATAGCAGGAAATGGAAGGCGTTGTTGCAACATCAGGGGATCAAGCCATTTGACCTTTCGAAATACCAGGCGGGATTCTATCAGCAGGCACCCATGAAAATACCATCGCTGGAGTCTATGGGATTTCATGACATGGATCTTGTATTTCCGCCTGATCATGTCAAAGATGAACTTGTGCGTAAATACAAGGAACAACGCGACTTTCCAGGGGTACAGGGTACCTCCAGGTTAAGCGTTCACCTTCGCTTTGGTACAATCAGTATCCGAGAATTGGTGACGAAGGTCAAAGACCTGAGTGAGTCCTATCTTAATGAATTGATATGGCGTGAATTTTATCAGATGATACTCTGGAATTATCCGGCAGTGGGAGAGGGGAAAGCATTCAAACCTGCTTATGACCTGATCCGATGGAGAAATAACGAAGATGAATTTAAGAAATGGTGTGAGGGACAAACGGGGTATCCCATCGTTGATGCGGGTATGCGTGAGCTGAACGCTACAGGATTCATGCATAACAGGGTAAGAATGGTAGTGGCTTCTTTTTTATGTAAGCACTTGTTGATCGACTGGCGCTGGGGCGAAGCCTATTTTGCCGAAAAACTTCTTGATTTCGACCTGGCTTCCAATAACGGGGGCTGGCAATGGGCCTCGGGCAGTGGTTGTGATGCTGCACCTTATTTCAGGATCTTCAATCCATACCTGCAAACGGAAAAGTTTGATAAGGATCTTTCTTACATAAAAAAATGGGTCCCTGAATTCCAGGAATTCGTTTATCCCAGGCCGGTAGTTGATCATGAATTGGCAAGAAACCGTTGTCTTGAAGTATATAAAGAAGCGGTTCAAATAGCAGGGTAATGAATTGAAACCTGCAACCTGCAATACCGGGCTTATATTTACAGGAAGACTTCATAACTGCCTGCTACAGGCTGAGGGAAAAGATTTCCTGCTATTTCAAGCATTTGCCATACTGCAGCTTTTCCCTTTGATCCAAGATCCAGGGAATAATCATTTACATATAATTCAATATGTTTTCTCATCACATCTTCTTCCATTTCCTGCGAATTGGATCTGACGAATTCAGAAAGTTGTGGGTAGGTGTTTCGCGAATAAATAAGACTCTCCCGGATCAGATGGTTGACCTTTTCCATCAAGCTGTTGTCAAATCGCCTGTTCATTATAATGCCTCCCAAAGGAATAGGATTACCAGTGGTTTTCTCCCAGTGTTCGCCCAGGTCCATCACCTTATATAAACCCTTAGCCTCGTAAGTGAAGCGATTTTCATGGATGATCACTCCTGCATCAACTTCGCCATTCAACACCGCATCTTCGATAGATGAAAATACCATGAATTTTTTCTTCATGGCATCTGGAAATGCCAATGTAAAAAGCATGTGGGCCGTTGTATTCATACCCGGTAAACCTATAGTCAGGTCGTTGACCTGTTCCGGGTCGATGGGGCCGGATGTGATCAGAAGTGGTCCCACGCCCATGCCTAAGGCACCGCCTGCACTCAGTACTTTATAGGCAGGAAGAATACGGGGTAAAACGCCATAGCTGATCTTGCTGATGTCTAGTTTTTCCTGTAATGCCAACCTGTTCAAAGTTTCAACATCTTCCATCACGGCTTCAAATTCCAGGTTGCCAGTATCGATCTTCCGGTTTACAAGTGCGTCGAATATAAACGTATCATTAGGGCAGGGCGAAAAGCCAATAGTTAGTTTCATTTAATAGGGATCAGTTATTTGATTCAGGTATTTGATCACTTCAGCATTAAGGGCCTCTATGGCCTGTTTCATCTTCCAATTCTTCTTATCCCTTTCTCCGATCATGTTGGAAATACCCCGGAACTGAATGAAGGGGATAGACTCTTTCAGGCATACATAATGAAAAGCGGCGCCTTCCATACTTTCCGTAACTGGCATGTATTTGTCTTTCATGCCCTGGATGAATTCATGGTTGGTTGAAACCTGGTTCACGGTTATGCCTCTGACAGATTCCAGTTGGATCTTGCCCAAAAGCTCTTTATGCGGGTTGATCAGCTTTTTATTCTTCCAGGGCCCGCCATTGTCTTTCGCAAGCCCCAGGTCAAATACATCCTGCCATTCCCTGTCTTGCATCACCCCCATGTCACCCACCATATCTTCTTTAATGGTTACTACCATGCCGGGGGCAAATATGGGGTGAAAACTGCCGGCAATGCCAGCCTGTATGGCCATGGTGTACTTATACTGCGAAAACTTTTTGGCCAGGCAGTAAGTGGTATCCATCATGCCAACACCTGCCACAACAACGTCTACACGTTGATTTTTACGCAGATAGATCCTTTCTGAAAGGTAGTGGATCAGGGGTTCGATCTCCTTCCGGGTGGCCGCGATCAAAAGGATGTTCATCCTGCAAATTTCGGATATTAATCGCTTAAGTGTTAACTTTGCGGGCTCTTTAGTATCATGGTATTTCTGACACGAGTAGAACATTTCAATGCGGCCCACAAGCTCTATAACCCCAATTGGAGCAGGGAGAAGAACGACGAGGTTTTCGGGCGTTGTGCCAACGATAACTGGCACGGGCACAATTTCGAACTGCTGGTAACAGTAAAAGGCGAGCCAGACCCTGATACGGGATTCATTGTGGATGCTAAACTGCTGAGCAGGATCATTAAGGACTCTGTGGTAGAGAAACTGGATCACAGGAACCTGAATCTCGACGTGGACTTCATGAAGGGCAAAATGTGCTCTATCGAAAACCTGGTCATGGGCATTTGGAATGAACTTAAGCCGCTAATGCCGGCTGCGGTAGAACTTCACTGTATCAAACTGGTAGAGACCCCCAGGATCTACGTGGAATATTACGGTTAGTATTTCAGCCCTCCCCAAACTTTTTTACCTTACAACCGTTATTTATTTTCTATGGAACGAAAAGTGGCGGTTTTCAGAAGGGAGCATTTCAATGCTGCACACCGGTTGAACAATCCTGATTGGGATGAAGCAACCAACTCCAGTGTTTTTGGAAAATGCAATCTTCCGCACTATCACGGGCATAATTACGATTTGATCGTAAAACTGACTGGTGTGCCAGACCCCCAGACCGGTTATGTAATGGATATGAAGGTTCTTTCCGATCTGGTCAGGGAAAAAGTGATCGATAAATTCGATCACAGGAATCTGAATCTTGACACTGTTGAATTCAAAAATCTTAACCCTACGGCCGAGAATATTGCTATTGTGATCTACGATCTTTTAAGGCCTGCGATAGACAGCAAATTTGAGCTTAAGATCACGCTCTATGAAACGCCAAGAAATTTTGTGGAATACCCGGCCTAGGGAACAAAAAATACAAACCATAACATGGCTTATAAAAAAGTAGAACAGTACGGAGATAAGATAACGTCCAGCCTTACTGAAAATTATCGTGAATCACTGGCTCTTCTAGGGGAAGATCCAAACAGGGAGGGACTGCTGAAAACCCCGGAGCGAGTGGCTAAAGCCATGCAATACCTTACGCAGGGATATCATATGGACGCCAAGGCGATTCTGAACTCTGCCAAGTTTCATGAAGAGGTGAGTGAAATGGTGATCGTGAAAGATATTGAGATCTATAGTCTTTGCGAACATCATATGCTTCCGTTTTATGGCAAGGCGCATATCGCGTACATCCCCAATGGATGGATCACAGGCTTGAGTAAGATTGCGAGGGTGGTGGATGTATTTTCGCGCCGCCTCCAGGTTCAGGAAAGGCTTACCACACAGGTGCTTGAAGCGATCAAGGATACCCTTAATCCCCTTGGTGTGGCTGTGGTAATTGAAGCCTCACATTTATGCATGATGATGCGCGGGGTGCAAAAACAGAATTCAGTGACCACTACTTCGGCCTTTTGGGGCGAATTTGAAAGAAATGAATCCAGGAGCGAATTTATACGTCTCATAGGATCTAAACTCCACTAATTTAGATAGTTAGATAGTAAAATAGAAAGATAGGGAGCATTCTTAACGCATCATGCACTAAGGAAGCTCCCTATCTTCTTATCTGCCTAATTCCCTATCTATTCTGCCCCTTTATTTTGACCAGTTTTGCGTACTTTCGCCCCCCAACCTTAGATCATGAAGCAAGCATATATTTTCCCCGGCCAGGGTTCGCAATTCCCGGGAATGGGTAAGGAGTATTACGATAACAGTGCATTTTCCCGCAAATTGTTTGAGCAGGCCAATGAGATCCTCGGCTTCAGACTTTCAGATATCATGTTTTCCGGGTCCGAAGAAGACCTTAAGCAAACCCGGGTAACACAACCCGCTATATTCCTTCATTCTCTTATTGCGTATAAAAGCCTTGAAGGCGTTACCCCCCAGATGGTTGCCGGCCATTCCCTGGGTGAATTCACTGCACTGGTGGCCAATGGTACACTGTCATTTGAAGATGGCCTTAAACTGGTCAGCATAAGGGCCGAAGCCATGCAGAAAGCCTGTGAGCTCAATCCCTCAACTATGGCAGCTGTTCTGGCATTGGATGATGCAAAAGTGGAAGAGATCTGTGACGCAGTATCGAAAGAACTGAATGATGTGGTAGTGCCTGCAAATTATAATTGCCCGGGTCAACTGGTGATCTCAGGGTCGAATAATGCTGTTCAGGTGGCCTGTGAAAGACTGAAGGCCGCTGGTGCAAAAAGGGCTATGCTTTTGCCGGTGGGAGGTGCTTTCCACTCGCCCCTGATGCTGCCCGCAAAAGAAGAACTGGCAACAGCAATCGAGTCTGTCAAATTTCATAACCCCGTTTGCCCGATATATCAGAATGTTGCGGCTAAAGCTGTGACCCGCCCCGACGATATTAAAACCAACCTGATCGACCAGTTAACCGGCCCAGTAAAGTGGACACAACTGGTTAGGGCGATGATCGCAGACGGTGCAACCAAATTCACCGAAGTAGGTCCGGGCAAAGTACTACAGGGCCTGGTGCTTAAGATCGACAAGACCATGGAAGTAAATGGCGTAAGCTGATCTTTTTTCAAATTACCTGATATGAATGTAGTCATCCGACGTGCCATTAAGGAAGATTGTGTAAGACTGATGGAGCTCGTAAACGAGCTTGCAGTATATGAGAAAGCACCGGAAGAAGTTACCGTTACCCTGGATCATTTTTCAGAAAGTGGATTCGGACCAAACCCGGTATGGTGGGCATTTGTGGCTGAAGTGGATGGAAGGGTGGAAGGGTTCGCTCTTTACTATGTCAGGTATTCTACATGGAAGGGCCAACGCATGTATCTGGAAGATATTCTTGTTACTGAAAAGATGAGGGGCAAAGGGCTCGGTAAATTTCTATTCGAAAGGCTGATTGAAGAAGCCAAAGAAAAAAAGTTCTCGGGAATGGTTTGGCAGGTCCTGGACTGGAACGAACCAGCCATCAATTTTTACAAAAAATACAATGCCAGCTTCGATGCAGGCTGGGTGAATGTTTCTCTTTCTTTTTAATTGAAAATCTGCAATCTGCAACCTGCAACCTGCTACCTGGAACCTGCCATAGTCGCCCAATCCTGGAAAAAAGAATATCCTCTTGCTCCCACAACAATATCCTTTACCATCCCGTCTACCAACAGAATTGAAACAGGCCTAGTGTTGATGCTGTTGATCAGTTCGTTGGTATGCAGGAAAGTTCCCATTTCAAAACTGAAGTTTTTATTGGCCGTGAATTTGCTTACCACAACCGGATCTTCATCAGAAATGGCTACCACGGTTACACCATTATCATAAAATTCTTTTTGTATGCTGTCAAGCTCCGGCATCTCCTTTCTGCAAGGCGGACACCAGGTTGCCCAGATGTTCAGGATGATTACTTTGTTCTTATTAACCGCCAGAGTTTTTTCAGTATTGGTTTTCAGGTCCATATAACTGAACTCCGGCAATGCTTTCCCTTTATATTGCAACACTGCCTCCATCGGAGTTTCGTAGTTCTTATGGATCACGTTCAGCAGAAAAACAGACAGCACAAGAAATAATACATCACTGGCTATACTGCTCCATTCTTTTCTCCCTTTTGGAAAAACTGATTTTCTTCTTATCGCATCTCTTACCAGGGTGTAGACAGAATACCCGATGAACAGGTACACTGCGATCTTCAGCCAGAAAATGATGGTTGGTGTCAATTTGTTGAATTTTCGGTGATCACAGTGCCTGCTCGAGGTCTGTAAGTATATCACCAATGTTTTCCATGCCCACACTCATTCTGATCAAGCCATCTGTGATACCGTATTTTATCCGGTCTTCCCGCTTCACTCCATAATGTGTCATGGAGGCCGGATGACAGAGCAAAGTATCGCAGGTGCCCAGAGAAACTGTCCTTGTACAGAGTTTCAGGTTGTTCATGAATTTCACGCCACCTTCAAGACCATTTTTATGTTCAAAACTCAGCATCGCACCGGGATGCCTCATTTGTTTCATGGCTGTCTTATGATCTGGATGGGAGGGAAGTCCATTATAATTCACCTGGGCCACCATATTATGTTGTTGTAGGTAAGAAGCAACAGACGCTGCATTGCTGCAGTGCCGCTCCATTCTCAGTTCAAGTGTTTTCATACCATTGATCAGCAAAAAAGCATCAAAGGCATTGGAGTTACCACCAAGCAACCTATGGATCTTTGTTGCATGGGTGTTCATGAATTCAAGGTCTTTCCCAATCAGCACACCACCTATAGCCGTCCCATGTCCATTCAGGAATTTTGTGGTGCTGTGGATCACAAAATCAACCCCGAAACGAAATGGCTGTTGCAGATAAGGTGTTGCGAAAGTGTTATCACTGGCCACGATCTTTCCGTATTTTTTTCCAAGTGATGTCAGGGCTTCCAGGTCAACACATTGGATGGTTGGGTTGGCCGGGGTTTCCAGGTAAACCATCTTAATACTCGGATCTTCTTTCAGTTTATCTTCTGCCTTTTGCAGGTCACGCAGGTCTTCAATGATAACACCAATGCCAATAGAAGGCAGTAGTCGTTGAATGATCTCTTCAGTGCCGCCATATAACGAAAAATGGGTAAGAATTTTATCCCCCTGCTTGAGATTGGCCAGCAACAGGGTTGAAATGGCTGCCATTCCGGAAGCGTGGAGGATAGCTTTCAACTCCAGTTTTCCTCCCTGCTCATTTCGCAAACCGAAGGCTTCCATCGCAGCGATCTTATCCTCTGCTTCGGCCATGGTGGGATTACCCCATCGCGAATAGATGAACCCTTTTTCCTGTCCGCTGAATCTTCTCATGCCTTGCTCCGCCTCGTCAAAAACATAAGTGGATGATGCGTATATTGGAGTGAGGTGTGCGTAGTTGGGATCCTGAGTATGCCCGCCATGTATCGCCAGTGAACTAAACCCCGAAATGGGGAAATTTTTATCAGCCATATTGAATAACCCTTTTTATTTTAGGTGAAGTAGGCTAAAATTAAACCAAAAAAAATGAAGGAGACTCTTCAGGAATTTGCCAGGTACGGCTTTTGGGCTAACCAGACCCTTAGTTCAGTTATTTTAGGCATGGATGAACACCTGCATCAACAACATACTCCGAGCAGCTTTCCAAATCTCTATGCCACCATTTTGCATATGTGGGATGCCGAAAGCGCCTGGTGGCAACGTATGCATAAGCACGAGAAAGTACTGGTGCCCAGCCAGAATT
>DATGXN010000121.1:0-11197 GCA_035298945.1 Chitinophagaceae bacterium | reverse complement strand
CTGGTGGGCACTTCTTCAGATTATGATACCAAAGGAAGAATACTTTTCCTGGAAGATGTTGGTGAGTACCTGTACAATATAGACCGGATGTTATACCAGTTGAAACGGAGCGGTAAACTCGATCAGCTGGCAGGGCTGGTATTGGGAAAATTCTCAGACGTGAAGGATACGGATATTCCATTTGGAAAAACTGCCGATGAGATCATACATGATATTGTAAAGGAATACAAGTTTCCGATCTGTTACGATTTTCCTGTCAGTCACGAAACCGAGAATTACGCGTTGAAAACAGGCGCCGTCTATGAATTGAATGTGACCCGGAATAAAGTGACACTGAAAGAAAAAAGTTGAAGTAATTCTACCTCCCGCCTCTCGCCTCCCGCCTCGATCAGTCTTCATCTTCCAGCAAAAAAATCTCTTCCACCTTCTTCCCAAACAGTTTTGCGATCTTCAGCGCGAGCACTGTTGAAGGCACGTATTTATTGCTTTCCATGGCGTTGATCGTTTGTCTGGAGACGCCGATCTGCTCGGCCAGTTGTTGCTGGGTGATATTATGGATGGCCCTTTCCACCCTGATTGTATTTTTCATGATTTCATTCGGGGTTGGTGATCCTGTTTTTCCTCAAAACAACATGGAATCTTATGATGAAAATGATCAGTATGGTGAGCATATTGTACATCATTACATCGATGTATGCAAAGCCGTGGACCAGCCAGGTTGCTGCCAGCAGCAAAACATAATTGATGAGGACAGCCCATTGGAGCGATTCCAGGCGGATAGTATTGATATATTCATCTTCCTGCTTTTCCCTGGCAAAAGCGATGAAGATCAAACCCAGGATGATGCCTGTCAGGGCCAACTCGTCTGTCAGGTTGATTTGTTCATCCAGGTTCAGGCTGCCTGAACTGATGGCTTTACCAAACGGTAGTTCAAGAAAATCGAAGGAGAAATCCCAGAATCTGACCAGGGCTCCCAATACCAGGGAGGGGATCAAAAGGATAATGCCTATCCTTTTGTATTTGTTCGGCAGTAATAATGTAGATCGCATATGTAAAGTTTTACAGACCAAAAGTAAAGTAAACTTTACAAATAGACAAGATATTTTTACAATTTTAACAAAGAGTCGATTTTTGAATTGAAAATCGGGAAGTCTCGAAGGTTGTTATGGGCTCCCCCCTGGATGGTGATGAACTCATCTGTGGATTTTAGATAGGGGAGCAGTCTCCGGGCATTGGAATAAGGCACGATCATGTCGTCCGTGCCATGGAAAATGGTGACCGGTTCAGTCACCTGTTGCAGATATTCCCAGGATGGGATCTTCACCCTGGTCATTTTTTCCATTGGATAAATGGGGAAGAAATGTTGAGCTACCGAGCTCAGGCTGTAGTAGGGTGTTTCCAGGATCACCCTTTTGCAGGCAGCGTTTGATGCCAGGTAGGTAGCAAGACCAGACCCCATGGATTTGCCAAAGATGATGATGCTGTCTGCACTGAATCTTTTGGCCGCGAGCTTATATAGCTGTAATGAGTATTTGTACAATTTATCCTCTGTGATCTTGCCTGTACTCTTGCCGTAACCCGGATAATCGGGCATCCACACTTCATAGCCTTCAGCCGTGAACATGGGGGCAAATCCGGCATACCATCCAATATTCTTCCTGTTGCCATGGAAATAGAGCACCACACCCTTGACGGGTTGGTTGGTTTCAAACTGGACAATGTTCAGGTTTTCATTGTTGGAATAGGCAATATTCACTTCCCGGTATGGGATGCTGAAGTTGTAACGATGGGTCTTTTGAACAGCCAGGGACTGGAAAAAGAAATAATCCTGCAGGTAATAAACCAGGATACCCAGAAGTGCATAGATCAGCACCACCAACCTCATCCATTTTAGAATTTTCGACCGCATAGGCAAATTTAGCAGGTTGCAGCTTGCATTGGTTTTTTTCTGCAACCTGCAACCTGTAGCCTGCAACCTGAAACAGCTATCTTTGTCCGATGCTAAAATCACTATTCTCCCTATTCGACAGAAAGAAATTGAAGAATACTTTCAAGGAGTACGGTTTTTATGTCGACAGTTTTGATATTGAAGGATATGGCCTGCTTCAGTTTGCACAGTGGGAGCATCCATTTGCGCAGCCATTTATCATGTCAAAAGGGAATATAGATTTCTATAAGCAGATGATCAGTTCCGGTGATTTTGTGATCGATATCGGGGCCCATACCGGCGACACCACGGTTCCGATGGCAGTGGCTGCCGGGAAACAGGGAACAGTACTGGCGCTGGAACCCAACAAATATGTATTCAAGGTACTGGAGAAGAATGCAACGTTAAATAAAGACTGCACTAACATCATACCCATATGTATGGCAGCTACGGCGGAAGATGGAGTGTTCAAATTCAACTACTCGGATGCTTCGTTCTGCAACGGTGGATTCCTGACGGAGCGTGAGAAACTGGACAGGCATCATAAATACACACTCGAAGTGACCGGTAAGAATCTTGAAAAAGTTCTTGCTAACGATTACGCCCACCTGCTTCCTAAGCTGAAGTTCATCAAAGTAGACGCTGAAGGTTACGATAAAGAGATCATTAAAACACTTTCAGGCATCATCAGCACATATCGTCCCATGATCCTGAGCGAATGCAATATTTTCCTTACCAGGCATGAGAGGGATGAATTGTACAGTATCATGAGCAGGTTTGGCTATAAACTGTATAAGATCGAAGATGCGGAAGACAGGGCATCGGTGTTTCAGGCGATCGGTAAGCCCCTGACGATGGAAGACATGCATAAGGAAAAACATTTTGATATACTGGCAAAGCCGTAAACGCGGAGACGCAGAGAAGTGACGCAGAGACGCAGAGATTCTCCGTGTCTCTGTGTTTTCTCTGCGTCTCTTTTTTCCATATCTTATAGGCAGAACCCAAACTGCCTCATGCTGATTGACGAACTGCTTATTCCATGTCTGTTACTATTGAGCATTAACTGGTTCCTGGTGGGGGGAATATATGTAGGCATTGGGGTTCTAGCCTATTTTATCCAGGAAAAATTCATCTTCAAACCGGAAAAGCTTTCACAGGATTTCGAGTATCGTTACGATGCCCCATTTACTGAATTGTTTTTTGATATAGAACCGGGAGTCCGCATCAATGGGCTTCATTTTTATCGCGACAAACCCAATGGGCTGATACTTTATTTTCACGGCAACTCGAGAAGCATCAAGGGCTGGGCAAAATACGCCCGCGATTTTTACAGGTATAATTATGATGTGGTACTGGTGGATTACCGTGGATTCGGCAAAAGCACCGGCAAGCGTAAAGAGTCGTCCATGCTGAACGACATGCAGTTTGTATATGACACCCTGAAAGAAAAATACAGTGAGGACAACCTGATCATCTACGGACGGAGCCTGGGCAGTGGTTTTGCATCAAAACTTGCCTCGGATAATTATCCCCGCTACCTCATTCTTGATGCGCCATTTTATAATTTTTCCCGGGCTGTCGAAAGGTTTTTGCCGATACTCCCCATGCGGTTCGTGTTGCGGTATAAACTTCGTTCCGATCGCTGGATCCGAAAAGTAAAATGCCATACTTATATTATTCATGGCACCAAGGACTGGCTGATCCCGATCCGCCATTCCATAGCCCTGCGCAAGCTCAATCCTTCGCGCATAACACTGATACGCATCCAGGGCGGCGGTCATAATAATCTGCCTTCGTTTCCGGAGTACCATGGGTTTATTAGGGATATTCTTGCGGAATAGTGAGCAGTAAGCAGTGAGCAGTGAGCAGTAAGCAGTTAACGAAAGCAAAAAGTACCTGTATTTTTCATCATGTAGTTGAGCAGTTTTCCAATTTGCAAATTTAACTCCCTGAGATTTCCAATTTCATCCTCTTTAATGTAACGGCAGGATACTGCCACGTCAAGCCAGCTGCTGGTTTCTGAATTTTCAGAATCGGCATCAGTCAATTTAAGAATCAGAAGTTGAGGGTATTTTGTTTTTCTGTATGCTTCAGAAAGGGTTGAGTATACTGAACGTGACGATCTTCTGATCTGACTTGTTAAACTGTACAATTCTTCTTTGGGGAATATTTTTGATAACTCAAAAATGTCTGCCTGTTGTTCAAAAGCCAGGTCAAATACTTTCCAATTCTCTTTTTCCTTCATGCATCAAAAATGCAAAAAGAAAGAGATTGAAAACATGGCTTTTTCAACGTAACAATACTGTTTTTTTCTGCTTACTGCTCACTGCTTACTGCTCACTCCTCATCCACCCTCTTCAGCCGGATATTCGTCACCGGGGCAACGATCAATGGGAATTTCTCCACCTGCACATAACTGGGGTCAAGACCAAAGCCACGCTCTTCGGAAAGGCTGATGTCTTTCAACATGAAATAGATCTTCATCACCAGCCGCTCAAAGAATGGAAGTTCGTTATCCTGGCTGAGGAATTTTTCCATCACGATGAATTCGAAATCACCCACAATGTTATTGCGTTGCAGTGATTCGTAACGGCTCACGATATTCACCTCGCGATTGGCCACCATTTCTTCCACCACTTTGCGGAACATCAGGTTGATCCGCGGTTCCACCCTGAATCCGAGTTTGAACTCGATCCGGATCACTTCATTGGGAATGATGGTTTGTACTTCGTATTCGCAGGTATAGGGATCATCCAGCGTGTCAACATGGACGAACCAGTATATATCAGCGCGTTTGGGTTTGCGGTTCAGTATAGAGTGGATGATCTTATGTTCGATCTCCTTGGGGTTATTGGCACTGGTCAGATAGATCAGGTGCGTTGCATATTTGTTGATGGTGGTATCATTGCTGAGTTCCTGCACCATGGGCAGATAATGATCCAGCCGCACAAATTCCACATAGCGGTTTTTGATCTTCCTTGACTTATACCACACATACATCACCAGGAAGAACAGGGACGCTACGATCATGGTGATATAACCACCGTGGGTGAATTTCTGTAATAACGCACTCAGGAAAGTAATTTCGATAATAATATAGGTGGTGAGAAACAGCCAGATAAAAGCAGATTTGACCCGGTGCAGCACCAGGAAATTTGCAAACAGCATGGTGGTGGCGATCATAGTAATAATGATGGCCAATCCGTAAGCCGCTTCCATCCGTGAAGATTCGCGGAAATAAAGCACCACGGAAACGCAGCCCGCAAACATCATGGTATTGATGAAAGGAATGAAAAGCTGTCCTCTTTCTTCCGAAGGATAAACAATTCTGAGCCTTGGCCAAAGATTGAGGCGCATGGCTTCACTGATCAAGGTAAATGAACCTGAGATCATGGCCTGGCTGGCGATGATGGCTGCAGAGGTAGCTATGATCACACCGAAGATCACGAACCAACCCGGCATCAGGTCAAAAAATGCGTTGATGTTCATGGACTTCCTCAATTCCTCGGTGATATGCATCCCTTTTCTGTTGGCCAACAGGTAAGCGCCCTGGCCCAGGTAGTTCAGGATCAGCGACAGTTTTACAAATCCCCAGGTCATCCGGATATTACCCCTTCCGCAGTGCCCAAGGTCACTATAAAGCGCTTCTGCACCGGTGGTGCAAAGGAAAATAGCGCCCAGCAGCCACAGTGCATTGGGGTAGGTGATCAGCAGGTGGATGGCATAATAGGGATTGAAGGCTTTAATGATAGAAAGGTCATCGCTCAAGTGAATGATACCCAGGATCGCCAGCATACTGAACCAAAGCAGCATGATGGGGCCAAATAATTTGCCAATGGAAGCGGTACCGAACTGTTGCAGGAAAAAGAAAGCCAATAGGATACCCAACACGATATAAACAATGGTGTCTGTGGCGATATTATGCAGGGCGGGAATGTTTTTTAACCCCTCAACCGCTGAAGTAATGGAGATGGGAGGAGTGATGATGCCATCCGCCAGCAGGGAGGCACCTCCGATCATGGCCGGCACAACCAGCCATTTCTTTCTTCGCCGCACCAGGGCATATAATGCAAAAGTTCCTCCTTCCCCCCGGTTATCGGCCCTGAGTATCAGGATCACATATTTAATGGTAGTCTGTAAGGTGATCGTCCAGATAATGCAGGAAAGACTACCTACAATAAGGCTCTCTGTTACAATGTTATCCTTGATGATGGCGTTGAAAACGTAAAGAGGAGATGTGCCTATGTCTCCGTATATAATGCCGAGGGCTACAAACAGACCAGCCGCCGTTACCCGGTTCAAATTTTTACCCACCTTGTTGTATTAAATAGCAGTTATGAAGTAAAATTATAGCCCTAATTAATAACTAAGGTAAATTATTGTTCCAGATTCCGAAAATCTTGACGGTTTTCTAAAAAAACAGTTAACCCTTTTGGAGCTAACCTGTTAATTAAATGGAATTTGGCACACATATAGTACATTTAGCTCACTAATGAAGAAATTCATGAATCTCACACAACGCCTGCTGGTTGTACTCATTTTTCTCGTATTGGCATCTCCCTCCATTGCCCAGAGGATATTTTATACGGATGTGGAAAAGGACGACTTCCGCCAGATGAATTTCGAGATCATCGGCAAGGTAGGAGGTAACATCAATGTATATAAAAGCTTCAGGAATAAGAATGACGTGTCCGTGTACGACAATGAAATGAAGCTCAAAAACAAAGTCAAGCTCGAGTTCATGCCCGATAAGGTGCTGAATGTGGATTTTGTGATCTACCCGGACCATTACTGGATGGTTTACCAGCATCAGAAAAAAAACGTGGTATACTGTACGGCAGCCAAACTGAATGGTGAAGGCAAACTGATGCAGGAGCCCTATGACCTGGATACCTCCTGGGTGCCCGGTTACAGCGATAACCGGATCTATTCCGTAGTAGCCAGTGACGACGAAAAGCAGATCATGGTGTTCAAGATCAACAAGAAGAATGAGAAGAAATTCACATTCACCCTGATGAGAATGAATTCCGACATGAAAATGGCTGAAAAAGATGTGCTAACACTTGATGTCCAGGATGTTGAAGGCGTGTTCACCGAATTTGTCATGGATAACGATGGTGTTTTTGTATTTGGAAGATGTGGCCGCACAGGTAGCAGGGAATATATCAACAAACTGGATGTGATGGCCAAGCGTCCCAACGAAGACCAGTTTATTACACTAAACGTTCCGTTGACAGATAAAACGCTTGACGAAGTCAAGATCAAACCCGATAATATCAATAAGAAATTCATCCTGAATTCTTTCTATTACAAACAGAAACGGGGCAATATTGATGGTATTTACAACCTGGTCTGGGATAAACAGCAAAACAAGATCTCGGCAAACAACAGCTTTCCGTTCAATGATACCCTGCGGTTGGATGCAAAATCAGAAAGCATTCCCATCAAACAGGCTTTCAACGATTATTTCATTAAACATGTGATTCCCAAAAAGGACGGGGGATTTGCCGTACTGGCCGAACTGTATTATACCACGTCCAGGAATTCTGGCTGGAACAGGTGGGACTATCTCTATGGGTATAATTATTATAACCCGATGGATTACCAGTATTATTCTCCATACAGCTCGCTGAATAACTGGCGCTGGACAGATCCCTGGAACAGGTATGGTGTGAATATGACCAGGCACTATGCAGAGAATATTGTGGTACTCTCTTTTGATCAGAATGCCAATCTGCAGTGGAGCAATGTGGTCAGGAAGAGCCAGTTCGACGACAATACAGACATGTTTCTTTCATACCAGATCTTCTATACCACTACCGAGGTTAAATTCCTTTTCAATTCACTGGAACGCCGTGAACTGATGTTGAGTTCGGTGGGTATCACACCGGATGGCCAGATGAAGAGAGACCCTACACTGAAAAGCCTTGACAGGAATTATGAGTTCATGCCGAGATACGGAAAACAGGTGGGAGCGAGGTCAATAGTTTTGCCATGCATGTATAAGAACTATATTTGTTTTGCAAAACTTGACTTTTAATTTAACCAGGTGCCAGGAATATTCAGAACCAGTAACCCCTTCAGCATTATCGTACTGTTCTTCTATGGCATTATCCTCAGGTATGCATCTTTTGCCGATCCTTCTATTCCTGTTGCCCAATCCACTGATGGCTTCCTTTACCATGCACTGTTAAGGTCGCTCGCTAACATGAGCAATGGATCAGGTGTGATCTACCCGGTGCTGAGTTATATCCTGGTATTCACCCAGGCTCTCATGCTTAACGTTTTTTTCCATCGGCATAAATTGGTGGCAAGACCCAACTATCTCCCAGCTCTCTGTTATATCCTGATCACCGCTTTATTTCCAGAATGGTGGCAGCTTTCCTCAACGCTGATCATCAACAGTTTTCTGATCTGGGGCTGGAATAATATGACGGCTTTATATAAGAATCCTAAAGCCAAACAGATCCTTTTCAATACTGGCATCCTCATTGGCATAAGTTCATTTTTTTACTTTCCTGCCATTGGATTCATTATCCTTTTATTTGCTTCGATCGTGATCATGCGGCCGGTCAGTTTGCCCGAATGGCTTATTGGTCTGCTGGGTGTCACCATCCCGTATTATTTTCTGTTTGCCTGGACCTATCTCAAGGGCAATTGGGCCACCAGTAAATTTATTCCGGCTATCGGAGTGAGTTATCCCCAGTTTCAGCAAACGGTCTGGGCCTGGGGTGGGCTACTCTTGCTCATGATACCATTCCTGATGTCAGGATTTTATATCCAGAACCATATACTGCGGATGCTGATACAGGTGAGAAAGGGGTGGAGTTTGTTACTGGTTTACCTGCTCTCAGCCCTTCTGATCCCTTTTATCAATGGCTCAGCCAGTTTTGAATACTGGGTACTTTCGGCGGTACCTTTTGCCGCATTCCACGCCAATGTTTTTTATTACCCCCAGAAAAGGCTGGTTCCCGTGGTTTTACATATTGCGATGGTGGTATTTATCCTGATGTTGAACTATTTCGTTCTTAAATCAGCCTGATGGCCAGCCTACTGCCAAAGAAGTCTTAACTTTGCCCTTCTTAATTTCCGATCATGAAATTTGGTGTAGTTGTATTCCCCGGCTCCAATTGCGACCGTGATATCATGGATGCGGTCAGGTACGACCTGAACCTCGAAGTGATCCAACTCTGGCATAAAGACGAGGACCTCAGCATGTTCAGCACTGAGGATTGCATTGTTCTGCCTGGAGGGTTTTCCTATGGTGATTACCTCAGGTGTGGGGCTATTGCCCGCTTCAGCCCTATGATGAAATCTGTAATATCATTTGCTGAGAAAGGAGGAAAAGTGCTTGGGATATGCAATGGCTTCCAGATCTTATGTGAATCGGGTCTGTTGCCGGGTGTACTGCTCAGGAATGCCAACCAGCAATTCGTGTGTAAGAACGTGTTTATCAAGGGGGAAGATGGGAAAGCGCTGAAAATACCTATAGCACATGGAGAAGGCAGGTTCTACGGAAACGATAAACTGCTTGATGCTCTGGAGGAGAATGGACAAGTGATCTATCGCTATTGCAATGAGGAAGGAGATCTTACCGCTGACGCCAATCCTAATGGTTCTCTGCGCAATATAGCCGGTATCAGGAATGCTGCAGGCAATGTATTTGGCATGATGCCTCACCCTGAAAGGGCTACTTCTGAAGTTTTAGGCAATACAGATGGTCTGACTGTTTTCAATCAGTTGTTCAGGCTGGAGACAAGCAGGCAGATGAGTTTTTAATATTTCCTTGTGAGAATAAGTAAATCCTTATTCCAATCTTTGCAGTAACAAGTTGACCCGGTATGAAACATCTTTTCCTTTTATTCTTTACTGTCATTTCAGCGGCCGCCATAGCGCAGTCGGGCTCAGCCAAACAGGTCACCTGGACCTCTACCGCTAAAAAGCTTTCAGAGGGCGTTTATGAAGTGAAGCTGACGGCCGATATCAAAGGCGATTATCATATGTATGCACAGGCCGCAGGGATCGAAGGACCGGTGCCTACCGCATTCAAATTCACTGCCAATCCACTGGTTACCCTGAATGGTAAAGTCAAAGAAGTGGGTAAGATGGTGAAGAAATATGAATCAGCATGGGAAGGCAATGTTAACTATTACGAGAAAAAAGTCGAGTTTGTTCAGCAGGTAAAACTCAAAGGCAAAGTAAAAACCAACCTGGCCGGCAAAGTGGAATTCATGGTTTGCAATGACTCACAATGCCTCCCACCTTCAGAAGTAGATTTCAAAGTGGCTGTGGGCGGATGATCGACAGCTAACGCTTATGTATAAACGAATACTTTTTTTCTTTCTTTATTCTTTTTTGTTCATTGCTGCATATGCGCAGGATAGCACGGCATTTTCATGGAGTGTAAAAAGTGAGCGCCTGGCTGCAGGTGAATACCGGCTCAGTTTCACCACTCCTGTCAATAATAACTGGCAATTATATGCCCCCGGGCAGGATATATCCGGCATTCCTTCCGCTGCCCTCATTTTTAAAGATTCTTCCATAGCGATTATCACCCCCTTAACCGGTTCGGAAGGAAGTAAAACGATCAAAAGCGCGATATTCGATAATCAGCCATTCAGGATCTATGAAGGCAATGCAACATGGACAGCCACTATAAAGATCCCCGGGGAGGTCCCCTCTTCACTGTTAGGGGCCATTCAATATACTTATGGGAAGGGAGACGAATTTTATCCTTCTGAATCAAAAGATTTTGAAGTATCCCTGGAAGGAGGGATCGTGGTCAATAACCGTATCCGGCTCGAATCCATTGACCTGGCAAATCCTGTTCAGCAATGCGGTATAGAAAAGGAAGAAAAGAAAGGCAGCCTTTGGAAAATATTCCTGCTGGGATTTCTTGGAGGGCTGGTGGCCCTGCTTACCCCCTGTGTATTCCCGATGATCCCGCTGACCGTATCTTTCTTCACCAAAAAATCCGGCGATCAGAAAGGCACTTCCAATGCAGTAATATATGGATTCTTCATTTTCCTGATCTATGTCTCATTCAGCATTCCATTTCACCTGATCGGCACCGTTAGTCCTACTATTTATAACGACATCTCCACCAATATCTGGCTAAACCTGGCATTCTTCATCGTGTTCATAGTGTTTGCCATTTCTTTTTTCGGGTATTTCGAGATCACGCTGCCCAGCGGGTTGGCCAATAAAGCCAATGCCAGGCAGAGTGGAAACCTGCTCGGGATATTTTTCATGGCTTTAACACTGGCCATC
>DATGXN010000120.1:0-27845 GCA_035298945.1 Chitinophagaceae bacterium | reverse complement strand
ATTGAAAAACAATGCCCTTGTCCCTTTGGCAAGATGTTCAGGCATGAGTTTGAGTTCTTCCATCACATCATAGATCCTGTCTACTCCAAATGAAATGCCTACGCCTGGTATGCCTTTTACTCCAAAGAGGCCGGTAAGATCATCGTACCTGCCGCCACCGCCGATGCTTCCCATCTGAACATCTTTGGATTTGACTTCAAATATGGTTCCCGTATAGTAATTGAGCCCCCGGGCCAACGTGAGATCGGTCTCTACAGAGTCTGTGAAAAACGAAAGCACATATTTCATTTCGGCCAGTCCCTTTTTCCCCTCTTCATCATTGCCGAGTAATTCTTCAGCCTGCCTGATCTTCTCTTCTTCGGTACCGGCGATCAGCAGGTATTTTTCTATCGTCCCGATCTGTTCTGTGGTCAGTCCTTTCGAGGCCAGTTCTTCTTTCACTTTTTCCATGCCGATCTTATCCAGTTTATCGATCGCCACGGTGATATCGGTCATGTACTGATGGCCTCCACAGAGGTTCGCCAGGGCCGCCAGTATTTTCCTGTTATTGATCCGGATACTAACATTTATGCCTAACCGCAGAAAAACCATCCTGTACATGGCGGCCAGTTCCACTTCGTTCATCAGGGATGTACTGCCAACAACATCGGCATCACACTGGTAGAATTCCCTGTAACGGCCGCGTTGGGGCCTGTCTGCACGCCAGACCGGCTGCACCTGGTACCTTTTGAAAGGGAAAGAAAGTTTACCATGATTCATGGCAACGTACCGTGCAAAAGGGATGGTAAGGTCGTAACGCAGGGCACGTTCTGTGATGCCGGAACTGTTTTTGCCTGCCAGCACCTGTTCGAAATTCTTCCGGGCCTGTTCATGTTTGGCGGGATTGTCCAGCCCGTTATTGAGGATCTTGAAGATGAGTTTGTCGCCTTCGTCCCCATATTTTCCCATTAGGGTATCCAGGTTTTCCATGGCCGGGGTCTCCAGGGGTTCGTATCCGTAGATTTCGAATACCTGCCGGATCGTGGAGAAAATGAAATTCCTTTTCCGCACAACATCGGCCGAAAAATCACGGGTACCCTGGGGAATTGAAACCATAGTTAGATAGTTAGTGAGTTAGAGAGAAAGAGAGTTAGTGTGCTTTTTTATAATATGTTCACAGGCCATAGTCATCATTTCAAAAACTTCATGATAGCCGTCTTCACCGCCATACCAAGGATCGGGCACATCCAGGTGCTTGCCTGGGTAAATGGCATTCATGAGCAGGTCAACTTTTGCGGGGTCGTAAGACCTGCCTGCTATTGACCTCATATCGTCGATCACATCGGAAGCCATGGCATAGATCATGTCGAACTGTTGAAAATCCTGGGCACTGAACCGCCTGGATCTCTGGTGGCTGATATCTATACCGTTCAGTTTTGCCACTTTTTGGGACAATCTGTGGGGTGGCTCCCCGGTATGATATCCGTTTGTGCCTGCACTTTCCACGGTCCAGCCCAATCCGGCTTCCCAGGCTCTATGTTGCAGGATGCCCTCTGCCAGCGGGCTTCTGCAGATATTACCGAGGCAAACCATTAAGATTTTCATCCGGGCAAAGATAGCAGGTTGCAGGTTACAGGTTACAGGTTGCAGGTTGCAGAATTTTGGAATGATTTGCAATTATGGCATGTATAGATTGCTTTTTTGAAAGTCTACCATCTGCAACCTGCAACCTGCAACCAGTAACCTGCAACCTGTAACTAAAAAGATGCTTATCATTTGTATTTTTCCTTATCTTGCCCATCCCCATTTAGTTAAGGAAAGGCATATGAATTTGGAGCAAAAAGAAAGGCGGAACCAGTCGAATATCAGGGTAATTTATGACCTCACAATGGGGTTATTATGGTGTGGTGCCGGTCTTTTCTTACTTACATATCAGTACCTTGGATATGAATTCGGTTTTGACAGGCTTGCAGCATCGATTTTTGGGATTGCCTGTGTGGTGTATGGGGGATTCAGGATCTGGAGAGGTTTTAAAGCAAAAAAAGGCCAATAAAGCATTTATACATGTCGGGTGGGAGTGGTAAACTAAAGTTTTTGTTTTTGTTATTGCTGATCTATGGTTGTTCAGGAAGCAAGAGCAAACAGGTGGCTGAGGAAACGCTGTCTTCCGGCACCATCCACATCAGTGTGGATGAAACCTTCAAACCCGTCATCGACTCCCAGATCAGCGTATTTGTTGCTGATTATCCCGATGCAAAGATCATAACCCATTACAAGCCAGAGGCTGAATGCCTGAAAGACCTGAAATATGACAGCATCAGGATGGTGATCGTGACCAGGGGATTGAGTGAAGAAGAAGTTAATTTGTTCCGCGACACGCTCGGTTATGCACCCAAATTTGGAAAAATTGCATCAGATGCTATAGCGGTAGTGGTGAATAATAAGGCGAAGGATTCCCTGTTTTCCGTATCCGATATCAGGGGTATGCTGAACGGCACCAGTTTTTATAAGTATAAACTGGTCATGGACGGGAATCAGGCAACCAGCACGGTAAGATTCATGCTGGACTCAGTTTTGAAGGGAGAGAAATTATCTGCCAATGTACAGGCAGCCGCCACCAGTGAGGGAGTGATCGATTATGTATCAAAAAACGTTGACGCGATAGGATTTGTAGGGGTGAGCTGGATCGGGAATAAGGAAGATTCCACCCAGTTGAGTTTTCTGACCAAAGTCCGGATCGCCAATATCCAGTGCAGGGGTTGTGAGTCAGAGGCCTATGTGAAACCTTATCAAGCCAATATTGTATTGAAACGCTATCCTCTGGTAAGAGGTTTGTATTATATCCTGAAAGAGAATTATTCGGGATTGGGAAGTGGGTTTTCAAATTTCCTTACCTTGGAAAGAGGACAACTGATCTTTAAACGTGCATATCTGGCTCCCTCCAGGATGTCATTGCAGGTCAGGAAAGTAAATATGGAAGAAACGTCTTTTTGAATCTTATCAATAGTCAGTAATTTTTAAACATTTAATAAAACACGGTTCATGACAAAAATCAAAATCGGCATTGTAGCAGTGATCTTGCTGATGAGTAATCTGGTTTTTGCCCAAACATTGGATGATGCCAAGAAGCTGATCGATTACCAGCGCTACAACAGTGCACTGGAGGCATTGGAAAAGATGTATGCCACTGATCAGAAAAATCCAGAGGTTGCGTATTGGCTGGGACAGGCCTTTATCGAGGCCAAGAAAGTTGACAAAGCCAAGGATGTGTATCGCAAGGCCATGGAAAGCAATGGAAGTAATCCATTGCTGCTGGTAGGCATGGGCCATGTGGAACTGTTAGAGGGCAAGACCAACGAAGCCCGTCAACGTTTTGAAACTGCCATCAGCCTGACCAAGGCCAAGGACATCAATGTGCTGAATGCAGTGGGTAAAGCCAATGCAGACAAGAACGGGGATGCCGACTATGCCATTGAAAAGCTTAACCAGGCTACAACTATCAAAGGATTCAAGGAGCCGGATGTTTACATCAATATGGGTGATGCCTATCGTAAAAAGAATGATGGCGGCGGCGCAGTAAAAGCCTATCAGAACGCCCTTACGATCGATCCGAGGCATGCTATTGCCCATTATAAGATCGGTAAGATCTATTATACACAGGGAAAAGACCAGGAAGCTCTTTTTATTAAGCACTTCAATGACGCTATATCCGCTGATCCCAATTTTGCACCTGCATTTTATGACATGTATGTGTATTATTTCTTCAGGGACGTAAACAAGTCAAAAACATATTTCAATCAATATAAGACCCTAGCGGATAAAGGCCCGGCCCTGGATTATGAAGAAGCCAGTCTTTCATTCGCATCCGGAGATTACAAAGATGCAGTTGACAAATCGACTGCTTTGTTGAGCAAATATGGCGAGAATGCCGATGCAAGGTTATACAGGCTCAGGGGCTATAGCAACTGGAAGCTTGGTGACTCAGCCATAGCGATCAAGGATTTTGAAACATTCTTTGCCAAGGCAACGGACGATCAGATTGTTCCTGACAACTGGCTGGTTGCTGCCGAACTGGCCGCAAAATTCCCCGAGCGCCAGGCCAATTTTGACCGGTACGTGAGGGCTGCGATCGCCACCGATACATCGGTTAAAGGGAAAGTGGATATCGCTAAGAAAGCCGTAGATATATTCAAGAAAGCCGGTAATCAGCAAAAAGTAGCTGAATGGGCTTTAACGGCCATGAACTTAAATCCCAACCCGGGCAAAGTAGACATTTATAATGCCGGGTTTGAGAATTTCAAAGCGGGTAATTATATGCGTGCAGACAGCATATTCGACATTTATAAAGGAAAATATCCTGATGAAGTGTATGGCCATTACTGGAGTTTCAGGTCACTCTCGGTGGTAGATTCCACTATGGAACAGGGCCTGGCGATTCCGGATGCCACTAAATTTATCGAGGTGGCTGAATTAGATAAAGCAAAGAATAAATCCACCCTGATCACGGCATACGGCTACATGGCTGGCTATAATGCCAACGTCAAGAAGGATTTTGCTACTGCCATCAGCTTCCTGGATAAGATCATTGAGATCGATCCGGCCAATGCCGATGCATTGAAAAACAAGGAGATCCTGCAGAAGGCCCTCGCCAAAAGCGGCGGGAAATCGGGGAAACCCTAGCTAATACTTAAAATATGGAAGCCGGGACCTGTTCCCGGCTTTTTTTATGCCTGTTAGTTTTAATTAGAATAAATAAACGGGGAATTACTGCAGCTACCTTAAATTTGCGGGCATTCAATAACGTTCCTTCATGAACCAATTGTTTTTACTGCAAATTCCTTCTGCAGATACCGTAAACAATGCCAATAATTACTTCCCAATTGGTATCCAACTGATCTTTGCGCTGGTATTTGTAGTGGGCATCATGCTGCTCACACACTGGATGGGTCCCAAGCGACTGACTTCTGACAAATTACAGACTTTCGAAAGTGGTATAGAGCAGCAGGGTAATGCCCGAAAGCCTATGGCCATCAAATATTTCCTGGTAGCCATTCTTTTTGTGTTGTTTGATGTGGAAGTGATCTTTTTTTATCCATATGCAGTGAATTTCAGGGAACTTGGCTGGAATGGCTTTATGGCTGTTGTATTGTTTGTGGCATTTTTCCTTGCAGGCTTTATATATATCATTAAAAAAGGAGCACTGACCTGGGAAGATTGATTTAACCATTTAGCAACCGACTGCGTTTATATATAATCTTAAGAATGTAATTCATTAACTATGGCACGTCCGGTTCGATTTAATATAAAACAGAAAGATACCAGCGACTGGGGCATTAATATAGCTTCAGCACCCCAGGGGCATATGGGTGAAGGATTTTTTGCCACTTCACTGGATAAGGTGGTAGGCCTGGCCAGGAAGAATTCTATATGGCCCCTTCCGTTCGCAACCTCCTGTTGCGGAATTGAGTTCATGGCAACCATGGGTTCGCACTATGATCTGGCTCGTTTTGGTTCAGAACGGGTTGGTTTTTCACCGAGGCAATGTGATCTGCTCATGGTTATGGGAACGATAGCTAAGAAGATGGGCCCCGTAGTGAAGCAGGTTTACCTTCAGATGGCAGAACCCCGTTGGGTCCTGGCAGTGGGTGCTTGTGCATCCAGCGGTGGTATTTTCGATACCTATTCGGTGTTACAGGGGATTGACCAGGTGGTACCCGTAGACGTTTATGTTCCGGGTTGTCCTCCGCGCCCTGAAGCTATCATTGATGGCGTATTGAAGATCCAGGAACTGGTTCATAACGAAAGTCTGAGAAGAAGAAACAGCGATAAATATAAACTGTTACTGGAGTCTTACGGAATTCAGTAAGGCACTAAGTATTCTAATTATGAGTTTAACGAATGATATAATTAAGACCAGGCTGACCGAGAAATTCGGAGACCTGCTGAGTGCGTGGGAAGAGCCATATGGTATGCTCACCTTCACAGCAGCCAGTGATCAGAACCTGAAAGTGATGAATTTTCTTAAAGAAGAGCTTGGTTTCAATTTCCTGACAGACATCACCGCAGTCAATTATCCGGACAGGAAAGGGGAAGAGCTCGCGGTGGTTTATCATCTTCATAACCTGGTGGATAATATCAGGATGAGATTTAAAGTATTTGCCCCGGTTGAAAAGCCGGATATCTATACTGCAACGGGGATCTTCTCCAGCGCAAACTGGATGGAGCGTGAGACCTATGATTTTTTCGGTGTGAATTTCGTGGGCCATCCTGATCTCAGGAGGATCCTTAATGTGGACGAGATGGATTATTTCCCTCTCCGCAAGGAATACCCGCTGGAAGACCAGACAAGGATAGATAAGGATGATGAGATGTTTGGACGATGAAAAGTAAAAAGTCAAAAGTAAGAAGTCAAAAAACGAAGTGACTTTTTACCAGGACTTTTGAATTTTGACTTTTGAATTTTGACTTAGATTGATATGCACGATCACAATAACATACGCCTCCCTGAGGGTTCGATCGAGAAAGAAACAACTACACTGAATCTTGGTCCTACTCACCCTGCCACCCACGGTGTGTTCCAGAATATCCTGGAGCTGGATGGGGAAAGGATCATAAAAGCAGATTCAACGGTAGGGTATATCCACAGGGCATTTGAGAAGATCGCTGAGAGAAGGCCTTACTACCAGATCACTCCGCTAACAGACAGGTTAAATTACTGTTCATCTCCTATCAATAATATGGGATGGCACCTGACCTGCGAAAAGTTATTGGGTGTGAAAACCCCCAAACGCGTTGATTATTTGCGGATCATCATCATGGAGCTGGCAAGGATATCGGATCACCTGATCTGTAATTCAATTGTGGGCGTGGATACCGGTGCATATACAGGTTTCCTTTATGTGATGCAGTACAGGGAGCTGATCTATGAGATCTATGAAGAAGTGTGCGGCTCAAGGCTGACCACCAACATAGGAAGGATCGGGGGATTTGAAAGAAATTTCACCAACACCGCCTTCCAGAAGCTGGAAAAATTTTTGAAAGAATATCCTGGTGTACTCCGGGAGTTTGAGAACCTGTTCACCCGCAACAGGATCTTTGTAGAACGTACGAAAGGAGTGGGAGGAATATCTGCAGAAAGGGCACTGAACTATGGATTTACAGGTCCAAACCTCAGGGCAGCTGGTGTAGATTACGATGTCAGGGTGCACAGTCCTTACTCATCGTATGAAGACATTGATTTCATCATTCCCATTGGCACTACCGGTGATAATTACGACAGGTACCAGGTGCGCAATGCGGAGATGTGGGAATCGCTCAAGATCATTGAACAGGCTTACAGGAAAGTACAGGAATTCAAAGGGGCGGAATCTGAAGTATTCCATGCTGATGTACCTGCTTATTATCTTCCTGAAAAATCTGATGTATATACCAAGATGGAAGCGCTCATTTATCACTTTAAGATCGTGATGGGTGAAACTGAAATTCCTCCTGGTGAACTTTATAATAGCGTGGAAGGAGGTAATGGCGAACTTGGTTTTTACCTGATCAGTGATGGCGGCAGGGCCCCATACAGGCTGCATTTCAGGAGGCCTTGTTTTGTTTATTACCAGGCTTTTCCCGAACTGGTTACGGGCGGAATGCTGAGTGATGCAATTGTGACCATGAGTAGCCTGAACCTGATCGCAGGGGAAATGGATGGATAAAATTCTTTGGCAAAGCCAAAGAATTTTAATGTGATGAATGTGATAAATGTGGAGAAATGTGATGAATGAATGTGAGAATGATTATAAATGAATTGAAATAGTACATGATAAAGTTTTCTGAACAAACGCTTAAGGAAGCAGAAAGACTGATAGCCCGCTATCCGGAAGGGAAGCAGAAAAGTGCTTTGATACCACTGCTTCATCTTGCACAGGATGAGTTTGGCGGTTGGCTGAGTCCTGAGGCAATGGATTATGTGGCGGGGTTGCTAAAACTTGAACCCATCGAAGTGTATGAAGTGGCAACTTTCTACAGCATGTATAATCTCAGGCCGGTTGGCAGATATGTATTCGAGGTTTGCCAGACGGGTCCATGCATGCTGAGTGGCAGCGATAACATTATCGATTATATCAAAAAGCGTTTATCCATCAACGTTGGTGAGACCACAGCGGACGGACTATTCACGCTGAAAACAGTGGAATGTCTTGGTGCCTGCGGGTATGCACCCATGATGCAGCTGGGAAAAAATTACAGGGAACACCTCACGCCGGAGCGTGTTGACCAGATCATTGAAGAGTGCAGGGCGAGTGCGGCGAAGAATAACTAAGTAAAAAGTCAAAAAAAGACTTTTTGCAATGGCTTTTGAATTTTGACTTTATAATATATGGGTCGTAAACTATTACTGGAAAAAGCGCACATTGAGGGGATCCGCAATTTCGACGTGTACCGTCGCGAAGGCGGTTATAAAGCCGTGGAGAAGGCGCTGAAAACCATGACCCCCGACCAGGTTACTGAAGAGGTGAAGAAGAGCGGACTGAGAGGTCGTGGCGGTGCAGGTTTCCCTGCAGGCATGAAATGGAGCTTCCTCGCTAAACCTGAAGGCGTGCCCCGTCACCTGGTTTGTAATGCAGACGAGTCAGAGCCTGGTACATTCAAGGACAGGTACCTGATGGAATTTATTCCGCACCTGTTGATTGAAGGACTGGTGGTGTCATCTTATGCATTGGGAAGTCACGATACCTATATATATATCCGTGGTGAATATGCATGGATAGTGGATATACTTGAACAGGCCATCGCGGAAGCAAAAACAAATGGTTTCCTTGGTGATAATATTCTGGGTACGGGATTCAATTGCAGGATCCATGTGCAGCGCGGTGCGGGAGCATATATCTGTGGAGAAGAGACTGCATTACTGGAATCTTTGGAAGGTAAAAGGGGCAACCCAAGGATCAAACCTCCTTTCCCGGCGGTGAAGGGTTTGTGGGACAGGCCTACTGTGGTGAACAACGTGGAAACACTGGCGGCAGTAGTTCCTATCATCAATAATGGTGGTGAAGACTATGCATCCATCGGCGTGGGTAAGTCAACCGGTACCAAGCTGATCTCGGCTTGCGGTAATATCAACAAGCCAGGTGTGTATGAGATAGATATGACCATATCGGTGGAAGAATTCATTTTCAGCGATGAATACTGCGGAGGCATTGCGAATGGAAAGAGGCTTAAGGCATGTATTCCGGGTGGATCTTCGGTTCCCATTCTTCCTGCCAATCTCCTGCTGAAAACAGCCAAAGGAGAGCCAAGGATGATGAACTATGAAAGCCTGGCTGATGGTGGTTTCGCCACGGGATCCATGATGGGTTCCGGAGGCTTCATTGTACTTGACGAAGATCAGTGTGTGGTACGCCATACCTTGACGCTGGCGAGATTCTACCGCCACGAAAGTTGCGGCCAGTGTTCGCCGTGCCGTGAAGGAACAGGATGGATGGAGAAGATCCTGAACAATATTGAATATGGCAAGGGTAAGATGAGCGATATAGACCTGTTATGGGAGATCCAGCGCAAGATAGAAGGCAATACCATTTGCCCTCTGGGTGATGCTGCTGCATGGCCCGTAGCTGCTGCGATCCGCCATTTCCGTGATGAGTTTGAATGGCATGTGCTGAATCCGGAAGAATCACAGAAAAGGAATTACGGGCTGGCGCATTATGCTGATCCGATTCATGTTCCTGTTGGGTAATTGATCTTGGAAAATGAACTATTATATTGAACAGTAAGAAGTGATGTGATTTTTACTTTTTGCTTATCAATTTTTACTTATATAGTATGTCAGAAGAAAAAAAATTATTCAAGGTAACCATAGACAACATCACTATCGATGTGGAGCCGGGTACCAGTATACTTCAGGCGGCACGACAGATCGGTGGCGATGTTGCACCTCCTGCCATGTGTTATTACACCAGGCTGAAAGGCAGCGGCGGTAAATGCCGTACCTGCCTGGTAGAGGTGAGCAAGGGAAGTACTGCTGATCCAAGACCAATGCCAAAACTGGTAGCCAGTTGCCGTACTACGGTAATGGATGGTATGGAAGTGAAAAATATCACCAGCGCCAGGGTAATTGATGCGCGTGAAGGTGTTGTTGAGTTCTTGCTGATCAATCATCCGCTGGATTGCCCTGTTTGCGACCAGGCAGGCGAATGCCATCTGCAGGACCTTAGCTATGGACACGGTGATGAAGGAACACGATACGAATTCAAACGCCGGACTTTTGAGAAGCACGACCTGGGTCCTTACATACAACTTCATATGACGCGTTGCATTCTCTGCTACCGTTGTGTGTATACAGCAGACCAGGTTACAAATAAAAGGATACACGGTGTGCTGTCTAGGGGAGATCATTCTGAGATCGCTACTTATATAGAGAAATCACTGGACAATGACTTCATAGGTAATGTGATCGATGTTTGTCCTGTTGGTGCATTGACAGACAGAACCTTCCGGTTCAAAAACCGTGTGTGGTTCACCAAGCCGGTTGAGGCACACAGGGATTGCGATAAATGTTGCGGAAAGGTGACATTATGGGAGCGTGGTGATGAAATACTCAGGGTCACAGCCAGGAAAGATGAGTGGGGTGAAGTGAACGACTGGATCTGCAATACCTGCAGATTTGAAAAGAAGAAAACTTCAGATTGGGTGATCGAAGGTCCTACTAAAGTGAACAGGCATTCTGTGATCTCACAGGGTCATTATGTTGGCGTTCACACACCAAAGGAAACCATACGTGAAGTAATGGGCGGCCGGGATCCTAAATTATTGTTTGATATACATACGATCAGTGAAGTGAATCAACCGGGCATTGACCTCAGCCTGATCCAGGGACCTGCCACATCGGATGTATTTGATTCAAACGGAAAAGCCTTAAACCAACCAAAGCCATGATGCTAGTTGTTGATTTTGCATTAATGTTAGAAAAGTTCCTGCTGATCGTGGCAGTCATTATGGGTTCTTTGGTCATAGCCATGTATGCCACTTATGCGGAACGTAAAGTGGCGGGAATACTGCAAGACAGGAGGGGACCCAATCGTGCCGGGCCATTCGGTTTGCTGCAGCCGGTAGCAGACGGTGTGAAACTGTTCATGAAAGAAGAGATCATTCCCCTTACTTCAAGTAAGTGGTTGTTCATACTTGGTCCCTGCCTTGCCATGGTTACGGCCATGATGACGAGTGCTGTTATTCCATGGGGCGGCAGGATCGAGATCCTGGGAAGAACTATAGACCTTCAGATAGCTGATATCAATATTGGGGTGCTGTACATATTTGGTGTGGTGAGCATGGGAGTATATGGCATCATGATCGGCGGCTGGGCTTCAAACAATAAGTTTTCGCTGATCGCTGCAGTAAGGGGTGCCTCACAGATCATTTCATACGAACTGGCCATGGGATTGAGTCTCATTGCCCTGCTGATGCTGACCGGTTCATTGAGTATGAAAACCATCGTGGAGCAACAGGTCAGCAGCGGGATCTGGAATGTGTTACTTCAGCCACTGGGTTTCCTGATCTTCCTGATCTGCGCATTTGCGGAGTGTAACAGAACCCCGTTCGATCTTCCGGAAGCGGAGAACGAACTGAATTTTGGTTACCACCAGGAGTACTCTTCCATGAAGCTTGGATTTTACCTGTTTGCCGAATATATCAATATGTTCATCAGCAGTGCGGTAATGGCCACCTTGTATTTTGGCGGTTATGATATACCGTTTGTGAATGAGGCGAACCTGGCACAGAGCTGGGGGCCAAATGTGGTCACCGTTCTGGGTTCGGTCATGTTGCTGTTGAAAGTAGCATTCTTCCTGTTCTTTTTCATGTGGGTGAGATGGACCATACCGCGTTTCCGTTACGACCAGCTGATGAACCTTGGCTGGAAGAAACTGATACCGCTTGCATTGGCCAACATGCTGGTAACAGGAGCAGTGATACTGTGGTTGAACAAATAAGATAAATTGGGAGATAGTTAAACAAAAAATATTTTTGCAAACCTTAATAACTGGCAGCTTAGGGAGACCTTAAAAAGCTGTGAACTATGCAAACATTAACAAACAGAGCTAAAGTACTTGAACAGAAACCTTTGACGTTTATGGAGAGATTATATCTCCCCAACATTGCAAAGGGCATGGGGATCACTTTCTCACACATGTTCAAGAAAAGGCCTACAATAAATTATCCTGAACAGACCAGGCCGTTCAGTCCTGTGTTCCGCGGATTACATATCCTGAACAGGGATGAAGAAGGAAGAGAACGTTGCACCGCCTGCGGGCTTTGTGCAGTGGCCTGTCCTGCTGAAGCCATCACCATGGAGGCGGCGGAACGCAAATCAAATGAAGAGCATTTATATCGCGAAGAAAAATATGCTGCGCGATATGAGATAAATATGTTGCGTTGTATTTTCTGCGGACTTTGCGAAGAGGCCTGCCCGAAAGATGCGATCTATCTGACGGAGACCTTTGCGCCCGCAAATTTTACAAGGCAGAGTTTCATATATGGCAAGCCCGACCTGTTGATCCCTGATCCCAAGATGCAGCCTGATAAATTCAAGGAAGCACAGGGAAAACTGGAAGCGCATAAAGCCAATGTGAATGCAGCCAAAAACGATCAATAACTGACATGAGTATTACGGAAATCCTGTTTTGGTTTCTTACTGCTTTAGCCCTGTTAAGTGCATTAATGGTGGTGTTCAGTAAGAATCCCGTACATAGTGTTCTATGGCTTATCGCTGTATTCTTCGCGATATCCGGCCATTACATTATTCTGAATGCACAATTCCTCGCCGTTGTGAACCTGATCGTGTATGCAGGTGCCATCATGGTATTGTTCCTTTTTGTGATCATGCTGATGAACCTGAATGCTGAAACTGAGCCGCAGAAGAACAGGTGGCTCTGGTGGGCAGGTACTATCGCAGGAGGCTCACTGATGCTGGTGATCATTGCCGCCCTGAAAAATACGGAAACCCAGATGGCCCAGATCAGGCGTGGTGATATAGGGTTGATCCAGAACCTTGGTAAAGTGCTTTTCAATGATTATGTGCTGCCGTTTGAGATAAGTTCTGTTTTGTTCCTGAGTGCGATGGTAGGGGCGGTGGTGATAGGAAAGAAAGATTAACTAATTAGCTAATTAGCGAATTAGCTAATTAGAAAATTCGAAAAAAAATGCCAATAAATTATTACATATTTCTCGCGGTTGCGCTGTTCAGCATTGGCGTCATGGGCGTACTGACCAGGAGGAATGCGATCATTGTGTTCATGTGTATAGAGTTAATGCTCAATGCGGTCAACCTGTTGCTGGTGGCATTTTCAAAAATGCATCATGCAACAGCCCTGGCTGTGGATGCAAAAACAATGGTGGGAGCGGAAGCGCAGCTGTTCGTATTTTTTATTATGGTGGTGGCAGCAGCTGAGGTAAGTGTGGGCCTGGCGATCATTGTGATGATGTACAGGAATATACATTCGGTGGATATTAATTTCTTGAATAGATTAAAACATTAAGATAAAGTCAAAATTAAACCGTCAAAAATGAACCCTGGGTTTTGACTTTTGACTTGGTTTGAAAACTGAACCTAAATGACCAAACTAACATATCTCATCCCGCTTTTCCCATTGATCGGTTTCCTGGTCAATGGTCTTGGAAGGAGGGTTCTGCCTAAATCATTCTCAGGTGCCTTTGGATCGCTTACCATACTGGCATCTTTTATCCTGAGTATTCTGATTTTCATGGAAGTTCGTGTTGAGGGATTCACTGCCCAGCAGATCAGGCTGTTCAGTTTCATCAATACAGCCAGCCTGAATATTCCTTTTGCTTTCCAGATCGATCAGCTCTCATCCCTATTCCTGCTGATCATTACCGGTGTGGGCTTTCTTATACATGTGTATTCAACGGCCTACATGAAGGAAGAGGAATCCGATCACTATGCCAGATATTTCGCCTATCTCAACCTGTTCGTTTTCTCCATGTTGCTGCTGGTTCTGGGTGCAAACTATGTGATCATGTTCATCGGATGGGAAGGAGTTGGTCTCTGTTCATATCTCCTGATCGGTTACTGGTTCAAGAACGGTGATTATAATAATGCTGCCAAGAAAGCATTTGTGATGAACCGTATCGGCGACCTTGGTTTTCTGCTTGCCGTATTCTGGATGATAGGTCAGTACGGCACCACTAATTTTTCCGATATTTTCCCAAGGGCTAATGATACCGCACCCGCTGTGCTTACCGGCATAACATTGTTGTTATTTGTAGGAGCTACAGGCAAATCTGCCCAGATACCGTTGTATACCTGGCTTCCTGATGCGATGGCGGGTCCTACACCGGTGTCAGCCCTGATCCATGCTGCCACCATGGTTACTGCAGGTATCTATATGATCGCACGCAGTAATATTTTATATACCCTGGCCCCGGTAACACCATCAATAGTTGCCATCATAGGGTTGGCCACATCCATACTGGCAGCTACCATTGCCATTCAGCAAAATGATATCAAAAAAGTTCTGGCCTATTCAACAGTTAGCCAGCTGGGCCTGATGTTCCTGGGCCTTGGAGTTGGTGCTTATACGGGCGCAGTGTTTCATGTGATGACCCATGCCTTCTTTAAAGCTTTGTTGTTCCTTGGTGCGGGTAGTGTGATACATGCCATGCATCATGAGCAGGATATCAGGAACATGGGCGGATTGAAAAAGCATTTGCCCATTACACATCTCACTTTCCTGATCGGCTGCATAGCCATCGCTGGCATACCTCCATTTTCAGGATTTTTCTCGAAAGACGAAATTCTCATGGGCGCCTTTGCGCATAGCCCGGTTTTATATTTCATAGGAACATTCAGTGCTTTGCTCACTGCTTTCTATATGTTCAGGCTATACGCGATGACCTTCCTGGGAACATTCAGGGGTACTCACGAGCAGGAGCATCATTTACACGAATCACCTGCAGCCATAACCATACCCCTGGTTATACTGGCATTGCTTGCGGTAGTTGCCGGATTCCTCGGCATTCCGGAAGTGTTTGCAAAAGATGCGCATTGGTTACAGCATTTCCTTGCACCTGTATTTGCAGATTCAACTGCAAGGCAGGAAGCCCATGCCATTTCACACAGCACCGAATATGCACTGATGGGGGGTACCGTACTGGCCATCCTGGTGATCATGTTCTATGCATTGAAGAAATTTGGCAATTATGCCAGGAGCGAAGAACCGGTTACAGGATTTGCAAAACTGCTTTCCAATAAATGGTATGTGGACGAGATCTATGAGGCGGTCATAAACAAACCACTGAAGGGTTTGTCAGTGTTCTTTAATAACGTGATCGAAAGGTCAGCAATTGACGGCATTGTGAACGGCACAGGAAAATTCATACAATACAGCAGCCGCCAGTTGAGATGGTTACAGAGCGGCCAGGTTGGATCTTATATTCTGATCATGGTTGTGGCAACTGTTGTGTTTTTCATCATCCAGATATTTGGAAAATAAACCGAGGTAAACTGAAAATATGTTCGCTGCGTTCGACAATTTTCCCGCATTATTGATCTGGCTCCCCCTGATAGGTGGATTGATCAGTTTTTTCATCAAGGATGAGCGTTCAGTGAAAGCCTGGGCGATGTTATCGTCTTTGCTCACACTGGCTTTATTTGCAGTCAGCCTTCTCTATACCGATGATAAGAACTATATTCTCAACAGCGTCAGCTATGTCTGGCTTCCTGAACTGGGCAGTAGTTTTTCACTTTTACTGGATGGAATGAGCAGAATTTTATGCCTGCTCACTGCAATCGCATTCCCTTTGATATTTGCTTCTACTTATAGCAATTCCTACAAAAAAGCAAATGCATTTTATGGCCTGATGCTGCTCACCCAATGTGGTTTGATGGGTGTGTTCCTGTCTGTGGATGCGCTGGTGTTTTATTTCTTCTGGGAGCTCGCATTGATCCCGGCCTATTTCCTGGCCTCACAGTGGGGTGGCGAAAAAAGAGTACAGGCTGCATTCAAATTTTTCATTTACACTTTTGCGGGTTCGCTGTTCCTGTTGATAGGTATCATCTATGTATACCTGAAAACCCCGGAGCAATCTTTCTCGCTGGTGTCATTTTATAATGTTCAGCTTTCCGCCCCGGAGCAAATGTGGTTGTTCTGGATGTTCTTTGTGGCCTTCGCCATTAAGATGCCCATCTTCCCTTTCCATACCTGGCAGCCGGATGTGTACGAACAATCTCCCACAGCGGTGACCATGGTGCTTAGCGGTATCATGGTGAAGATGGGACTGTTTGCTGCGATCAGATGGCTGTTGCCCATCTTCCCGGATGCGGTAAAGCATTATGATAATGTGGTGATCGGTCTTGCTGTTGTAGGCATGTTGTATGCTTCCTGCATTGCCCTGGTTCAGGATGATCTTAAACGACTTATAGCTTATTCATCTATTGCGCATATTGGATTGATGGCTGCATCCCTGTTCACCATCAACCAACTGTCTATGCAGGGTGCGCTGATCCAGATGTTCAATCACGGTGTGAATATTATCGGACTCTGGATCGTGGTTTACCTGATCGAGAAGCAGACCGGAATCAGGAAGATCTCGCAGCTGGGCGGACTGGCACAGAAGGCGCCAACGCTGGCGATCTTACTGGTAGTGATCGCCCTGGCGAATATTGCATTACCGCTGACCAATGCATTTGTGGGTGAGTTCATGATGTTTGCAGGGCTCTATAAATTCAGTGCCTGGTATGCAGCAGCAGCAGGTTTGAGTATTATACTGGCCGCCATCTACACATTGAATATGGTGAAGAATGTTTTTTATGGCAACCTGAATGCGATCACTGCAGGGTTTAAGGATATCGTTTTACATGAGCGTGTGGTGCTGGTGATGATCGTAGTTATGATTTTTATTGTGGGTGTTTACCCCGAGCCAATGTTCAATATGATCAGGTCTGCGTCAGAGCTGGTCATAGGGAAGTTCATCAAATAATATTGAAGATCGATTATGAATGCAATTATCTTATCGGCAGTCTGGGGTGTAGTGATGATGTATACAGGCATCGTCATGAAAAACAAATCCTCTGTCAAATATGTGGCTATACTGGGTGTTCTGCTGCTGATCGTTGCCAATTGGCTTGAATTTGCCGGAACATCGTTCTTTGCCATTGACACCAAAGGCATGCTGGCTTTCGGAACTTTCGGCCTGTTGTTCAATACAGTTGCGTTTGTATCCACCCTTATATTTTTTCTTTTATCCGGATCTGACTTTGAACAGGTGGGCAAAAATCCCGCTGATTATTTTGCCTTGATATTTTTTGTGCTTTGCGGTGTGGCCATCGTGTCGTCTTTCCAAAGCCTTTTATTGTTGTTCATTGGTATTGAGATCATCTCGATCCCATTGTATATCCTTGCCGGTGCAGATAAACGCAATCTGAAAAGTAATGAAGCTTCGTTGAAATATTTCCTGATGGGTTCATTCTCAACAGGACTGATGCTGATGGGTATCACACTGCTTTATGGCGGTACAGGTACGTTCTATCTTTCGGGTATGAATCTCGGAGGTGTGGCTATGACGCCCATGGTTGCGTTAGGCATTGTGCTGATGATGATCTCCATGGCATTCAAGGCATCTGCAGCGCCTTTCCATTTCTGGACACCTGATGTATATGACGGGTCACCAACGGTGTTCACTTCCTTCATGGCAACTGTGGTAAAAGCAGCCGTGTTCATTGGATTTATCAGGCTGTTTGAAGGTGGATTTGGAAAAATGCAGACTTCCTGGCAGCTGCTGGCAGCGATCATTACCGCAACCACCCTGGTGATTGGTAACGTAACCGCTGTATTCCAGCAGAGTGTAAAAAGGATGCTGGCTTACTCTTCCATTGCCCAGGCCGGATTCATGATGCTGGCTATTTTTGCATTGAACAATACCGGCAAGCAGGGCTTGCTGCTTTATACGGCTGCTTACAGTCTTGCTACCATTGGCATGTTCGCTGTGCTGATCAAAATGAAGGACTATACATTTGACGGATTCAACGGCCTGGCAAAACACGAGCCCGTGCTTGCTGTAACCAGTACTATATTCCTGCTTTCATTGGCGGGCATTCCTCTGACTGCCGGCTTTTTCTCCAAATATTTCATGCTGGTGAGTGCCATGAAAACCGGGCAGATGTTCTGGTTGGTGATACTGGGTATCATCTGTGCTGCGATCTCTGTGTATTATTATTTCAGGGTGATACAGTCCATGTACTTCAAAGATGCAGAACAGGCTCCTTCCGTAGAAGTCAGTTCCGGTTTCAAAACCATGCTTGTGATCACCGCTGCTATAGTGATCATCCTTGGCATCAAGCCTGGCCTGCTTCTCAATCTGATGAGCATTTAGGAACTCCTTTTACTATCTTTTGCTGCAAGTTTTGAAAAAGTTCTGACTGCTTTTTTATATCTTTCTGCAGACTACTTAAACACAACTGATGAAAAGTAAAAGGATCGAGTCCATTGATCTTCTTCGTGGTATTATCATGGTGATCATGGCACTTGATCATACCCGTGATTTTTTCCATATCCAGGCTTTCACGGGAGATCCGCTGGACCCGGCTACCACAACTCCCATACTGTATGCCACCAGGTGGATCACACATTTCTGTGCTCCAACTTTTGTATTCCTGGCAGGCACTTCAGCCTGGTTCCAGAGCCAACGCAAGACAACCAAAGAACTCAGCAGCTTTCTTATCACAAGGGGAGTATGGCTGATACTGGTTGATGCTTTGGTGATGACGCTTATTACTACTGCCAATATTCATATGGATGTGATCATCATTCAGACCCTTTGGGCCATAGGCATCAGCATGGTGATACTGGGTATGATGATATGGTTGCCTTTCAATGCCATATTAGCGATTGGATTATTGATCGTCCTTGGCCATAATATCCTGGATTTTGCTGAAGCAGGCAAAGCCAGTTTGCCCATATGGTGGAGCCTTCTGCATCGGCAGGGTTTTTATCAACTTTGGGAAGGGCAGGGGTTGTTCATTTTTTACCCATTTCTTCCCTGGTCCGGATTGATGATGCTGGGATATTGTTTTGGTTCAATTTTCACTTCTTATGATGAAAAGAAACGAAGCAGATTATTGTTGTGGGGCGGACTTGGATTAATAGGTTTGTTTTTTGTATTACGGCTTCCAAATATTTACGGCGATACAAGGCCCTGGGAAAAGCAACCCACAATTATGCAAACCCTGATGGCCATCTTCAATGTGAACAAATATCCTCCCTCACTTTTATATATGTGCGCAACAATAGGCCCAGGCCTGATCTTCCTGGCTTTTGTAAAAGAAGTAAGGGGAAGGCTGGCAAGATTCTTCCTGGTATTTGGCAGGGTTCCCATGTTCTATTATATCGTGCATTTTTTCCTGCTCAGTTGTACCAATATCATTTTATTCCTGGCCCGCGGACATTCATTTGCTGATGGCATGAAGGGACTGCCCAACCTGCCCTTTAAGTTCCTGGTGCCGAATGAGGGGTATAGTCTGCTGACGGTCTACCTGATGTGGATGAGCTTGGTGATATTCATACTTTACCCGCTCTGCAGGTGGTACGACAAGTACAAGAGCAGCCATCCTGAAAAAAAATGGCTCAGCTATTTGTAGGGCGCGGGCTTTATGGCCCTCGATCCCGGTCCACCGGAACTAAAATAATGCCGTTCGCACCAAGAAAGTCCGGACTAGTCCATCTTTCCTTAATTTTAGCATATGAAATTATGGGATACTCTCGTGCTCGCCATTAATACAGTGCGTTCGCATCGTTTGCGGACCGGTATCACTGTGGCGATCATTGCATTCGGCATCATGGCCCTGGTAGGAATTATAACGGCTATTGAAGCAATGAATGCAAGTTTAAGGGAGAGTTTCTCTACGATGGGTGCAAACGCTTTCAGTATGCGCTTTAAAGAACGCAGGATGCAGTTTGGAAGAGGTGAAGTAAAGAAAACGGATAAGCGCACCAAAAAAGCCAAAAAATCAAACGAAGGCAAGATCATCACTTTCGAGCAGGCCAAGATGTTCAAGCAGCGCTATGAATATCCAGGTGCAGTATCAGTGGGTTTGAGTGGCCCAAGAAACCAGACCGTGTTCTTTGAGAATAATAAAACCAATCCAACGGTAACTGTTAATGGCGGTGATGAGAATTACCTGCTGCTGAATGGGTATGAAGTAGAATATGGCCGGGCCCTGAGTAAGCTGGATGTGGAAAGCGGCCGGAATATCGCTGTGATCGGGAGTGATGTGGCAAAGAAATTATTCGGTGACAGGCCGGAGCAAGCTGTAGATAAGGTGATCCGCGTAGGCAGTAATAAGTACCGGGTAGTGGGGGTGACCAAAGAGAAAGGTGCGAGTGCGTTTCTTCAACTGGATAACGTAGTATTCACCAGTTATAATAATATCAGGAGGCTGTTTTCAAATCCGAATCAGAGTTTCAGTTTGGCCGTGATGGTAGATGATGTGAGAGACATGGACCAGGCCATTGGTGAAGCAGAAGGGACATTCAGGCCCATCAGGGGACTGGCTACTACGGAAGAAAATAATTTTTATGTTGACAAGAGCGACAGTATAGCGGAAACCTTTATCAAACTGCTTGGCACCATCTCTGCTGCAGCCGGGGCCATTGGTTTCATTACGCTGCTGGGTGCAGCGATCGGGTTGATGAACATCATGCTTGTTGCTGTTTCCGAACGCACCCGTGAAGTGGGGCTGATCAAGGCTTTGGGCGGTACGAAAGGGAATATCCGCCGGCAGTTCCTGTATGAATCTATTATCATCAGCCTGATGGGTGCCGTGATAGGAATTGTTTTGGGTGTTGCTGTTGGAAACGGAGTAGGAGCCTTACTGGATACCGGGTTCCTGATCCCCTGGAAGATCATGGGAGCGGGGATCCTGATCTGCTCAATGGTGGGTTTATTTGCAGGTCTTTACCCGGCATGGAAAGCGTCCAGCCTGGATCCCATAGTTGCCTTGAGATATGAATAGTGTGTTAGCCGGTTAATATGCTAACCGGTTAATGCATTGGATAAATAAGGAAGAGGAAGACTTCAGAGATAATAAAAGAGCCCCGCAAACGCGAGGCTCTTTCTTATTTATCTAATGCATTCTCCGGCCAGCATACTAACCGGTTAACTCACTTACTTGGGGTCTAATGCGCGCTTGATCCTTTCTGCAAGATCCTGAATATGATAACGGCTCATACTGTCAGGATAGGATGCGGCTGCATTAACCAGTTCACTGCGAAGTTGTACCAGGTGTGCCCTGGTAACAGAGCTGATATCTGATTTCATTACATCGGTTGATGGAGTTAATGCTCCACCGAATGAAATAGTGATCCCGCCTGAAGCAGCAGCAGGGTTCAACAGGGCAGACAATCTTTCTACATATGATTTCTGCAGGTTTCTCCTGTATTGATCGATCTTGGCTTTGGCTGGTATTTCACTGAAGATGCCTTTTTTCAGATCATTATAATACTCATCAATATTATAGGCATTATCATATCTGCCAGACATGGTCACCATTCTGCCCAAACGAGCAGTAGAGAGCAGGCTTCCCAGGGTAGCATCCTGGATAGAACCCACCTGGCTGGAAGCAGGGCTGGCTATCTTATTGATAATGTTCTTGTCCAGCATCCATGTAGGTGTCGCAAAAACATTTTTCTGGATGAAATTCAGGGCTTCTTTCTGGGTAGCCTTTGGAACCATTTCAAATACATCACCTGTTTGTTCTACTGATTTCGGCGTTTCATAATATCCTCCGATATTCCTGCTCACGTGGCCGATGTAACGGTTGTATTGAGTTGCCATGGCGCGGTACATGTCAGACAGGTTCTCGTAACGATCAACATCTTCCCGGGTATATTCAGGAAGGCTGACCATGATCCTTTTCAGATTTTTTAAACCATATTCTGAAGCTTTGATAGCATTATCAGAAAGATCTTCTGACTGGGTACGAGGATCGGCAGTGTTTCCGAATTCATAGGTACCAAACCAGATCCTTGGGTTCTGGGCCAGTCTGTCAATGTATTTTTTGTTGAGGGCTTTCTTTTCATCCTGTTCGTCTTTTCCAGGCACATAACCATATCCCCATTCGATGGCCCATTTGTCGTAATCACCAATGCGGGGAAACAGGCCGGCCCTGCCGATATTATCTTCAGGTTGTGCTACGTAGTTGAAACGAGCATAGTCCATGATGGAAGCGGTATGTCCGTTTGCTTCTACCCAGGCTTTATCCCTGAGTTTTTCAACCGGTGTTCTGCTGCTTGAGCCCATGTTATGCAGGAGACCCAGGGTATGTCCTACTTCATGTGAAGAAACAAAGCGGATCAGGTTGCCCATAAGATCATCATCAAATGTCATTTTTCTTGCACCGGGGTCAACCGCTGCGGTTTGAACAAAATACCAGTCATGCACCAGTTTCATTACGTTATGGTACCAGCCGATATGGCTTTCTATGATCTCTCCTGAACGGGGATCATGGGCATTGGGGCCATAGGCATTCTGGATATCAGAGGCGAAATACCGGATCACACTGAAACGGGCATCTTCAAGGCTCATGGAACTGTCGTTCTCCGGCCATTCCTTAGCCATGATCGCATTTTTGAATCCCGCTTTTTCGAACGCGGCCTGCCAGTCATTAACGCCCTGGATCAGGTAAGGTCTCCATTTTTTAGGTGTTGCGGGGTCGATATAGTAAACGATAGGTTTTACGGGCTCCACCAGTTCTCCGCGCTTCCATTTTTCCATGTCTTCCGGTTTAGGCTGCAGGTTCCATCTTACAATGAACCTGGAATCTTCCACCTTTTGCTGGTCATCGGAATAAACGGTATAGTCGTCTGGGAAATAGCCTACCCTGGGATCAAACAACCTTTTTTTAGCCGGTGTTTTTGGAAGAATGATGAAAGAGGTATTCAGCTCCACGGTAACGGCACCAGCGGTACTGGCAGCTGGCAGGGAAGAAGGGGCCGGGAATGGGGAAGGCGAGAACCCTCCTGTTACCGGCGATGCAGTGAAAGTTTTCACTGTTCTTACTTCCGTATTGATGGGGTAAGATTTGATGCTCTCTATATACGACCTGTCGTTAGCCAGTCCGCCCAGGTTCAATCTTCTTTTGATCGAAGAATTCAGGGATACGGGCTGGTTGTCGCCTTTAAAGAAATCGGTCACTTCGATCACCACGCCGGAAGAGTCTTTACCCAGGGACTTAACGTCAAATGCCGCCGCGATGGGATCCACGTTGGAGTTCCTTACGGCTTTATAGATAGGCTGGGTAGAGTCGTTGGCCACAGAGATCAGGGTCATAACGCGCATGAACACCTTGTTTTCCGGTCCTTTTTCAAACTGGATCACCTGTTGGTTGGCCAGTTCTCCACCATATACACCACCGCCTCCGGCTACTTTGGCGAAGCGGGTGATGGACATGATATCACGACGCATGATCGAGTCGGGTATCTCGAAATAATATTTATCGTCCACTTTATGAACGGTGAAAAGTCCTTTGGTGGACTTCGCTTTGGCTGTGATCACGTCACTGTAGGGCTTAGGACCAGTTGAGGCTGACCTGGGGCCACCGGGACCACCATTTGGCATTTGGGGCGGTGTGGTGGGTGTAGTAGGGGCCGGGTTGGGGGCAGGAGGGTTCTGGGGTCTCCTTTGAGCCTCAGCCTGCCAACTCAGGGCGATCACAAGGGTAAAAAGAAGCATCCGCTTCAGCATCAGAGCAGTTTGCATATTTGATTTTAGTTTATAAAGTTGCGTAAAGTAGGCATTTTCAAGCTCCATAAAGGGTTGTTCGCTGAAAAATGGACCAAAGGTCCGTTTCGTTGTTCAAAGGTTAACAATGCCACCGCCAAAAAAGATCAGTCAAAACCTCATATTTCACACATTTACCTTATTTCCGGTATTATCAATATAGCCATGCTAATTCGATTCAGACAATAAATTTGATGAGATGATTTTTTTTTAGAAAACTTACTATATTGTGTTCCCTTGAAAATATTTTTTCTACAGTCTCTGGTTAAGTAAAATGTATTTTTAATTAGAATTGTAGCATTGTTATCAAATCACCAAAACGAACATTTAAAAATTCAAAAAACAAAAGTCATGGCTGAGACAAAACCAACGGCAACTGCTGCGAAGGCGACAACATCGGTGCAACCCAAGAAGAGCAGTAACATTATTTCTATCCTGGCCCCTGTACTCTGTATCATTGGTGGCTACATGATCTGGAGATTTATTTTGGGAGCTGACTCCGGATTCTCTAAGCCTGACCCCTCTGGTGGTTTCTGGCCCGATCACAAAGGTCCTAAAGGTGCATGGTATCGTATGTACGAAGGTGGTATCATCGTTCCATTACTGATCGGATGTTTCCTGATCGTGATCGCGTTCTCAATCGAAAGGTTCCTTACCATCTCTAAAGCCCAGGGTAAGGGTAATATCTCAGACTTTATTCGCAAGGTGCAGTATCACCTGGCTAACAAGAATGTTGACGCTGCTCTGGCTGAGTGCGATAAACAACAAGGTTCTGTTGGTAATGTGATGAAAGCCGGTTTGCGCAAGTACAAAGAAATGATCACCAACGGTGAGTACAATACAGAACAGAAAGTGCTGGCCATTCAGAAAGAAGTGGAAGAAGCAACTGCCCTGGAACTTCCGATGTTGCAGAAGAACCTGGTGTTCCTGTCTACGCTGGTATCCCTGGGTACCCTGATCGCCCTGTTGGGTACGGTAATGGGTATGATCCGTTCATTCTCTTCTCTTGGTGAAGAAGGTGGTGCGGGTGCTGCAGCCCAGCTGGCGGTAGGTATCTCAGAAGCCCTTTACAATACGGCTCTCGGTATCGCTACATCATCATTCGCCCTGATCATGTACAACATTTTCACTACTAAGATCGACACCATTACATATGGCATTGACGAATCAGGTTTCACCCTGACTCAGAGCTTTGCTTCTTTGTATAAGTAAGATTCGTTGGCATTTATGGAAAGATGCAGATTATGCATCTTATTTAAAAAGTAAAAAACTGAAGTAAACATGCCAAGTGTTAAAATACCGAAGAAGTCGACCGAAAATGATATGACGCCCTTCGTGGATGTGGCCTTCCTCATCCTGACCTTCTTCATGTTGGCTACCAAGTTCAAACCGGAAGAAGCGGTTGAAGTGACCACGCCTGGTTCGGTATCTGCGGATGCAGTACCTGAAAAAGACGTTTTCACGGTTACTGTTTCCTCGGATGGCAGGGCGTTTGTTTCCATGGATAATCCTGAGTTCCGCCAGGTTCTGATCGATAATCTGAACAAGACGCGAAACCTCGGGCTTACACCTGCGGAAATGAAAGCCTTTATCAACGTTCCCAGTGTTGGTGTACCATTCAGCCAATTAAAAGGTTTGCTGGCTTTGGATGCTGAACAGCAGAAAAAAGTGAAGCAACCTGGTATTCCTGCTGCGGACTCAACGGGTGGTGAATTGTATTATTGGGTAAGGGACGCCCTTACAGCCTATTCAGGCAGGAAACTGAACCTTCTGATCAAGGCAGATAATAATACAAAATATCCCGCCTTCAAGAATATTCTGAACGCATTCAAAAAGAATGACCAGAATAAGTTTCTGTTGATCACTGCACCTGAAGATGCCCCTCCTGGCACACCGTTGCATGAGACCAGGGCTAAACAGGTTGGAGAAGCGCCAAAAACTGAGTAATTAATAAAAAACTAAATCATTAGATATGGCAAGTTTAGATACTGGCGATAGCGGTGGCCACAAAAAAGGGCCTGGTGTAAAGAAGGCGAAAAAGCTGTCTACACGTGTTGACATGACTCCCATGGTTGACCTTGGGTTCCTGCTGATCACGTTTTTCATCTTCACTACTACGGTAGCTTCGCCAACCGCTATGAAGCTGTTCCTGCCAAAAGACGTTGATAAACCGGAAGAGCAGAACAAGGTTAAGGAATCTGGTGCCTTCACCATTCTCCTTGGAAAAGCTGACCAGGTTTATTATTACGAAGGCCTGGATCCTACCCAGATCAAGGGCACATCATTCAAAGGAATAAGGGAAGAAATTCTGAAGAAGAAGAAATCCACTAATCCTGAGGATCTTGTGATGATCATCAAACCCAGCCAGGACGCTACCTATAAGAATACGGTGGATATCCTGGATGAAATGACGATCGCTGAGATCAAGCGTTATGCCATGGTGGATATCAGTCCCGGAGAATATGAACTGGTAAAAGCAACTGAAGCTGCTAACGGAATTCAATAACAGAAGCGGTATGGAATATTTCCATATCTGCATCATATAGATAAAGGCATAAACAATGGATGCAAATAAAATACTAAATAGTGATCTGCTTGACCTGATCTTTGAAGGCAGGAACAAGGATTACGGTGCTTACGAACTTCGTAAGAAGTACAATTCACGCCTCACCAAGGCGCTGATCATCACCGTTTCCCTTGCATTGCTGATCTTTCTGACCTCGTTCCTGGTGAATGCGGCCAAGGAGAGGTTAAAAGGACAGGTCCAAGTGCAGGAAGTAAAACTGGAAGACATTCAGCAACAGGAGGAAAAGAACGAACCACCTCCACCTCCGCCACCAAAACCACCTGATCCGCCAAAAGTGGAAATGGCAAAATTCACACCTCCTAAAGTTGTGAAGGATGAAGAGGTGAAGGAAGAAGAGAAACCACCAGAAGTGGAGAAACTCGAAGACACTAAGATCGGTACCGTCAACCAGGAAGGTACTAAGGATGAAGGTATCGTTGCTCCTCCAGTGGAAGATAAAGGTGGTGTTGTAGAAGCACCTAAAGTGGATGATGAAGATAAGGTGTTCCAGAAAGTGGAGATCGATGCTGAATTCCCCGGTGGTAACCAGGCCTGGTTCAAATATGTTAGCCGCGAGATCGAGCGTAACATGGATGAACTCCAGGAAGATGGTAAATCGGGAACCGTAGTAGTACTGTTCATCGTGGATAAAGAAGGTGCTGTATCAGAAGTACGTGCTCTCCCCTGCGGTGAAGCTGGTGTTACCAACTGTCTCGGCCCAGGCACCAAACTTGCTGAAGTTGCTGTAGCTGCTATCAGGAAAGGTCCTAAATGGAAGCCCGCCGTTCAGAACGGACGTAACGTAAAAGCCTACAGAAGGCAGCCGGTTACATTCCGTCTTGAAGAAGGTCAGCCATAGGAATAACGCAGAGACGCAGAGAAATAACGCAGAGACACAGAGAAATAACGCAGAGACACAGAGGATTTCCTCTGTGTCTTTTTGCATTTTGGGAACGCGCAGACGCGGAGGGATAACGCAGAGACGCGGAGGGATAACGCGGAGACGCAGAGGATTTTCTCTTGTCTCAGTGTCCCTCTCCGTGTCTCTGTGTCCCTCTCTGCGTCTCTGTGTTAATCACCCTGATTATCCCGTCTTTGATTTTCGCAACATTGAAGTTGAATAATAGGCCAACTTCAAAACCAGAGATCTTCAGGTACGTATGAAGTTGCCTGAAATGTAAATCGTAAAATGATTTGGATGATTTCAATTCAATAAGCAGTTGGTTTTCTAAAATGAGATCTGCTTTAAAAGCGTTTTTAAATAAAATATCCTCGTGTCGAAGGTCAATACAAACCTGATTTTGATAGTTGATCTTCCTTTTATTCAATTCATAACAGTAGAGTTTTTCATATACTTTTTCATATAGCCCTGGTCCATATAAATTGTGGAGTTTGAAAGCTATATCCACGGCAATTCCAGTCAAGTCATTCAATTCCATTTGTAAAAGTGGAGATTTACATTTAGTATGGGATAGTAAATTCACCAGCAATTATTCGTATTTACTCTGCGTCTCCGTGTCCCCCTCCG
>DATGXN010000119.1:0-27058 GCA_035298945.1 Chitinophagaceae bacterium | reverse complement strand
ATCAAGCCAATGCCAAAACCTAAAGCCAGGGTCAGGAATACCGTAAGTTCAACATGATTTCGAAAAATATCAGCAACAGATTCCAAGCTTGGCGATTTAAGGTGTGCAAAGAACTGTTTAAATTAACCAATTTAAATTGATCTGTCGGCTGATTTACGTCATTCTTCATGATGTTCGGGAAGATGCACCCTTTTCTTTTCGCCTGTCCAGCCGCCATTATAATAGAAGAACAGCCTGATGGTGTGATTCATATCGTACTGATATCCCGAACTCCGTTGCTGATAAACATTCATGTATCCAAAATCATAACTCAGGTGGGGATTGAGGGCTTGTTTTATGCCTATAAAGATCCGGTTCTGGTCCACCGTATTATACACCACTTCCTTGCCAAAATTCAGCAACACTTCATCTGCCAGTACCAGTGAAGGCAAGCCTGGCTTTTTGAAGATGGGAAAGTTGAAACTGAGCAGGTATCGGACCCGATTGATGAATTTTGTTTCGCCCGTCCTGCTGTCATTCTGGATCTTCTGGATCCACCTTTGTTCATTCCTGAATCTTTGGGTGATCAGGGTTTTCCCCAGGCTGGTACTGAACAGGAACTGCTCATAAAGCCTGTTCTCATTGGTCCAGGTCTGCCATCCGGTTTGAGCAGGGGATAGCCAGGTATGCGCATAGCCAGCTGCGGCTGTCATCTTTTCCTGGATCCAATAATGGCCACCCACACGGATAAAATAAAATCTGGGATCCTTAAATGCAATGGTACTGCGGTAATGAAAATCTCCGAGGATGCCCCAGTGTTCAGAAAACCTGTAGGTGCTGTTGATGCTTAACCAGGTCTGGGCATGATGAGTAACTTCTTTCTTAGTTTGGGATTTGATTGCAACAACATTGACCATCATTAATACAAACAGAACACAGTTCTTGATCCATTTCATACATGTCATAATTCATCTTTCACAAAAGCGATCACCACCTTAACCAATTCAGATCCGGTATTTCTTATTTTGTATTCCACGGCTGCTGCAGGCACTACAAAGGTTTCAGCATAATGAAAGCCCTGCATCAGTTCGACAGTAAGGATATCTATCTTGCTTCCGTCTACCAACATACCTATGTGACATTGACCATTTGTTTTGATGCTCACTTCTCCTGTAAACTCGTATCTCTCTATCCTGTAAAAATGTTCCGGATGCGTAGGAAGAAGATATCTCGCCGAGCTGCCTGTACTTTCTATCAATTGTGGTTTAGACAGGAGATGATCACTCACCCATTTCCCTTTACGCTCGAAAGCCAGGTTGTTGAAAGCATGTCCAATATTGATCGGCCGCGGTTTGCCAGTTAAGTCAAGCCTTTGCCAGTCGTACATTTTAAAGGTGAAAATATATGGCGTACTGCTGATCTCTAATACCATATTATTTTTCCCCGAAGCATGAATAGTGCCATTGGGGATCAGGAACAGATCGTGTTTATTGGCCGGGAAAAATTGCACATATTCCCTGATATTCATCTCCGTTCCGTTTTGCCGGGCATCTTCCAACTGGGTCCTGAATTTTTCCGGATCGATATCATCCTGGAATCCAAGAAAAACTTCCGCACCGGGTTCGCAGTCGAGAATATAATAGGTTTCATCCTGTGTGAATGTTTCCCCAAAATGTTCGCGGATATAATCGGTGCGGGGATGGCATTGTATGGAAAGATTACCACCATCGAAGGTGTCGAGGAAATCAAACCTGATCGGGAACTCATATCCAAATCTCTCTGCAGCCTTTCCCAAAACTTTTTCGTTATCGTGATACATCAGGAAATCAAAAGAAATCTCAAGGAGGTTCTGGTTTTGCTCCAGTACAATTCCGTTCTCAGGTGTGATCAGTTCAAAAGACCATGCATAGTTGACTTCGTCCGGATCAAGGCCTTTCAATTTAGCTTTCATCCATTGCCCTCCCCAGACCCCTGCCTCAAACCAGGGCCTGGCCCTGAAAGCATTCTTCGAAATATGGTCCAATGCAACTCTCAGATCTTTTCCGCTTATCCATGAGATTTCAGAGGCCCTTTGTTCATCAACCAGGATATCTATCTCGGGAAGGATATTTTTTTTATGTTCATTCAGTACTGGCCAGTCTACAAAATAGAATCGCTTGTACATCTGGGTATTTTCATAATGCGTGGAGGCCCCCAGGTTATAAACAGATCGGGCGCGCATGCGATACTGGATCTCATTTTTCGGAATGTCGAGATAAATCAGTTTACCTATCCATCCGCATAATGCAGCGCCGGTGCCGTACACAATATTCATTGCTGCATCATCGTCCGGAGAGATCATGTTCAGTTGATCTTCCTCAAAAAAATCCTGCAAACGGCCTGTAAATCTTTTTCCAAAAACAGGATCGTCGCCATTGAGGCTGCCGGAGATCATTGCATTTATGACCTGTTCTGTTTTTAAACAAGCACTGATGTTGAACCAGAGTGGTTTAATACCAAGCTGCAGCAGGTGTGTATTAAGATGTTCTCTGAACAGATCCCACGCCACACCGCCAAAACCATCGATGATCAGGTTTTTCTCTTTACTGATCTCTTTGGCAAGTGTATCGAATCCGGTTTGAATAATTCCCTCTTTCAATTTGAAAGCCGGAAAGATCTCATATCCTTCTGAGGAAGCAGAGCCAGAACTTCTTAAAGGCAAAAGAGGCTGACTGGTTTTGCGTAAATTATTTTCCTGCATCTGTTTTGTTCTTTGTTGAGCCAGTAACGCTGCACCTTCTATGATCAGCTGTTCAGTGTCGCTGCAAATATGGATTGCTATATTGGTTCCTGATTCAGCCAGTTTTTGTTTGAAAGCATCTCCGAAGAGGTTCCAGGTTTTTGCGATATTTCCACCGGCGATCATGGCTGTGCTATTTGATCTCGCAATCCAGGGCGCGAGGAATACAGCCAGGTTCTCACCAAACTCGCCAAAGATATGTTGCGCCGTGCTATCCGTTTTCGCCAGTTCTGCCAGGGCCTTCACGGAGGGTATCTCAATTCCTTTGGCGAGCCGGTAGGCTTCCAGGAACCATCGGGTAGAGAAATAATCATCTGCCAGCGCGTCTTTAAATGGTTGATCGTAAAACATGCCCGAGGCTGGAATATTCTGATGATTCTCTGCTATGGAGCCGTCTATGATGAAAGTTGAACCGAAGCCTGTGCCAAGGGTCATGCAGATGACATTCTTATCGGGCAAGGCAAAATGCCTGTAGGCGCCTTGTGCAAAGCATTGCGCATCGTTGAAAAAATGGAAAGCGGCCCTGTTGCCCAACCCCGTATAGGTTTTCAGGGCCTCACCGAAATGCAGACCGAAGCAGTTGCCAAATTTGCCACCCACGCCCCGGATCTCACAGATCCCTTTCGGGTAGTTGAAGGGCCCCGGCATGGCAATGCCCACCCTGATCTTGCCATCCAGGCCTTGCGTCAGGTCTTTAATAAGGTCAGAGATGGATACAATGATCTCCGAGGCACCGCCAGTGGATTGGAGAGGCTTATGTAGAAGCGGGCCTTCACCCGGTTTATCCTGTTCGATCAGGGTTCCGGCAACATGACTTCCGCCTATATCCATTCCAATCAAATGTTCCTTCATCATTGCACTGATATATTCGATGATTTTTGCAAGCTTTTATCAGCTTTTTATAGTGTTGAAGATATTACCTTCCCGCCGTTCAAATACAGATGCTATGAGAAGATATTATCCCAGTTTTCTTTTTACGGTTTTAGCCATTGTTTCTACGCAGGTCATCTATGCCCAGGCGAGGATCCCTGTATTAGGACAGCAGAAACTGATCAACGGATATGCCAAAGAGATCAGCGGTGAAAGCATACCCTACTATTCGGTATATCCCAAGTATGCAAAGGAAGCACTGCTGACCCGGGCTACTGATGGGAAGAAATCAATTGAATGGATGACAGATGTCATCCCCGCTGATATTAAGGGGGAGTATGCTTATTTCACCTGGATCGCGGCGCATTCATCGGGAACCAGCAGCGGAGAAAGAGGTTTTGATCTTTTTATCAACGATGCTTATGTTCTTACATTCACCACCCAGGCCAAACAATATCCAGCCTATTGGACATTTGGTGCGGCCGACAGCACCCGTTTGGTTTTTGAATTAAAAACAAAAGATGGCGCCAGTGATTCCCATGGCATGGCCTACCTGCGGGTACCGCTGTCAAAATATAAACCGGGTAGTTCTTTAAAGATCAAAGTAACCGGGAAAGACCAGCAGAGTAACGACTGGTATATGACCTTTAAATATGCATTTGAAGAAAAAGTAGAAGCACGTCCGCTGCCTTTTGTTTTAAAAGAAGGTGCAACACAGCCGATTCGATTTGTGATCCTTCATTTCGGGAATACGGATAGCCTCAGGGTGCAGGTGGGTGATCAGAAATCTCTGCAGTTTCTTGTCAATAACGGGTTCAATGTGTTTGATATCCCGGTGGCTTCAGTCCAGGTTGCTACAAAACTTCCATTCAAAGCGTCTGTAGGAAAGATCATCTCAGTTGACAGTTTTGTTATGCTGAATCCAATTGCAGACAGGGAGATCAACCTGGTGCATCATTCCCATACCGATATCGGGTACTCGCATGTGCAGGAAGACGTGATCAGGATACATACCGGCAATATCCGCCGGGCGATGCGGCTGATTGAAAAAACCAATGATTATCCAGCCGGAAGCAAATTTATCTGGAATATAGAAAGTGCCTGGGCTGTGGAGAATTTCTTTGACTCATCTTCAGAAGCGGAAAGAAAAAAGTTCGTAGAATACGTAAAGAACGGCAGAATGGTTGTCGCGGGCAGTTACGCTAATGTGTTGACAGGACTTGCATTGCCGGAAGAGCTGAGCTGGAATTATGAATATGCTTCAAGGCTCAGGGATAGTTTAAACATACCGGTTAAGACGGGTATGATGAGTGATATACCCGGTATGAGCTGGAGTACAGTGTCTGCCATGGCAAAAAACGGGATCAGGTATTTTTCAAATGGTCCAAATTATATAGGCACACCACCATATATGGGAGACAGGATCGGCACAACACTGATGGAGCAGGGGAATAAAGCATTCTGGTGGAAATCAGCATCAGGAAAAGACAGTGTGCTGTTCTGGACCTGCGGTAAAGGATATTCATCCTGGCATGGAGTTCCCGAAGGCGGAATTGAAGAAAGGGGAGAAGATAAGATCGCTGATTACATGAATGAACTGGACACCATCGGGTATCCTTACAGTATGGTACACTGGAGATATAATATTGTGGCAGATAACGGGCCTACAGACAGCAGTATTTCTGATTATGTAAAAAAATGGAATCAAAAATATGCAAAGCCACAACTGGTGCTTGCCAATGTTACCGATATGTTTGAAAGATTTGAAAAAAAATATGGCAGCAAGATCCCGGTACTCCAGGGAGATTGGACTCCTTATTGGGAAGACGGTGCATATTCCACTGCCAAAGAAGAAGCTGAAGTTAGATTAGCGAGCCAGAAAATTATACTGTTGGAAAAAATAGCAAAACAGGAGAAGGTTGCACTTGATCCGGTTTCCTTATACAAGGCCAAGCGTGGTGTTGTGTTGTTCCAGGAACACACCTGGGGGGCATTCAATAGTATCGGAGATCCGGAAAATCCATTTGTAGTTCACCAGTGGAACTATAAGAAAATGTTGCTGGACTCGGCATTATTTTATACAACAAAACTGGATAAAGAACTAGACGGAAAACTGGCAAAAGCTGGTACAGTAAAAGTGTACAACACAGTTGGGAAAATGAGAACCGGTTATGTTGAATTGGATGCACCAGCTGGGTTCAAAGGGAATCTGGTGGTGGATGACCAGGGCAATAACCACCCTGTTCAGAAATTGTCGAACGGAAAGATCGCATTTGTAGCAGTTGACGTACCAGCAAATGGTTCAAGGCTGTATAAATTCGGTTATAACAAGAGGTTCAAAGCACCGGCATTCAATTCTCCCTATCAATTCAGTGTGGACAGCATGGCAGGAGCATTGAGATCAGTTCAAACAGCAGGCAGGGAGTGGGTCAATAATAATGAATTCAGGAATATGCTGCAGGCGGTATACGTAAAAGGTGTTGATCCCGCCAACTACTCGCTATCAGGATTTAAAAAAATGGAATGGGTGGAGAATGGCCCCGTGAGAAAAAGCCTGAAACTGACTGCTACGTTGGATGGTGCCAATGAAGTAGTATATGAGGTCAACCAGTATTATGGCATGGATGTATTCCACCTGGCTGTGATCGTGGATAAAAAATCGGTTCGTGATAAAGAGTCTCTACATATTGCATTCCCATTTGCATTGAAAGATCCGGAAGTTAAGGTGGGAGTGGGAGAGGCTTATATTACACCCGTCAAGCATACCATCCCCGGGTCCAATAAAGACTTTTATTCCGTGCAACGTTGGATAGATGTATCTGATGCCAATAATGGTGTAACCATTTCTTCCCCGCAAGGTGCCTTATGGGAAGTGGGTAAGATGATCAATGAAGAGAAAACGCTGAACGGGTTCAAGAAATGGGAAACCAGTGGTAGTTCAAGTCCTGATATCTTCCTTTACGCGATGAACAACTACTGGCATACCAATTATAAAGCTGACCAGGAAGGTAAAGTAAGATTCGATTTTTATCTTTCATTTCACGGTGCATTTGACCTGAAGAAAGCAGGTGAGTTCGGATACTCTGTAACTGAGCCGTTGAAAGCGATCTATTAAGAGAGTCAGAGAGCCAAAGAGTCAGAGAGTCAGAATCTCTAATTCTGACTCTCTGACTCTTTGGCTCTCTGACTCTCTAATTTTATCGTCTTATAAACTTATACGGAAACACCTTCCCTGAGGCCCACTGTGCAACGTACAGGTTATCATCCCGGTCAACACATACATCATGCGGATGTACAAATATTTTTTCAGCCTGTGCTAATGGATTGAGCTTTCCATCTACATATACAGGCTCAGTGCCGCCGAGGTTGGATACTACTTTATTGTTTTTGTCAAGAATGGTTACAAAACCAGTGCCTTCCTTACTGATCTCCGGCGAACGAAGAACCGCGGCATACAGATGCTGTTCCCTGATCACAGGACGGCATACACAGGCACCCGGAACCCTGATGATGTCCGTTAACTGGCCCTGCATATCAAATCGTTTAAAGCAGTTGCGGGTGCGATCGGTAACCAATAGGGTTTGAGTACCATTTCGCCTGTCAACACAAATGCCGTGGGCATTGTCGAGAAACTTATCGCCTTCACCGCGTCCTCCAAAATATCCTTTAAGCTTGCCTGCAGCATCGTAGTGCAGTACATACTGGGCGCCATATCCGTCTGCAATGAAAAAATCACCGTTGGTGTGATCCACTGCCACCTCGGTAGGAACAAATTCTTTCTTCTCCTTATAGATACCTGCATCAAGTGGTGGATCAATGGTCATCAGGATCTTGCCGTCAAGGGTTGCTTTATAGACCTGGTTTTTTGCTGTATCCGTGATGAACAGGAACTGGGTCCCGTTCTCATCCGCCAGTGTCAGCCCATGTCCTCCGGGAAATTCATGACCCCAGGTAGCAAGCAGTTTACCCGAGGTGCTGAAGATCATGATATTATTCTTTGTTTCATTGGTCAACAGAATGATGCGTCCTTTTGCATCCTGCACCATTTCATGGCAGTCGTTGACTGGCGTTTTGAGGGGATCGGCTTTACTCCATTTGGTATCCATGGAATACAACATGCCGTTGTGCCCGTAAACCGGCCCTTTCTTATAGGCCATCATATCTTTTGCGATAAAAAATCCGGCAGTAGTTAAAGAAACATTGCGGATGAAATTGCCCCTGTTCATTGACTATCTTTTTTTGAAAAGATAAGGTTTTCTCTGCAACCTGCAACCTGTAACCTGCAACCTGTAACCTGCAACCTGTATTTCCTCTATCCTTGCTTATAGACCCTGACCCAATCAATATACATAGTTCCGGGAACAATATCCCTGGTACTGAGCCTCGAGAAGAACCTGCCGCCAACAGCGAGATTTAAAACTATCTTTTCCTGTTTGCCGAAAAGATCAGCCACATAGCCCCCGGTTTTTGTATCCACCAATTGGCCGTCGAGGTAAAATTTCAATGCAGTTTGTTCCCAGATCAGCTCATACACATGCCAGCAGGTTTGCAGGCTGGCCGAAGAATTTATCGTTGATGATGCATTGGACACCAGGTTTCTGTTGGCCTGCGTACCGTAAAAATAATTGGTGTAATAAGTATTAGGTTCCTGACCTCTTGCTTCCAGTATATCGATCTCCCCCTGCGTTGGCCAGGGATCACCATAACTCCAGAAAGCAGGCCACATACCATAACCCTGCGGCAATTGTATCCGGGCGATCATTCTGATCTTGGAGCTGCCTGCAGTAGCAGAGTACAATGCTTTACTTTCTATTCTGCCTGAAGTGTAATTAAAATTTGACAGGCGTGTAGTAAACGGAGTGGTGACGCCGGATATTTTTTCTTTTTTTGCTACGATGCTCAATAGGCCATTGCTTACTACCAAGTTTGCACCCTGGTAATATTGAAGTTCATTATTAAATGCACCCCCGGTCCAGATGTTCCAGTTGGCGGTATTGACCGAGCTTCCATCAAATTCTTCATTGAATACCGGTGTCCACCCGGTAAGTGTGTTTGCATCAAAAACATAATCACAAACCGTATTTACGTTTGCAGTCGCAGCTTCAACAACTGCAGGACTATCTGGCTGATTGATATTTTCTTTTTGGCAGGAGAACAGGATCATTGCGAAGAAGATGGTGCAGATCAATCGATCAATTTTCATGGTCATAAACAAACAGTTGTTAGTTAATTCATTCAAGATACTCTGTTGATCGTTCAAATGCAAACCATTTCTTTGAATGATATATATCATTTTTAGCCTCATGGCTGGTCAATAGTTTTGCAGGATTACAATAGTGATGAAACAGGCTACTCCGATAGCAGAAGTTGACACTACAAAGGCTGACCCAAGGATAAAACTCATAACAGCAAAGATCAGGAAAGAGAATTACCGGCCCGAAGCACTGATCGAAATCCTGCATACTGCCCAGAATGCATACGGTTATCTTCCTGTTCCGGTGCTCTCTTATATCACCCGGTCCTTGCATCTCCCGCCATCACGTGTATATGCCGCTGTTACTTTCTACCATTTCTTCTCGCTGAAATCCAAAGGTGAACATACCTGCCTGGTTTGCACCGGTACAGCATGTTATGTAAAAGGGGCGCAGGCTATTTTACAGGAACTGGAGAAAGAATTCGGGATCAAGGCAGGACAGGTCACAGCAGATGAGAAGCTGGGTATACAGGTAGCAAGATGTGTTGGAGCCTGTGGACTGGCTCCGGTAGTTGTGGTGGATGATGAAGTGGAAGCCAAGGTTAGCGCTGACCACATTGTATCTGAGATCAGGGCAAAATTAACAGAACATGAACCGGCTTGAGTTCAATACCATAACCTCAAAAGCGAAGGAGAAGCACTCCTGCATCAAACATAAGATTGGTGTTTGCTGCGGTGCAGGTTGTATCTCCACGGGTGCTGAAGAGGTATTAAAATCATTGCAGGAAGATATTAAACAACGTGGCCTTGAGGGGGAAGTAACTGTAGTGCCAACTGGCTGTATGGGACCTTGCAACCAGGGGCCGCTTGTGAAATATCTTCCTGACAATACAATTTATCAGAAGATCGGCAAAGATGATATAGCTCTCATCAACGATGCACAGTTTATTGAACACAAGCCCTTGAACGCTTCTTTGATCTTCTCTGATTCAAGACCTGTTCCATTTGTGAATGCAGCAGAAGATCCATTCTTTTCAAAACAACTGAAGATCGTTCTGAAAGACTGTGGCGAGATAAACCCTGAAGATATCGAAGACTACCTGGTTCATGATGGCTATTCCGCTTTGAGTAAGGTCTTGTTCCTGATGTCGTCAGAAGAAGTGATCGCTGAGTTGAAGCAAAGCAGGTTGAGGGGCCGGGGCGGCGCAGGATATCCTACAGGATTCAAATGGGAGACAGTATACAAGCACGTTAGTGACCAGAAATATGTAGTATGTAATGGTGACGAAGGTGACCCGGGTGCATTCATGGATCGCAGTGTACTGGAAGGTAACCCACACCGGGTGCTGGAAGGCATGACCATAGCGGCATATGCGGTGGGTGCCAATAAAGGTTATGCATATATAAGAGGGGAATATCCTCTCGCTATCAAGAGGTTTGAACTGGCTATAAAGCAGGCAAAGAAAACAGGTCTGCTTGGACCTAATATCCTTGGTAGCAATTTTTCCTTTGACGTTGAAGTGAGAATAGGGGCAGGCGCATTTGTATGCGGCGAAGAAACCGCGTTGATCGCATCTATAGAAGGCAAACGCGGAACACCTAAACCGAGGCCACCATTCCCGGCTGAGTCAGGTTTATGGGGGAAGCCCACCCTGATCAACAATGTTGAAACATTTGCATCTATAGCGCCCATTATCAATAACGGCGGTGAGTGGTACAGTGATATCGGTACACCAAAAAGTTCAGGCACCAAAGTGTTTGCTTTGGCCGGCAAGATCAATTATTCAGGTTTGATCGAAGTGGCCATGGGAACTACGTTAAGAGAGATCGTGTATGAAATTGGTGGCGGTATTCAGGGTGGTGGTGCATTTAAAGCGGCACAAACTGGTGGTCCTTCCGGTGGATGTATTCCAGCAGCACACCTGGATGTGAAAATGGATTATGAAGCCCTTGTTAACCTGGGTTCTATTATGGGCTCGGGCGGATTGATCATTATGGATGAGCATTCAGACATGGTGGATGTGGCGCGGTATTTCATGGAGTTCTGCATGGACGAGAGCTGTGGGAAATGTGTGCCCTGCAGGGTTGGCACAAAGATGATGCACGATATGCTGGAGAAGATCTATGCAGGCAAAGCAACCAGGCTGGATCTCGACAGGCTGGAAGAATTGGCCATCTATGTGCAGGAGGCAAGTTTATGCGGACTTGGGGCATCGGCGCCTAATCCTTTTATGAGTACGCTGCGCCATTTCAGGGAAGACTATGAGTCCAAGATGCAGGCCGAAGTACAATTTGAAAAAGGTTTATGACAACAATAGACATACATATTGATGATAAACTGTACAAGGTAGAACCTGGTAAAACAATATTGGAAGTCTGTAAAGAAAACGGGATCGATATACCTACCATGTGCCATCTTGAAGGCATTACTGATGTGGGCGCATGCAGGCTATGCCTGGTGGAGATTGAAGGCGTAAGAAAACTACAATCTTCCTGTACAACGAAAGTGGCTGCTAATATGGTGATCCATACCCAAACCGAAAGACTGAAACGCTATCGGAGGATCACAACCGAATTATTTTTTGCAGAAAGAAATCATATCTGCGCAGTTTGTGTTGCAAACGGGAATTGCGAATTACAGGAGTTGGGCTATAAAGTAGGTATGGATCATATAAGGTATCCATACCTATTTCCTAACTGTGAAGTGGATACGTCACATGCTTATCTGGTGATGGATCACAACCGTTGCATCATGTGCACACGTTGTGTTCGTGTATGCGGTGAAGTGGAGGGTGCTTATAACTGGGATGTGATGAACCGGGGAGTGAATGTGAGGATCATTTCAGATTTCAATACGCCCTGGGGCGAATCGGTGACCTGCACATCCTGCGGTAAATGCATGCATGCCTGTCCTACCGGAGCCATCTGGTCCAAAATGGCCACCTCCGGGGATATGGTCAAGCATCCGGAAATGATCGGCGAGTTGGTCGCTAAAAGAAAAATGAATTTGTGATCTCTCTCCATCCTCCAACCAGGCTCCCTCCAAGGGAGGCCCCTTGGAGGGAGCCTGGTTGGAGGGTGGAGAAAAAAACATAATAATGGTGAGGAAAAAACTGGCAACGGTATGGTTGGGTGGCTGTTCAGGATGTCATATGTCGTTATTGGACATTGACGAAAGGATCCTGGACCTGGCTAAACTGGCCGATATAGTGAAATGCCCCGTGGTTGATGGAAAGGAATTGCCCGAAGTGGATCTGACCCTGGTAGAAGGTTCCGTAACCAGCGATGAACACTTGCGTGAATTGAAGCATATACGCAAACAATCTAAACTGTTGGTGGCATTAGGTGATTGCGCCGTGATGACCAATATCACTGGCATGAGAAATTATTTTGCGCTGAAAGACGTATTCAACACGGCCTATGTGGATGCGCCGAGTAATGACCGCCTGGGAAAAGTGCCTGATGATCCCCAATTGCTGAAACTCCACGACAAGGTATTCCCATTGCAGGAAGTAGTGAAAGTGGATTTCACCATCAGGGGTTGCCCGCCAGATGCAGACACTATCTTCTATGTACTGAACGAGTTTCTGAACGATCGTGTGCCTGATCTCGCCGCGGTTAATAAGCTGAAATATGGATAGTCAAGAAAAAAAACAGATACTGATATCACCGGTCACCCGGATCGAAGGCCATGCCAAGATCACCATTCAACTGGATGAAGAAGGCAAAGTCTCCGATGCACGTTTCCATGTAAATGAGTTCCGGGGCTTTGAGAAATTCTGCGAGGGACGCATGTATACCGAGATGCCCGTGATCACACCAAGGATCTGCGGTATTTGTCCTGTTAGCCATACCGTATCCAGCGTCAAGGCCTGCGAGATGATCGAGGGCATAGAACCCACAGTAACAGGGGATATGTTACGCAGACTGATCCACCTGGGACAGAATATTTCTTCCCATGCACTTTCTTTCTTTCATTTATCGGCTCCTGATTTTCTTTTGGGGTATGATAGTGAACCGTCTAAGCGAAATATCCTGGGCATTGCAGAAAAATATCCCGATGTTGCAGTGCGTGGTATCCGTATGCGCAAATTTGGCCAGGAGATCAGCGAACGCATTACAGGAAAGAAGATCCATACATCCGGTATCGTACCCGGGGGTATGACCTTTCCGCTCACCCCTGATAACAGGAAAGCCCTGCTGGCCTGGATCCCAGAAGTGTTGGAATCTGCCAAACTGGGGCTTGATATCCTCAGGAAATTTCATGATGAACAGGGCGCCATGATCGCTTCTTTCGCAACGTCACCCACTCATTACCTGGGTACAGTTGGCCCCGATGGTGCACATGAATTGTACAAAGGCAAATTAAGATGGGTAGCCAAAAATGGAGAAATCCTGGAGGATCAGGTTGATCCTGAAAGGTACCTGGAGTTCATCGCAGAGCGTTCAGTGAGCTGGTCCTATCTTACCTATCCTTATTTCAAACCACTGGGCTTTGAAGAAGGGATCTATAGAGTAGGTCCTTTGGCAAGACTGAATGTCTGCAGCCGAATGAAAACGCCATTGGCACAGAAAGAATTTGAAATATTCCGCCAGATCAATAATGGCCTGCCAGTACATGGTACTTTCTATTTCCATTACGCGCGACTTATAGAGATGCTGTCGTCTGTAGAGGAAGTGAAGTTGTTATTGGAAGATGAGAGGATCATATCTTCCAATATCCGAACCCATGGCAAATGGAACCAGGTTGAAGGTATAGGTAGTTGTGAAGCACCACGTGGCACACTGTTCCATCATTACATCACAGACAAAACAGGTAAGCTGAAGAAAGTGAATCTGCTGATCGCAACAGGCCAGAATAACCCTTCTATGAATCGCTCCATTAAAGATGTGGCTGTGCAATACGTGGACGCAAATAATTTAAAAGAAGGCATGTTGAACCGTGTGGAGTCTGCCATAAGATGTTATGATCCCTGTCTATCCTGTTCAACACATGCGATGGGGCAGATGCCGATGATGATCGATGTGTTTGATGCAGGTGGAAATATGATCAGGCACCTGGAGCGGGATTGAATCCATTTTCGAAAAGCCAGTGGGTGATCAGGCCTACTGCTCTTTCAGCATTTTTTCTTCCTCTTGACGAAAGATTTTCACCAAAATCAAAATTCTCTCCCGGAATGGCACAGGTGTAGAAATGCACCCTTGAATTATTCATAGTAGTCATCAGATCCGCCAGTAGATTCACATTGATATGATGAGAGATGTTGGACGATATGGAAACGGCCCGGTCAATTGGTACGATATTGATGACGTCGTTATTATTTATTGCTGCATCTACGATCAATACTGTGTTAAAATCGGCCAGTTCGTCCAGCCATTCGGTTTGTAGCTGGTGGATATTATGAATGGTGACCCCTTCCAGATTAAGTATTTCCAGTTGCTGGCAAACATATGCACCTATACCATCGTCTGAACGGAGGGTATTACCTGTTCCAAGTATGCAAAGCGTTTTCAATTGGTGCATTGACACAAATTTCCTTCATATTTATTGATAAGCATCATTTTTTCTTATTGGATACTGGTATATTTTACAACCTTTAGCATTACTAATTTTTTCACCATGAATAAGATCAGGCCGATATTCTACATTTTACTGCTGATGTTCGTTTGCAGTATAAGTATTGCACAGGAACTGAAGTCGCCGGACGGCAACTTTATCATGAATTTCAGTTTACTCCCGGATGGAACGCCAACTTACATGCTGAAATATAAAGGCAAGGATGTGGTCAAGCCCAGCAAACTGGGGCTCGAGTTGAAAGGCGATAAACTATCGTTACTGAACGGATTTTCCATTGCAGGCAATACCACCGCGAATTTTGATGAAACGTGGACACCGGTTTGGGGCGAGGAGAGCAAGATCCGCAATCATTATAATGAACTGGCCATTGACCTGAGCCAGGCCCAAACAAGCAGGCACCTTGTGATCAGGTTCAGATTATTTGATGATGGCCTTGGATTCCGTTATGAGTTTCCACAGCAGAAGAACCTGGTTTATTTCGTGATCAGGGAAGAACGTACACAGTTTGCTATGACGGGAGATCATACTGCCTTCTGGATCGCTGGTGATTATGATACCCAGGAATATGACTATACCAGGTCAAAGCTCTCTGAGATCAGGGGGCTAATGAAAGGATCGATCTCCAGTAATGCATCTCAGGAACAGTTTTCGCCCACAGGTGTACAAACTTCACTGATGATGAAAACAAATGAAGGGATATACATCAATCTGCATGAAGCAGCCCTGATCAATTACTCCTGCATGCACCTGAATCTGGACGATAAAAATTTCGTTTTTGAATCCTGGCTGACTCCCGATGCCAGGGGAGATAAGGGCTATTTGCAGGCGCCCTGTACCAGTCCATGGAGAACTATTATAGTCAGTGATGATGCAAGAAATATCCTGGCTTCCAAAATGACCTATAACCTGAATGAGCCCTCTAAGATCGCTGAGACTTCCTGGATCAAGCCAGTAAAATATGTAGGCGTGTGGTGGGAGATGATCACAGGGAAAAGTACCTGGGCCTATACTGATGATTATCCGTCCGTGCAACTGGGTGTTACCAATTTTGCAACTGCTAAACCCAATGGCAAGCATGGAGCTACCACAGCTAATGTCAAAAAGTACATAGATTTTGCTGCAAAGAATGGATTTGACGGAGTATTGGTAGAAGGCTGGAATGTAGGCTGGGAAGACTGGTTTGGAAACTCTAAAGATTATGTCTTTGATTTCGTTACACCGTACCCTGATTTTCATGTTGCTGAGATCAGGGATTATGCGAAGTCAAAGGGTGTAAAGATGATCATGCACCACGAGACATCGGGATCTACAAGAAATTATGAACGGCACCTGGATACAGCATTCAAATTCATGAAGGCCAATGGTTATGATGCAGTAAAAACCGGGTATGTTGGACCGATTCTTCCGAGAGGAGAACACCATTACAGCCAATGGACACTTGACCATTACCAGCATGTGGTGGAGAAAGCAGCAAGTTATAAGATCATGGTGAATGCCCATGAAGCAGTCAGGCCTACAGGTATTGCCCGAACCTGGCCCAATATGATTGGAAACGAATCTGCCCGCGGAACCGAGTTCCAGGCTTTCGGAGGATCCAAGGCATTCCATGTTACTGTACTTCCATTTACAAGACTGATCGGGGGCCCAATGGATTATACCCCAGGAGTTTTTGAAATGGACATCAGTAAGATCAATCCGCAGAATAAGTCATGGTGCAACAGTACACTGGCCAATCAACTGGCTCTTTATCTTACGATGTACAGTCCTTTGCAAATGGCGGCGGATCTGCCCGAGAATTACGAGCGTTTTCCCGATGCCTTCCAGTTCATTAAAGACGTGGCGGTAGATTGGGATTACAGCAAATACCTGGAAGCAGAACCCGGAGAATATATCACGGTGGCCCGTAAGGCGAAAAATACCGGTCAATGGTTCATCGGATCTGTGGCGGGTGAAAATTCACGTACTTCAAAGATCAGTTTTGATTTCCTGGATGCCGCCAAAACCTATGTGGCCACTATTTATGCAGATGCTCCGGATGCGCATTATAAAACCAAGCCCCAGGCTTACAACATCAGGCAGATCCTGGTAACGGCAAAGAGTACACTAAACCAATTCTGTGCACCTGGCGGTGGTTATGCGATCAGTTTTAAAGAAGCTGATGCACAACAAATGAAAGCATTGAAAGGAAAGAAATGATAATTTTAAAAAAACATTCTTATGTCCAGGCAACGTAAAATAACTCTTCAGGAATCCGAGATCCCAACTCATTGGTACAACATTGTGGCTGATATGAAGAATAAGCCCCTGCCACCGCTTCACCCGGGCACCAAACAACCGATTGGCCCGGAAGCATTGGCGCCATTGTTTCCCATGGAACTGATCAAACAGGAAGTAACACCCGAGAAATGGGTGGAGATCCCGGATGAAGTTCGGGACATATTTACGATCTGGCGCCCAACGCCCTTGTATCGTGCTTATGGACTTGAGAAAGCACTGGGAACAAACTCTAAGATCTATTATAAATATGAAGGCCTAAGTCCTGCTGGGTCACACAAGCCCAATACAGCGATCCCGCAGGCTTATTACAATGCCAAAGAAGGTGTAAAGAAGATCTCTACAGAAACAGGGGCAGGTCAGTGGGGTAGCTCACTGGCATTTGCCTGTAGCCTTTTTGGAATTGAGTGTGAAGTATTCATGGTGAAAGTGAGTTACGACGGTAAGCCTTACCGTAAGATCATGATGAACACCTGGGGTGCTAAAGTACATTCATCTCCCACTAATCTTACTAACGCCGGAAGGTCGATCCTGGCAAAAGATCCTAATTCGCCCGGAAGTCTTGGTATTGCTATTTCCGAGGCAGTGGAAGTGGCAGCTATGAATGAGGACACCAAGTATGCATTGGGCAGTGTATTGAATCACGTGCTGATGCACCAGACCATCATTGGACTTGAAGCCAAAAAACAAATGGAAAAAGCCGGGGATTATCCGGATATCGTGGTAGCGCCATTTGGTGGCGGTTCCAATTTTGCGGGGATCAGTTTTCCCTTCCTGATGGATAAGTTGACAGAGAATAAGAAAGTCAGGGCGATCGCTGTGGAGCCAACATCCTGCCCCAAACTGACCAGGGGTGTATTCCGTTATGATTTTGGTGATACGGTGGGTATGACTCCATTGATCCCCATGTATACACTGGGACATAATTTTGTGCCTTCGCCTATACATGCTGGTGGATTGAGGTATCATGGTGCCGGTGCTATTATCAGTCAGTTATTGAAAGATGGTGTGATAGAAGCTGATTCGATCAACCAGATCGAGTGCTTTGAAGCCGGCGTACTGTTTGCCAGAACTGAAGGTGTTATTCCGGCTCCTGAAGCAAACCATGCTATAGCCGAAGTGATCAGGCAGGCAAACCAGGCCGATGAAGAAGGGGTTTCCAAAACCATCCTGTTCAACTTGTGCGGACACGGTCATTTTGACCTTAGCTCCTATGAGCAATATCTTTCTGGCAAACTCATCAATTATGAAGTTACCCAGGAACAGATCAACGAGTCTCTGGCGGAGCTGGATACTCCGTTGATTTAGGTGTGCTGGCCGGGTAGGGCAGTAGATAAACGGGTTAGTGTAGTGGAAAATTTGTAGAGGAGGTCTTATAAATTGAGACCTCCTCTTTATATTTAGTGATCATGATGGAAACCCTGGCCGTCTATTCATTTTCACAATGGGCTTTGATCGCCCTGGCTGCTTTTTTTATTGGCATGGGAAAGGCAGGACTGAAAGGAGTTGATATGCTGGCCATCATTATCATGGCCATTGTATTCGGCGGAAAATTGTCTACCGGAATTGTACTGCCTCTGTTGTCGATGGCTGATATTGCTGCAGTTTCGTATTATAACCGTCATGCACAATGGAAACATTTCTGGAAGCTGATACCCTGGATGGGGATAGGCATCCTGCTTGGCGTTTATTTTGGAAAGGACATGAACGAGATCCTGTTCCGGCAGATCATGGTATTCACCATATTTGTTACAGTAGGAATTGTGTTGTGGATGGAATTCAAGGCGATGATCTTTGTCCCGGAAAATAAATTGTTTGCTGCAGGTACAGGGTTGGCTGCGGGATTTACCACAATGATCGGAAACCTGGCGGGAGCATTTGCCAATCTTTATTTCCTCGCTATGAGGCTGCCAAAAAATGATTTCATTGGCACCACAGCCTGGATCTTCTTAGTCATCAATCTGTTCAAAATGCCTTTCCAGATCTTTTACTGGAAGAACATCGATCTCAATACTTTCAAAACCGACCTGTTCCTGATCCCTGCATTGGGCCTGGGCTTTTGGCTTGGCATCCTGGCGGTTCGAAAGATCCAGGAAGGTCAATACCGGAAACTGGTGTTATTGATGACGCTGGTGGGTTCGGTTTTTATGTTGTTTAAACGATAATCTTCCTACCTCCAAGGTCCCGACCTTGGAGGTAGTGAGAAATTCTTATTAAAATCACTTACTTAATTCGGCAATTTTATTCGAGATATGATCCATGACTTCATGAAATTCCTGTGAAGGGCTGAAGTCGATCATCTTCAGGTCTTTTTCAACAACACCTACATGGCCTGGCGGCATGTAGAAAACATCTCCTTTTGAAAGCTTTTCTGATGATCCATCATCATAGGTCATCAGGATCTCGCCTTCAACTACGTATCCCCAATGGGGACACTGGCAGCTGTTATTTTTCAGGCCCTGTAAGAATGGGCGGAAATCTGTACCGGCAGGTACTTCGTTAAATGCAACGGTCATTGCACCATATCCTGGAAGGTTTCTCATGACCGTTCCGGGAGATTCCATCATGATGGGGATGTCTTCTTTTTTGATCTTCATAACATTTGTTTTAATGGTTGTCAAAAAAAGAGATCAGGATCGGGGATGACATTTTCATTAAGGAGCGCAACTCTGCAGCGGGATCTCCTAAATTAAAATATAAAGACATGAATTCCTACCTATTCCCCGGAATTTATGTCGCTATAATAGCTGCTGATTCGCCTCTACCTCCAAGGTCCCCACCTTGGAGGTAGGGACCTTGGAGGTAGAGGGGAGAAGTTAATGACTCAATGTAAACTCCGGCAACGCGATAATTTTCCCTCCCTGCATAGCGGATTCATGCGCAAGTATACCCACGCAGGTGATGTTTGCAGACTGGCGGGCATTCGGGAAGGGTTCTCTTTGTTCAACCAAAGAAGACAGGAATTCGTGCACCAGGTGAGGGTGGGAACCTCCGTGGCCTGCACCCTGGGTGAATGACAGATGCTGGTGTTCATCCGTATCGTACACGCCTTTGGTGGTAAACCGTTGAATGGATTCCGGCAGCAAGTGTGCGTAATCCGGTGAATGTACTTCTTCGGGAATTTCGGGCTCAGGTTTTTTGGCAGTGTGCAATACCAATGGCTGGCCTTCGATCAAAGGCCACTCGACAGATTTTTTTGACCCATATACTTCAAAGCTTTCACGATATTGACGGGCAGTATCAAACAAGGAACGATACACATACGCACTCAGGTCAGAGTTCCTGAACTTGATATGTGTGCTCTCCACAGCAAAAGGAGAGTTGTAGTGCGGGATCAGCTCTTCCCTGATGGTTCCCGAACCGAAGCATGACACATACTCGGCTTCATCTTTTGTAAGCCCAAGCACAGGCCCCACACAGTGCGTAGCATAATGCATAGGAGGGAGGCCTGGCCAGTAATTAGGCCAACCATCCATATCCTGTTGATGACTGGCTTTAAGGAACTGCACTTTTCCCAATTCCCCTTTCTCATACAGCTCTTTCATAAACAGGAACTCTCTTGCATACACTACCGTTTCCATCATCATATATGTGAGGCCGGTCTGTTGCACCAGCTCAACGATCTGCCTGCATTCATCTACCGTGGTTGCCATCGGCACTGTGCAGGCTACATGTTTTCCCGCCTTCAATGCTTTTATGGATTGTATGGCATGGTCAGGAATTGGCGTATTGATATGCACTGCATCAATGGCAGGATCTTTAAGCAGCTCATCATAATCAGTATATCTTTTTTCAATACTGAATTCATCACCGATCTGGTCAAGCTTTTCTTTATTACGCTGGCAGATCGCATACATGTTTGCATTGGGATGTCGCTGGTAGATAGGTATGAATTCTGCTCCAAAACCCAGTCCAACAATGGCTACATTGATCTTTTTTTCCATGATGATCGTTTTATTAAAAATTATTTAGCCCAGTTTTTCAAAAACCTCAAACCTTCGGATGCAAATCCGTCCTGGCTTTCAGCCATGGGATGCCAGAAACAAACTGCACCCGCCAGCTCCTGGTTTTCCGGCGTGAAACTCTCGATGGAAACAACTCCTTTGTAATTGATGAGTTCCAGTCCTTTCCTGTAATCTTCCCATTTCGTCTGACCCGTACCGGGAGTACCGCGATAATTCTCCGATACCTGCATATGGATCAGCTTATCACCTGCCTTTGTTATGGCCTGCACAATATCCGGTTCTTCAATATTCATATGAAATCCATCCAGTACTATTCCTGCTGCAGGGTGTCCCACATCATTGATCATTCTCAAAACATCATCCACATTATTGACCAGGTCCGATTCAAACCTGTTCAAGGGCTCGAGACCTATCATCAAATCAAAAGAAGCCGCCATCTCACAAACCCTGCGGATATTCTTTACGGCCAGGGCCCATTCTTTTTTCCTTTGTTCTGCCGGTACCATCCTCGCTTTACCCACGGCTGAATACATGGGCCCGGCCAGGAATTTAGCCCCCAGGGCTTTGCAGATCTTAAAGCATTGTTCTATATAATCAAAACAGTTTTGATGCACCGATTCATCTTCATGGGTAAGGTCACGCGAAGGTCCGAACGCGCCGCAGATCACCACGCCCAGTTTATATTTATCCAGGGAGGCAGCCACCTGATCAACATCTATGATGGAAGGATCTTCCACCGCGATCTCCACCACATCGAATCCCATGGAAGAAATCTTTGAAAATATTTCTTCTATGGACTCAGTTTTAAAAGGGGAGGTCCAAAGCCAGGTACTGGCGCCGAATTTCACTTGCAAACTCATGGCAGATCATTTTTTAATTCCACGGCTTTATATCCACCCTGGCTTCTGAAATAAAATATCAGCAAAAGGTAGCTGACCAGCATGATGATGGGGAAGATGACTATATCACGTAACGCATCTTTCTTGGCGTCGTCCCTGATCATCGATACGGTTGATTTTTCTTCTGGCGAGGCCGCTGCAAGTTTGTCCTGGTCCAGGGCACTGTAATCGCCGAACACGCTTGTTTTATTGACCGTAACATAGGAACTATGTATGCTGGTATTATTCGCTTTATCATAAGCCAGGATATTTGCGTCAACCGATTTATCCTGGATGAAACCCAATATGCCTGCTCCGATCACCCCGGCTGCGATCATGCCCAGTCCACCGGTAATATTTAAAGTCAGGGCTCCGCCTTTAGGAAATCTTTCGGCTACAACCCCCAACATAGTAGGCCAGAAAAATGTCTTTCCAAGTCCATATACTGTTGCTGCCACAAGGATCATGGTGCCATTTGACATGGATAACATATAAAGACCAACGGCAGCGATGGAGGAACATATCGCCAGCAATCCAAGTGGTGAGACTTTATGTATGATCGGACCAGCAAAAAAACGAAGCACGAACATGATGGCTGAGGTATAGACCAATACCCAACCCGCCTGCATACCGAGTTTGCTCATAGCGGGCGTCATCAGGTCTGTGATCCAACTATCTGTGCCGAGTTCAGTAGTGGCCAAAGGAATCATGATCAGTAATAGTATAATGAAAAGTGGTTGCCCCAGGCTTTTAGTATACCATCCAAACCATACCGTGATCGCGAGTATCAGGATAATATTAAATGTGGTTGACCAGCTGAATACGGCACCCAATTGAAAGATGATCAACGATACGATGATCAGTGCACCAATGGCTCCAACTTCCTGCAACATTTCTTTATAAGATACCCCGGCCTTCACTCTCTCGTTGATCGGGAATTTCCGGAAGAACATCATTACACCATAGGCGAGGGTTGGCAAAAGGATCAACGCTATCTTGAATTTCCAACTGGTATCTTCCCCCATCAATAAGGCAATGATACCACCCAATACAAGACCACCAGGCCAGGCGGCGTGAAGGATGTTCAGCCATTTTGTTTTTTCTTTAGGGAACATGGTGGCTACCACAGGATTTACCACGGCTTCCACGGTGCCGTTGCCCAGGGCTACAATGAATGTGCCCAGGTAAAGCATCCAATATCCGGTTGCGAATATGGTGAGAGCAGCAGACGTTACATGACAGATAAATGCAAACGCCATGGCCGTCTTATAACCGATCTTATCTATCACCAGGCTGAACAATACAATGCTTATGGCAAAGGGCCAGAGTCCTACTCCCGCTATTTCGCCTAATTGAGTTTGTGTGAGATTGAATTCTTTCCCCCAATGCGGTAATATGATAGCTCTTAAAATGAAACCGAAAGAAGTAGTCACCAATGCCACAAAGCAGGCATAGAATAACTTCATATCCGGTTTTTCTTTGGATTCCTGGGTTTGGTTATATGGCATCTGATCGGGTTGATTTGTTATTTGGTCACTCTTAAAATTCCATTCATGATCCTCCAGTGACCGGGGAATGTACAGAGGTATGGATAGTCCCCGGGTTGGTCGGGCAGTTTAATGGTCAGTGTGTACTTGCCACCCGGATTAAGAAGGGGGCTTGCCTTTAATATTTCTGGCATCTTCGGTACATAATTCATTTTTACACCGTTGGGATCCTGTGCAAGTTTATCGGCTGCAGCACCCACTTTGTCGAGCGTGCCGGGTTTGATCAAAAGCAGATTATGTTGCATCAGGTCCGGATTTTCAAACTGGATCTGGATGGTGGTACCCGCTTTGGCTGTGATCAGTTGCTTGTCGTATTTCATCACATCTTTAACTACTCTGAGCACAATGACCTTGTCCACCTTGCCAGTAACCGGCGCTGTGGCAGATTTTGGAGGATCAAGCGTTTCCAGCTTGTTATTGCTGATGCCTGTTCTTAATACGAATACTGAATCGGAGTTCATGATCACGCGATCATTGCCTTTACGAGTATCCAATCCAACTCTGACAGGTTGTTCAAGTTCTTTTTTGAACAGTCCCATTACTTTTCCCCGACCAACTTCTTTATTATCGATGATCAGGCGTACAGTACCGTCTTTCATAAGCCCTGCTTTATAACTGAACTTCCCGGGAAGTTCTTTCGAAGTGAAAACCATAGAAGACTGGCGTTCCTGGTTCACCTGGAAATAGAGTTTATCATCTGCCAGAAATAATGCGTAACCATTATGGGCATTTCCCTGTGTGACCAACATTCCAGATTTTACCGTGGCATTGCGATCAATTTCTCCTGTTAAAAGAAGTTCCTTTCCAGCTATTTCGGGAGAGATTAATTCTTCGTCCTGCCGACCGGAAGACCTTCGCAATGCATAGGTATTCAGCCTCGATCCAAATGCAAGGCGTTGCGCCATGGACGCATCCACCAACGCAGGATTTTCGTTCAGTCCTTTTTTCCTGAATGCAGCCCTGAATGTTTCTTCATTTAATTTCCCTGCAATCGTGAGTGCATGTTTAAGCCATTCATCATCCACATTTTCCTGCTTCTCGGCCATGGCCAATAATACGGTTCCTATTTCTGTAGAAGGCTTCATATCTGTAGTGGCAAGCACAGCAGCAAGGCGTACCCGAAGATCTTTATCTTCAAACAGTTTTGCTTTCTGCATCGCCAGGAATGTGGTATTGTTCCTGGGCAGTACTTCGATCGCGGCTTTTCTGACGCCTGCGGCCGGGTGTTCAAGAGCCCTGGTAGCAACGTCCATAGCCTCTTTGTTTGTTCCATCCAATGCCTTCAAACCATGTATGGTCCATAGCGCATGTATGGCTGGCGCATTGATTCCGATCTCATCAAGCTCCCTGTTCTGGACTATTTTATACAATGAGGGTAATACCGATCGATCTGCTTTTTCAACCAACAGGCGTTGCGCTGTTGTTCTCCAGAACATGTTTTTGTTGGATAATGCCTTGATCAGTCCTTCGGTATCATTCTTGTTTAAAGTCAGATTATTTTTTTGATCATTACTCTTGTAAGCAATGCGATATATTCTGCCCCGCTCATGGTCCCGTAAAGGATTGATATAAGCATTTCCTTTTCCGTTTTCAGCCTGCAGGCCCGCGCTGGCAATACTTGGTGTGGGATTATGCTGGATGATGAAATCGTACCAGTCAGTGATCCATAGCGCTCCATCCGGCCCAACTTCTGCCTGTATGGGGCCCGCCCATTCGTCGGCACTGGCCAGCATGTTCCAGCCATCACCATCTTCCACAAACCCAGCTCCTTGTTGCTTGAGATTGACTTTATGTACCAACCTGCCCGTAGGCTCTGTGACAAATGCCACACGGTTCCAGTATTCTTTGGGAAAATTTCTTGCCGTATAAAGACTATGACCTGCTGCAGCTGTGAATCCTCCAAACACATCCACCTGCCGGAGATTTTTTGTTGCCACATGCATGTAATAATGCGCATCGATCTTTTTAACACCTGTTTCGTTGAGCTTGATCTTGTCGAAATATCTTTTTGGTAAGCCGAAGAATGCCGTATGCGTATTATTGGCCGTGGATATGAACACATCGAACTCTTCTGAGAATCCAAGTCCCCAGGTATTGTTGCTGGTGGTAGAAAGATATTCCAGCCTGTTGCCATCGGCCGTGAACCTGTACACACCCTGGGAGAATTTCAATGAATCATTACCCACCTTGCCATAGAAACCTGAATATCCCACCACACCCCAAAGCATATTATCGATCCCATACCTGAGGTTGGAGGCCTGGGCATGTGTATCCCATTTGCCCCAGCCTTTAAAAATATTCTGGCGGAGATCTGCTTTGTCGTCGCCGTTGGTGTCTTTCAGAAATATGAAAGAAGGAGCACAACTCACCATGATGCCGCCATTGATGAAAGTGAAGCTGGTGGGTATGTTGAGCTTATCGGCGAATACGGTGAATTTATCCGCCCGGCCATCTCCATCGGTATCTTCCAGGATCTTGATGCGGTCGTCGCCAATATCATCATCTTTCAATTCATTAGGGTAGTCAACCGTTTCTATCACCCATAGCCTTCCCCTTTCATCCCAGTTCATATAGATTGGGTTCACTACATCGGGTTCTGCCGCAAATAGTTTTAATTCAAAGCCAACAGGCACCTGCATGAGCGACATGGATTGTTCGGGTGTCAAAGATTCCTGGACTTTGGGCGCAGGATCTCGTTTTTCATAATTGGGAACAGGGCCATCAAAATATTTTGGTTCAGCGATCTTGTATGCAGCCACAGTATTTTTTGCTTCATCTCCAACGGCCCAAAGTATTCCATTCTTCACCAGGTCCAGAAATCCCTGGTTTAAAAATGTATTGTCGTCGTGACCATAGGCCGTATAGAATACCCGCCCTTTGCCGTACTGCCTCACCCAGGTATAGGGTTCTTTTCGATCGCCTTCCATCCTTACGGAAAGCACTTTGATCTCTTTGCTCAGTTTATCATGAACATAGGTCTCGTCTTTTGTTGTAAAAGCGGGAATGCCCTGCATAACGGGGTGGCCGGGGTCAGTGATCACTGCAGTAAATGAATCGTATTGATGGGTTTTGAACTGGCCTCCGATCAATTCCACTACTTCAGGGGAATTACGAAAACACCAGGATGCACAATGGAGTGGAATGAAACCTTTACCGCCTCGCACAAAATCCAACAATGCTTTTTCCTGGGCGGGGCTGATGGAATCATAATTGGCATATAGGATCAGGCCATCATATTGCCTGAGTTTCTCTTCATTTAAAACGTTGGGATCAGTACTGTAAGAGATGTTCAAGCCGGCCTTGAAATACTCTTTGGTCATGATGGATGCCAGCTTTTCCGAATCGTGGTGTTTACTGTTGTGGCCCAGGAAAAGGAGCTCCAGCCTGCGGGGTTGTTCTTTAACCTTATCGGCGGAGGCTCCCAGGAACAGGGATGTGGATAATGCAAAGCATAGCAGGATAAGGTATCTCTGGTACATAGCAGTCAATTGTTGGTTATGGTCAACTAAATCTCCTGAAAATTATCAGTAAAGCCTTGGCGGATTTTATCCAATAGTTACTGTATTTTGTCCAGTTTCCCGTATTTTAGTTCGTAGTAAGGATAATTTAATCATACTTGAAAGCCGCTCTTCATAAATCGGCCATCCCGCAGAACAGCATCTTTGTGGTGCGTCATTTGAAGGAGAAATTCTTTGATCCGGAGTGGCATGCTCATTCCGAATACCAGCTTTTTGTTGTTGTAAAAGGTACCGGTACAAGATTTATCGGTGACAGTATCAAAGCGTTTGGTCCTGGTGAACTTATTATGACGGGACCTCACCTTCCTCATCTCTGGAGATCAGATGATCCCTATTTTGACAAAGGTAGCAAGCTCTACACAGAAGGGATAGTGATCTATTTCAATGAGGGTTTTCTGGGTGAACATTTCTTAGAGAAAGAAGAGACGGCGATGGTCAGGAAATTATTCACCAGGTCAAAACAGGGGCTTGAATTC
>DATGXN010000118.1:0-4331 GCA_035298945.1 Chitinophagaceae bacterium | reverse complement strand
AGGGTAATGGGGAGGGAAGCGAAGATTGAGCTTCGAGAAAGCATCCATTGAAAAATATTCACTGTGTTCCCGTTAAACTCGAATATATTAGGATTGTATCCTCGTTTCCATGCATTATGATTTGACATGGGAGCGGGATCTTCTACAAATTCTCTTAACGATGCTTTGCCCGGGGTGATAGCATTTATAGCATCTCGCCAAAATCTACTTGCACTGATGAAAACTGATTGGTCTACTACATTGTGAACTCCATAAAACCCAAGTGTAGTAGTATTTGCAATGTTCGAAACAATTGTATTGAATCTTGCCGTGTGCACTGGATCGACAGAAGCTTCTTTCGTTACGTTGTCAAACTTTAGAATTGGGGTTCCTGGGGCGATAGGAACAATGCCAGCAATCTTTATAGCTCTGGCGGTGCTTTCCATAAATTCCAGAGTTATTCCTCCTCCTCGACTGGTGCCTGTGAGATATATTTTATCCAGATCAATTTTGTCAGCAAATTTCTCCAGGATTAAATAATTGGAAAGTACATCGTCGATTGCAGCTGGTAAATTAGCGGTGAATTCTGCTCCATCATCTTTTTGACATTGTATTGTAACCACGATAAACTGGTAGTCCGTTCCTTGGTAATTGGTTAAAGGTGGAAATTCATTTCGCTCTATTTTAAGATTAACACCCGCATTTTCGTACTCATTTGTCTTTGCCAGACGCATTGCAGCGTCAGTTATAGACTCACCTAACTGGATCATCTCACTCAGCCCCGGCAAGCTTATGATTAAAGGATACTTCTTGGTTTTGTCATTAAAATCGTAGCCCGTTGGAATGTATTCATAGGTATTTGGGCATTTGGGGTTTCCCGTAATATTTGCGTTGTAGGTTCTACTTCCTCCTGAAATAACTCTAGGATTACTAAAATCGTCAGTTTGTGCATTTGCATAAATGAAGGAAGAAGCAAATGAAAAAGTCAGTAGAATTCTAAAGCCATATTTCCGGGATAATAAATACATGTATGCCTTTGTTTTTGCGAAAGGGCTTTTCCCGGATTTTTTGGAAGTTTAGGAGAGTACTAAAAGTAAAAAATAAATCAGAGATACCCCTGTTGTTACCTATTATGGTACATCAAAAATCATTCCCGTTGAGGATCAAGGAGATGTAGTCAGCGATAAATAGCTACCGTATGCCGGTATTTCTTTGTTATGCCCTGTAAATCAAAGACTTCAGTGAGGATAATATAAACACCGCTGGGTGGGATAGTGCCGGAATTGTCAAGGCCATCCCAGCGGAAACTGCCAGAACTGCCGCACAAAGCTGCTTTTGTAATGGAGCGTATGGCGCGGCCACGACTGTCAAATGCAGTGATCGTGGCAACGGAACCCGGTTTGGGGAACTGGTAGTTGATCAGCAAATAGTCGTCACGACCATCCATATCAGGCGATATAATGCCCTGGCTTAAACTGATGGATCCGGGGAGTTTTTGTTCAGGCAGAACCTGTGAATTGCGATAACCGGGGGTGCCATACCCGGAAGATGTAGATGCGGAATGCCAGTTGAACGGATCATTGGTTCTTGCGCCGGGTTGGATCCTTTCCAGCGAAATCCCTTCTTTGTCACTCACTAAAGCGAAGTGCCACTTCTCATCGTAATCCAATTCATCAACGATCTCACCCGCATCATTCAATACGATCACTTCGCCCTGATCATCCGGATAAGTGGGCATGGAACTCAACTGTAATGCTTTGATCAGCGCCGGAGGACGAAACCGCTGTTTAACCCAATCATTATTTGTACTGATCAATACATACTCGCCAGGTAATATCGGGAAGGGAAAGTCTGAGAGCTTGGTAATAGAAGATATTTTATTGTCACCGTTCCTGTTTGCGATCTGCAGTTCACCAACATCAATGTTCTTTTTGCTGTAGTTATAGAGTTCAAGATAGTCGTGCCCACCCGTTGGAGGGTTGAATAATATCTCGTTAACGACAATATCATTTTTTATCGCTGGCGAAAATAAGCCAGCCACTGTGGACTGCGGAGCAGACGCTATTCCACTACAGCCTGTAACACTATTTAATTTGATGGTGATCTGTTCTTCCGCTTTTTGAGGAACAGCGAAATTCAATTCCAATATTTTGAAAAGAGGAGGCTTTAATGTCATGCTAGTGATGGCAACAGAAGGGATGGTAACCGCTTGCCAATTCATGCTGTTGGCCAAAGGCCTTGAGAACAGCAAAGCCGCTGTGACACTATCTTTCAGATAGGCATACAGCAACGAAGGTGGAATAGTGTCTGCTATATTTGATTGCACGCTGTTCTTCTTACCAGGAGTTGCTCCCCGTATATCGTTCGATGCGGTCCAGTTTTCAATTTCAAGGCAGGGTTTGGTTATATCGATCATCTCAAGACTCCATCCGCCTTCTTGTTTGATATCGCTTCCATACCAGGTCCTGTTCCATGCCACAGCATGAACGGCAATTCCTGAAGGTGAAAGAATGGTCAACGTATCACCGTCATTATCTAATGATGGGAAACTGCTCACCGATAGGGTGGCACCCAGTTGTTGGAATGAGGCCGATGCGGAGCTTCCGCAGAGTATGACCATGCTATCGGGTTTCAGCAGGAAAGATGCATTGATCTTTCCCGTGCTGGTTCCATTGGACAGGCTCCAGTTTTTCAGGTTCCAGGGAGTGCCGCTCCTGTTCCGGATCTCGATGAATTCGGAGGCAGGCATGCCCCGGGAAGGAGTGGGATCTGCAAAGATCTCGTGGATGACCACATCATTCCTTCCCGGGTCCTGCGCTGCGACCCAACAAAACAACAACAATAACAACAATAAGAAAACGTACTTCACTTAATCACTTGAGGAGTAAAATTCGTTCATCCAATTGCCTGGAACAAAGGGAAATGACCACCAGAAACGTAGAAAAAAACAGGTTCGGAGGCGTATAATCAACAAACTGTATTTGATCGGCACTTACTCAGCGTCTCTGTGTTCCCCTCTGTGTCTCCGCGTTCCTCTCTGCGTCTCTGTGTAATTTTTTTTGGAGAAAAACTATTTGGGGCATATTTTTACAACTCATGACAATGATAAAACATACGAAACAGACCAAGAAACATTTCCAATTGGGGAAGGTTTAAGGAATGTAGTATGTGCATATATAATTTCCGGGCCTTCCATGTGAAGGCCCTTTTTTTTAACCAAAAACTCAAACTAAAACGATCATGAAAGTAGCAGTAGTAGGCGCTACCGGCCTTGTAGGAACCAAGATGTTACAGGTACTGGCAGAAAGGAATTTCCCTGTTGATGAACTTATCCCTGTGGCCTCAGCGGCTTCAGTAGGTAAAGAAGTTGAATTCAAGGGTAAGAAATTCAAAGTAGTAAGCGCCGAAGATGCCATCGCAGCAAAACCGAATGTGGCCATATTCTCTGCAGGAGGTTCCACTTCCACAGAGCTGGCTCCAAAATTTGCCGCAGCAGGGATCACAGTTATCGACAATTCATCCGCCTGGAGAATGGATCCTACCAAAAAATTGGTGGTTCCTGAGATCAACGCTGATGCGCTGACTAAAGACGATAAGATCATTGCAAACCCCAACTGCTCTACCATTCAGATGGTAGTGGCGCTGAATCCCCTGCATAAAAAATACAAGATCAACCGCATTGTGGTATCAACCTACCAGAGTGTTACCGGTACAGGTAAAAAAGCAGTTGACCAGCTGATGGGCGAAAGGAATAAACTCGTTAAAGGCAGCAGTGACGAATATCCCATGGCATATAAATATCCAATTGACCTGAACGTGATCCCGCAGATCGACGTGTTCCTCGATAATGGCTACACGAAGGAAGAGATGAAGATGGTGAATGAAACCAAGAAGATCATGCGTGATGACTCGATCAGGGTTACAGCAACTACAGTACGCATACCCGTTATGGGCGGCCACAGTGAGAGCGTGAACATTGAATTTGAAAATGAATTCGACCTGGATGAAGTAAAGCAGTTACTGGCTTCAGCACCCGGTGTGGTTCTTGTAGATGATCCGGCCAATGCCAGATATCCCATGCCCATGGATGCTCACGAAAAGGATGAAGTTTTTGTTGGACGTCTTCGTCGTGACGAAACCCAGCCTAAGACCCTGAACATGTGGATCGTTTCTGACAACCTGAGAAAAGGAGCGGCAACTAATGCTGTTCAGATTGCTGAATATCTTTTGGGGAAGAATCTTTTATAACACAGAGACGCGGAGGATAACACAGAGACACGGAGAATTTCTGTGTCTCTGTGTTGCCTCTGCGTCTCCGTGTCTATTCTAAAGCGCGATTGATAAAGTCAACA
>DATGXN010000117.1:0-1725 GCA_035298945.1 Chitinophagaceae bacterium | reverse complement strand
CAGCAAGTACCATAAATAAGCATTCAGCTTCTTTTGTTTTTCGAGGATGTTTGCCCACCCTGCTTCTTCAAAAACTTCCAATGCGGCAGCATGACAGGCATATAAGATCATGGAGGGTGTAGATAGTTGCCATCCCTCGGCTGTGGGCACGGGTTTGAATCCCTTCTTCATCTGGAAACGCGTAGCCTTATCGTAGCCCCACCATCCCGCCAGGCGGTTCAGTGTCTGATCCTCGTGAAAACGTTCGTGAATATAGACGCCACCCACCGCGCCAGGACCAGAGTTCAGGTATTTGTAGCTGCACCAGCAGGCAAAGTCCACATCCCAATCATGCAGTTTCAATTCCACATTGCCGGCCGCGTGGGCCAGGTCAAAACCGACCTTTATACCGTGAGTATGCGCAGCTGCAGTAATGGAGGCCATATCAAATAACTGGCCTGTATAATAATTGATGCCGCCCCAGAATACGAGGGCGATCTCGTCGCGGTGTTGTTCAATAGTGTCTATGATATCTTCCAGCCTGATGATCACTTCCCCCACCCTTGGAGCCACCTCCAGGATCACATCTTCAGGTTCCAACCCCAGGTGTTTCACATAGGTTTCGAATGTGTATTGGTCGCTGGGAAATGCTTTCTGTTCACAGAGTATCTTTCTTTTCTTTCCGGATGGCTGGTAAAAACTGGCCAGCATCAGGTGGAGGTTCACTGTGAGTTGGTTCATTACTGACACCTCCTGCGGCAGGGCCCCCACTATTTTGGACAGGGGTTTGATCAGTTGATCATGATAATCCATCCAGGGATCTTTGCCGTGAAAAAAACCTTCCACGCCATAGTTCGCCCATTGCTCCAGCACGCGATCGATGTGCACCCTGGTAACCTTTGGTTGCAACCCCAATGAATTACCGAGAAAATACACCTGTTTCTCGTTGTCCTCCCCCTCCCTCCAAGGGAGCCTGGTTGGAGGGAGAAGAAAAAGCTCACGAATTTGCCGTAAAGGATCGGCAGCATCAAGGGCTAATGCACAGTCTTTATCAGTTGTAAATACCATAATAATTTCAGAATTCTGACTCTCTGGCTCTCTGACTCTCTGGCTCTCTAAATTGATCCCGTCCTTCCTCCGTCCACCGGTATCGACACCCCGTTCACATAAGCCGCCGCGGGCGTTGCCAGGAATGCCGCCACCGCCGCGATCTCTTCCGCCTCCCCAAAACGCCTGGCAGGCACATCTGCTTCCATCTGGATGGCCACTTCTTCAACAGAAAGGCCCTTGCGGGATGCGATATTCCTGATCAGCGCATTCAATCGTTCTGTTTTGGTAAACCCCGGAAGAATATTATTCACCGTAATACCAAATTGTGCAACTTCATTCGACAAGGTCTTGGCCCAGGATGCTGTGGCCCCCCGGATGGTATTGGACACCCCCAGGTTCTCTATCGGGATTCGCACCGAAGTGGAGATCACATTGATGATCCTCCCAAATCCATCGGCCTTCATGGAAGGAAGGCAATGCTGCACCAGGATCTGATTGCACACAATATGCTGCTCAAAATATTTTACGAAAGTCATGGGCTCCGCTTCAGTGATCGGACCAGCAGGCGGCCCCCCGGTATTGTTTACCAGGATATGGACTTTGTGTTGGGCGGTATGCGCAGCGATAACAATACGAACCTGGGCCGGATCACTGAAGTCCGCCACCAGGTAACTATGATGCTGCCCCTCACTGGTA
>DATGXN010000116.1:0-2139 GCA_035298945.1 Chitinophagaceae bacterium | reverse complement strand
TTCTAAATAATAATGCGACTCTTCTTACTTCTGTTTTTTACTGCAGAATGTTATTGTTTCCCAACTTTCAAAGATCTTTTCAGCTTTTCGCTGACCCCCATTTTTTCGATGGGAGTGCAAAGGTAGCTGCTTTATTCATTCGAGCAAAATTTTTCTTGAAATTTCTTTCAATTTTTTTTCTGCCTTTATAAATCGTCTGGTTGACTTTTCTAAGAACTAACCACTTGTTTTTCAAAGCGGGTTGCAAATATAGGACGCATTACGGATTGAAACCAAATATTTCTGCTTAAAAGATATTAACAGGTGACGCGTTTCTTTGTGAATCAAATCGTTCGAACCGCTGAAAGCCTTGATATCACTGCGTTTCACAACTTCAACTATTTCCTGCTCAACGAAATATTTTTTTCGTCTTTCCCTGTTATGCACATGACAAAGTCCGCATTTTACCTTCCGGATTTTAGCTGTTATACCATACAAGAAATCATATCGATGCCTTTCACTGTTGCAACAATGAAGCACATGATGATCGGGTTTCTTTAACGCAGAATATAATGTAGTAAAAAGAAAGACTAATTATGGTGCTGATCCACCCCTTTTATGTGAAGGAAAACTGCCACTTCTCCCCTGCTGCCTGCCACCTGTCACCTGCCACCTGCCACCTGTTATTCCCACGGATACCTCACCCTGACCAGGAAGAGCCCGTGCGCCGGGGTGCTAAAATCGGCCCTGGTACAGTCCCGGGCCTCTACAACCGCCCGGAAACCCGCTTCATCCAGCTTGCCACGACCCACCTGCAGCATGGTTCCCACCAGCCCCCGGACCATCCCCCGCAGGAAACGATTGGCCCTGACCCGGTATACTAAACCATCTTCCAACTCCTCCCACTCAGATTGAAGGATCTTACAGGTAAAAGTCTTCACCTGGGTATTACGCTTGGAGAAAGAGGTGAAGTCCTGGTAGTCCATCAAAGCTCCCGCAGCCCATTGCAGGCGCTCAAAATCAAGCGAATAGGGGTAATACCAGGCCCTGTCTGCCCGGAAAGGATCTTTCCGGCTATACAGGAAATAGGCATATTCCCTGCTTACAGCGTCAAAACGACAATGAGCATCGTTGCCCATATGCTTTATAGATCGCACAGCTATGCCGGAGGGTAAAATAGCATTCAGGTTGTAAATAAATGTTGAGCTCAGCTCTTCCTGCCAATCGAAATGGAAATAGTTCTGCAATGCATGCACGCCAGCGTCAGTACGGCTGGAGCCCGTCAGATTCACTGGCTGGCGAAGTAGTACCTGCAACGCCTTCTCAGTCTCTGATTGCACCGTAACTGCATTTGCCTGCACCTGGAATCCGCTGTAGCCGGCGCCCATGTACATCATCTCCAGAAAATACCTGGCCATCTATTTTGATTTGATAAGATCCCTGAAGCGATTGATATACTCTTCTGTACTCAGCAAACGCCCGAGCTTCGCATAGTTCGAAGGATCATAAATAAGAGGATATGCCTGCTCAAATAAACTGTACCGCATCTTGTCCGACACAAATACATAGCTCGTGCTTTGCAGCATGTCTACACTGTAACATTTGCTCCTGATATCTTTCAGCGTCAGTTCAAGCATTTCTTCTTCGGTCTTTTGCCTGAGCACCCTCTTGCGCAGATTGAGCATGTCTTTTTCATTGGCCATCTCTTTGCAATCAGACCTGTTGGGAAGTGGAGCGGGCGTAGCGTTCACTTGTTGTTTGGGTTCCTCGGCCACAGCATCATCTATTATAACCGTGATGGTATCAGTGACACTGCCATTGATATCAATGAAAATAAGCTCGGTGGATTTGGACATTTTGATCTCACTGATCTTCCTGATCTGCCTGTATAGCGGATAAATATTTTTCTGTTCTGCAGGTTTGCTTTCTGTTTTCGCGACAACACTATCCGGCTTGCTTTGAGCAGGGATGGTTGCTATCACGGGGGCTGACTCAAAAGCTGGAGGCGCCTTTACCACTTCTTTTTTCACCGGCTCATCTGTTTTTACCACTGGTAGTGCAGTAATAGTTTTATTCTCGGGCGTTTTAGGAGGCTGATTCTGAACCACAGCCTTCGTTTCTTCTTTCACAGTGGGTTCCTGTGTTGCTGCTATTATTTTA
>DATGXN010000115.1:0-7107 GCA_035298945.1 Chitinophagaceae bacterium | reverse complement strand
GGAGACCTTCACCATAGGTGTAACGGATTATACATTCAATACTACCAACGCTATTTTTGGCCGTCTTCTCCGAAGCCCCGATGGCCATGTGGTAACCCGGGACTACTGGTTCCAGGAGAACCCGGAAGCCCTTGATGATGTTCCCTACTACGAATCCCGCCAGTAGCCGGTCAGCTATTCTTTTTTTTACCGGTTAAAAAAATATCACCCCGCTTGCACGGTATTTCTTTTTATTTTACTTTTGACCAAATAGTTTAACCAAATGGTTAAAAATAAGATCAAGGAAAAGGCGGACCAGAACACGGAAGAAAAAATACTGGCAGCAGCTAAAAAAGTATTGTTCTCCAAAGGCTTTGCAGGGGCCAGGATGCAGGATATAGCTGATGAAGCCGGCATCAATAAAGCCCTGTTGCATTATTATTTCCGAAGCAAGGAGAAACTTTTTGAAATGATATTCAAGGAAGCGATCGGAAAACTGATGCCCCAGATCAGTTCCATCTTCAGCGATTCGGCGATCAGTTTCAACGACAAAATCAGGGCATTCTGCAGTTCATACATTGGCACCTGGATGGAGCATCCGTATATTCCTATGTTTGTGCTGCATGAATTGCATTCAGATTCCGGAAAGGGATTTCTTAAACTGATGGAAGAAGCGAGATTCAGGCCAGTAAAGGATGTGCTCGGTTCCATTGAGGTGGCGGTGAAGAAAAAAGAGATCCGGAAAGTGGATCCTCATCAGTTGTTTTTGAATATGATCTCACTTTGCATATTCCCTTTTATGGGAAGCCCGGTTTTCAGGAAAGTGACAGGTATTTCAGACAAACAATTTGATAATATGATGAAGGCGAGAATTGATGAAGTGTCTGAATTCATTATAGAATCTATTAAATACAGAAAATGAGAAAGTTGTTCTTATTGATCATCTGTTTCATTCCGGCAGCATTGATGGCCAAAGAGCCTGTGGTGCTGGGCCTTGAAGAAGCCTATCAGCTGGCTATCAGGAATTATCCGCTCACAAAGCAGAAAGACCTCATTGCCCGGACCTCAGGGCTTAATATGAAGAGCCTTTCGTCCGGATTTTGGCCCCAGGTCACGCTGAGTGGGCAGGCTACTTACCAGTCTGCAGTTACAGAGGTTCCCATCAAGATCCCCCAATTTCAGTTTGAGTCCCTCAGCAAGGATCAGTATCGCGCAGTGCTGGACATTAACCAGTCTGTATTTGACGGTGGGAACGTGAAATCACAAAAGTCTGTACTGGAACAACAGAGACTGGTTGATGAGCAGAAGATCGATGTGGAATACCAGAAATTGAAAGAGCGGATCAACGATATCTGGTTCAGTGTGCTGTTCATCGATGAACAGTTGAAACTGGTTGGGTTATCGCAAAAAGATATTGAGGCTGTGATCAAAAAAGTGCAAGCCCAGGTAGACCAGGGGACTTCTTATCGTTCTTCTTTGGCCAGCCTCCAGGCAGAGAAGTTAAGGAATGACCAGCGTAGTACAGATCTCAGTTACTCCAGGAAGGCCCTGATCGATGTGCTTTCGGTTTTTATCGGGCAGGAGCTTCCCCGTGATGCGGAGCTGAAATACCCGGCAGAACAAACGGCTGATACAAGTTCTATCAAGAGGCCGGAAATTGAATTATTGAAAAGGCAGGTGAAGTTGAACGATGAAATGCGGAAAACGCTGGATGTGAGGAAAACACCACGTGTGAGTTTGTTTGCACAGGGAGGTTATGGCAAGCCTGGATTTAATATGCTGGTGAATGAATTCGATTTCTTTTATATCGGAGGTGTGAGGCTTGCCTGGAACCTCAATGGGTTCTATAATTTTGGCCGGGATCGCCAGGTCAATGATTATAACCGGCAATCGCTGGGTTTGCAGGAAGAACAGCTGATGATGAATATCAGGGCCGAACTGAAGAAGAGCCAGGGTGACATTGATAAATACCGGGACCTCATCAGCTCCGATGATCAGATCATTGTACTCAGGAAACAGGTTAAGGATGCATCTGCAGCGCAGTTGGAGAACGGCGTGATCACGTCCAGTGATTATATACGTGAGTTGAATGCGGAGGAGCAGGCAAGGCAAAACCAGGTGCTTCACAGGTTACAGCTTTTACAGGCCATTATTGATCAGAAAACAACTACAGGTAATTGATATGGAAACAAGAATAATTATTCTCAGCGCGATATTATTTCTGCTGGGTTGTAAAAACGGGAAAGACCTTCATGATGCATCAGGTGTGTTTGAAGCAGAAGAAGTGATCGTGTCGTCTGAAATAGGTGGAAAAATATTGAAGTTCCAGCCTGATGAGGGTGCGAAACTTGTTGCAGGTGATTCAACAGTGATCATAGATGCAACCAATATCCGCCTGCAAAAAGAGCAGGTAGAAGCGAGTATCGGCGCACTGTCTGATAAAACAACGGATGTTGGTCCGCAGGTGGAGCTTTTAAAGAATCAACTGTCTGTGCAGGAGACGCAGATGGCAACATTGGAAAAAGAGCGGCAGCGATTTGAGAAACTGGTGAAAGCTGATGCGGCTACTGGCAAGCAGCTTGACGATATTGTAGCGCAGATCGACCAATTGAAAAAACAGATGGACGTGACCCGGCAGCAGATCAAAGTGCAGCAGAATATAACGGGAACGCAGAACCGGGGAATTCTCAGTGAAAAAGATCCTCTGGATAAAAGAGTGGCCCAACTGGATGACCAGTTGCAGCGTTCAGTGGTGTTGAATCCGGTGAGTGGAATCATCCTTACCAAATATGCAGAAGCAGGTGAAGTGACCAGCCCGGGCAAAGCACTTTATAAGATCGCCGACCTGGATCTTTTAAGGCTTCGTGCCTATCTCACCGGCGACCAGGTAGCCACGGTTAAACTGGGACAGGCAGTGAAAGTAGCCGTAGATGATGGCAAAGGTGGGTTCAGGAATTACGAAGGCAAGATCAGCTGGATATCTGATAAAGCTGAATTCACTCCCAAAACCATCCAGACCAAAGAGGAAAGAGCCAACCTGGTGTATGCCGTAAAGATCGATGTCAAGAACGACGGGTATTTGAAGATAGGGATGTATGGGGAAGTTGATTTGCAGGTTGCAGGCCCACGGTAACAGGTTGCAGGTAACAGGTTGCAGGTTGCAGTATGGGCAGCTCACTGCTCACCGCTCACTGCTCACTGCTAAATAAGTTTCTATGGTTTATTCAGTAATTGTGAACGACGTAATAAAAACCTATCCTTCCGGAAAGAAGGATAAGGTCACTGGTTTGGATCAGATCAGCTTCCAGGTGGAAAAAGGGGAGTTGTTCGGTTTGATCGGTCCCGATGGGGCGGGTAAAACCAGCTTGTTCCGCATCATGGTCACACTATTACTTGCAGACAGTGGGTCAGTGATTGTGGAAGGAACCGATGTAGTAAAAGATTACATGAAGATCCGGTCGATCAGTGGGTATATGCCTGGTAAGTTCTCCTTATACCAGGATCTAAGTGTGGAAGAAAATCTTTCTTTTTTCGCAACGGTGTTCAATACAACCATACAAGAGAATTATGAACTGATCCGAGATATATACGTGCAACTGGAGCCATTCAAAACGAGAAAGGCCGGCGCTCTCTCCGGAGGTATGAAACAGAAGCTGGCACTTTGCTGCGCGCTGGTCCACCGTCCTGAAGTATTATTTCTGGATGAGCCTACAACCGGTGTAGATGCCGTGTCTCGTGTGGAATTCTGGGATATGCTGAAAAAACTGAAATCTGAAGGCATCACCATTCTTGTATCCACGGCTTATATGGACGAAGCTTCGCGTTGTGATAATATCGCCCTGATCAACAACGGTAAAATTCTTGCAAAGGATACTCCTGCAGGTATCAGTAAAAGTTTCGGTGAAACCCTCTGGGCTATTAAACACCCTGATATGTATGGTCTGTTGAATCAACTGAGGAGATCATCCATGATCCATGCGGCTTATCCTTCCGGCGAATATCATCATCTTACCCTTCAGGATCATAAAACGATGGACGAATTGATGAAAGAGCTCTCCGTTCAGGGTTTTCAGGAATCGTTTTGCAAAGAGATAGAACCTAATGTGGAAGATGTATTTATGAAGAAGATGAAATGAATAATAACAACCAGCATATCATTATAGCAGACAAGCTCACGAAGAAATTTGGTGACTTTACCGCTGTTGATGCGATCAGCTTCACTGTTGACAAAGGCGAAATATTCGGATTCCTTGGGGCCAACGGTGCTGGTAAAACCACTGCGATCCGAATTCTTTGCGGGTTGATCCATCCCACATCAGGGCATGGCTCAGTGGCTTCCTATGATGTGCATACCCAATCTGAAAAGATCAAGCAGACCATCGGTTACATGAGCCAGAAATTTACACTGTATGAGGACCTTACAGTAACCGAGAACATGAGATTTTTTGGAGGGATCTATGGGATGGACAGGAAAAGGATCAGGGAGAAAACAGATCTCATATTGCACGAACTCAATCTGCACGACAGGGCCAATGCCCTGGTCAAGACCTTACCGCTGGGATGGAAGCAGAAGCTCGCATTCAGCGTGGCGATCCTACATGAACCCCCGATTGTATTTCTGGATGAACCCACAGGCGGCGTGGATCCTGTAACCCGGCGTGAATTCTGGGAAATGATCTACAGGGCATCTCATAATGGCACAACCATTTTTGTCACTACACACTATATGGATGAAGCAGAGTACTGCAACCGCGTCAGCATCATGGTTGATGGTCGCATTGAGGCACTTGACACACCTGCGGGCCTGCGTGAAAAATTCGGGGCTGCAGACATGAATGAAGTATTTCTTTCACTGGCCCGTAAAGCAAAACGAACCGAATAATGAAAACCCTGGGCGCATTCATATTAAAAGAGTGGAAGCATATCTGGAGGGACAAAAAAACCCTGCTGATCCTGTTTGGTATGCCCATTGTCCAGATGCTGATCTTTGGGTTTGCACTTACCAATGAAGTGAAAAATTCCAGGATCGCCATCCTCGACCCTTCTAAAGATGTTGAAAGCAGGCAATTGACTGCCAGGATCGACGCCAGTAAATATTTTGAAGTACGCAAATACCTGGAAAAGCCCGAAGATATCCATGCTTCGTTCAGAAAAGGTGAAGTGCGCATGGCGATCGTATTTCCTCCGAATTTTCATGACGAGCTCATGCACGGGAAGAAAGTCACCATCCAGCTGATCGCAGATGCATCCGATCCAAACATAGCAACGACGGTGATCAATTATGCCACTGCGATCATCGGCGATTATCAAAACGAGATACTCGGTGAGAAGAAGATCCCTTACCGGATCGAGCCGGTGATCAGGATGATGTATAATCCGCAGTTAAAGGGTGCATTCAATTTTGTACCTGGTGTCATGTCGATGATCCTGTTGTTGGTTTGTACGATGATGACCTCGGTATCCATTGTTCGCGAAAAGGAACTGGGTACCATGGAAGTGTTGCTGGCATCTCCATCACGTCCGATCAAGGTGATCATCGCCAAAGCCATTCCTTACCTTTTCCTTTCTGTGATCAACATTATCACTATCCTGATGATGAGTTATTTTATCCTGGAATTACCCATCAGGGGTAGCTTGTTATTATTGTTTTCAGAATCGGTTTTGTTCATTATTACTTCTTTATCTCTGGGGTTGCTGATATCTACAATCACGGATTCCCAGCGTATGGCCATGTTCGCATCGCTGGTAGGCATGTTCCTGCCCACGCTGATGTTGAGCGGTTTCATGTTTCCCATTGAAAATATGCCGAGGCCGCTGCAGGTTATATCCAATCTCGTTCCTGCAAAATGGTATTTCATTATTGTCAAATCGGTGATGTTGAAAGGCCTGGGCCTTGTCAATATCTGGAAAGAGACACTGATCTTATCGGGCATGACCCTGTTCTTTTTATTGTTGGCTTTGAAAAAATTCAGGATCAGGTTATGAAGAGAGTATTATTCATATTGGAAAAGGAATTCCGCCAGATCTTACGTGACCCTGCTGTGTTGCGGATCATGTTCATCATGCCCGTTATCCAGTTAGTGATACTTCCACTTGCAGCCGATTATGAGGTGAAGAATGTAAGGATAGCTATACTGGATCATGATAAAAGCAGCTATACAGCCCAATTAGTGAATAAGATCACCAGTACGAAATATTTCACACTGGATGCATATCCCCGGGACATGAATGATGCGCTCAGAGAGATCGAACACGACAGGGCTGACATGATCCTGGAAATACCTGCCGGATTCGAACGTGACCTGGTGAAAGAAGATGAGGCGAAAGTATTTATTGCCGTGAATGCCATCAATGGGGTAAGGGCAAATCTGGGGTCAGCCTACCTGCTGAATATCCTGCGGTCTTTCAATGATGACCTTCGCGTGAAATGGATACAGATGCCGAAGATGAATACCGAACCGCGTATTGGCAATACCTATTCCACCTGGTACAATGTGCACCTCAATTACCAGCGATATATGGTGCCCGGGATCCTGGTGATCCTCGTTACTATGGTCTGCTCATTTCTCGCAGCCCTGAATATTGTTAAAGAAAAAGAAATTGGTACCATTGAGCAGATCAATGTTACCCCTATACGAAAACATCACTTCATACTGGGTAAGCTCATACCATTCTGGCTGATGGGCCAGATCACACTTACCCTGGGATTCATCATTGCCCGTGTAGTATATGGCATAGTACCCGAGGGTAATATTCTGGTGATCTATGCTTTCTCCAGTGTGTATATGCTGGCCATCCTGGGACTTGGTCTCCTGGTCTCCACTTTTGTCCAGACCCAACAACAGGCCATGCTGATCTCATTCTTCCTGATGATGATTTTCATTCTTCTTGGCGGCCTTTATACTTCTATTGAAAGCATGCCCCAATGGGCACAGTATATAGCTGCTGTAAATCCCGTTTCTTATTTCATTGAAGTAATGCGAATGGTTTTCCTGAAAGGCAGTTCATTGTCTGATATATCCCGGCACCTTGGCATCATTGCAATATTCGCCGTAGTGATGAACACATGGGCGGTATTGAGTTACAGGAAAAGGTCCTAGTTATCCAGTTTCTTTTCCCGCTTTAAGA
>DATGXN010000114.1:0-5840 GCA_035298945.1 Chitinophagaceae bacterium | reverse complement strand
TCCATGATCAATTCTACGGTGTCAAGGGAGTCAGCACCGAGATCATTCGTGAATGAAGCTTCAGGAGTTACTTCTGCTTCATCAACACCTAATTTGTCAACAATGATCTTCTTAACTCTTGTTGCAATGTCAGACATGATTGTAATATTTGGTTAATACTTGGGTGCAAAAATAGAGTTTTTGGTATAAAAACAACGCTTTAGAGGATTATTGATGTTTTGACCCTTTTTTTCGTATTTTTAAAAACATTCCAGTAATTATTGCCATGGCTTTAAAGATAATAGAACATAATAGCCCGGAATACGACAAAATGGTTTCACTGAGGTATGACATACTTAGGAAACCTTTAGGCCTGGAATTCACAAAAGAAGAGCTCGATAAGGAGTGTAACGACATCCTGATAGGTGCTTTTGACGACGAAAGGATACTGGCTTGTTGCATGTTAACCGCCATTTCAAAGGACACATGCCGCCTTCGCCAGATGGCAGTACATAACAGCCTCCAGGGAAAAGGAATCGGTGCCACCATGATGAATTTTGCAGAAAATGTTGCCCGGGACCGCGGTTTTAAGACCCTGACCATGCACGCGAGAAAAACTGCTGTGGGTTTTTACGAAAAACTCGGCTACCGGATCCACGGCGAAGAATTTCAGGAAGTCACTATTCCACATTTCGAGATGCATAAGAAACTTGCGCACTAAATTCAGAGAGTCAGAAAGACAAACAGTCAGAGAGTCAGAATGTTGCTTCCTCTCGCCTCCCGCCTCTCGCCTCTCGCCTAACTCCTGATCTTCTCCCTCATGATCTTCCTGGCCGCCTGAATATCATCAGTACTTTCAAACACATCTTTCGGTATCAGAAAAAATGACCTGGGATCAAAATAGAGATGAAAAAAACCGGGAGTTTCTATCATGCTGCTGAACTCACGCCATGCCCAGATCTTATTCGTTTTTTCTGTTTCAATGGTAAGATGATTTTCATCGAGGTTAACATAGAATGTATCCCTGAATGTTCTTGACTTCCTGTAGATCAACCATGGGAGCCAGATCCAGAAGGCTACCATCATGGAGATCCATAACACTGAACTCATAAGGAATGGAAGCGGAGTGATCAGCTTGAAATAAAATAAAACAGCCGCCAGCAGTGCAAATACATTCACCAGGATCAGCATCAGCTTGATCTCTCTCCTGCTGATGAAATGATATCTCAACGCCTGCAAAACCTGCGGCTTTCGGTATGATATTTTTAATCTCATATTATTATTTAGTCGCCTGGAGTTCTTTTTCGTTCACAGACCATTCGCCAAGATTTTCACCTTTTACACCAAGGAATGTAACTTTTAATCTTCTGTCTTTTGCATTGCCTGATAACGACACCCTCGCATAATTCTGTTTCTGATCCAGGCCATAAACACGATAAGGGTTGTCCTTTTCCTCCCGGCCAAAAACATGTGTTCCGGAGGTAAGCGGCGAAACTGTGATATCATACAAAGGATAGCTGGTCAGTCCCTCCATTTTGATCACTTCGGAATGATGCCGGTCTCCGGTTAAAAATAACACTCCTGATATTTTTTGCGACCGGATGAACTGCATCATATCATGATATTCGACCGGAAAATTTTTGAAACAATCGAATGGCGATTTTGGATTCAGTACCTGGCTGCCAGTGGCTATGATCTTAAATGTAGCCGAACTTCCTGCCAAAGCATTTTTGAACCATTCCATCTGCTGATCGCCGAACATCTTCTTCATGGTATTGGGTCTGCCATCAATAGAGTCTGGCAGCCTGTCAGAGCTTCGCCAGGTTCTGTCGTCCAGCATAAAAATGTCCAGATCCCCATAGCTGACCTTTGTATAAATGCCCATCCCGTTCTCCCCGTAAGATGGATTTGACCAATAACTGGCAAACAGTTTTCTGCTTTCTTCTTTGAGGGAAAATTCACGGCCGATATCATTAGGCCCAAAATCATGGTCGTCCCAGATGGCATAATGGGGCATTTTTTTCAGGAATGCCTGCAGCACGGGTCTGCTACGGTCGTACCTGGCCCTGTACCAAAGGCCTGCAACACTGAAATAATCCACTTCCCGGGTATACCAGTTGTCTCCCAGCCATAACATGAAAGAAGAATTTTCCTTTGCCATGGTCTCAAAAATGGAAGAATCTCCGCCGTAGGGTTTGCCGGGTCTGTCGTACTGCGGTTGATTCATGTAAGAACAGCTCCCGGTGAGGAAACTGAAATCAGGCACGGGTTTCCGCCACTGCCAGAGGTCTTTGGTGATAAAGCTGCCTGATGATGCAACTGTTGTGCCGTTAACAACATGGTACTCGTACAGGGTATTGATTTCCAGATCATTCAGGTGATAATAGATCACATTGTGGCCCTGTAGTTCAGCGTCAGATGAAGGTCTTGACAAGGCGGTCCGGATATTTTTCTTATCGCCCTGCTTCCAGAACCGGACCTGGGGTTTAGTGCCTGGTACAGCCTCCAGCCATATGGTGGCGTCCCGGTATTCTACCTGCCCCAGCATAGGGCCTGCCATGATCCCGGTATTTTCCTGGGCCCTGATGCCCGGCACCGGGAAGAAGCTGATTACCAGTATTATGGAATAAAAAAATGCCTTCTTCATAACTGAATATGTAGAAGGCAAAATAAAGAATTAAATATATGGCCCGCGATTATTTCACCGCGCGGCACTTGGTGTAACGACCGGATGCAGCGTCAGCCGGTGACACAGCACGGCTGCATGAACTGATCACAATAGTTAGAACAACCAGTGCAAGGATTGCTTTTTTCATAATCTAAGTTTAGGGTAGAATAGGGCTATACGGAAATATTTGAATGAGGATAACGCATATTCCGTACCAATATTACAATTTACGGATTGACGGATTGGCTGATTGGCTGATGGTGACGATATACCATTAAAAATTAGCATGTTAGGTATCCTGTTAAAGAAATAAAAAAAGTCCCCCTTTTCAGGAGGACTTCAGGTTTATTGAATCCGATAATTCGTCAATTCGTCAATCAGCTGCAACCCATACTGTTTCCGCAGTTCAGGCATTTGTAGCAAGTGCCGCTGCGTACAGTGATATGGCCACAGGTGTTACAGGCCGGAGCATCGCTTTGCATGCTCTTCATGTATTCCTGGGTGCTGTTTTCGGTTTTCACAGCTGCTGTTCTCTGGACTTTCACAGAACTGGTCTGGGTAACACCGGAACTGGCAGCAGGAGCGATTACGCGCACGTCAGAGAGTTCGGGCTTCTCAGTTGGCTCATCCCATTCATCATGACCGGTATTGCCAACCTCGGGCTTGTCAAGCACGTGTACAAGGTCTGTCCTGTTCAGGTACTCATAAGCCAGGCAACGGAACACGAAGTCAACGATAGAGGTGGTTGATTTAATATTCGGGTGGTCAACCATACCGGCTGGTTCAAACTTGGTAAACACGAATTTCTCAACGAATTCTTCCAGCGGAACACCATATTGGAGACCCACGGACACCGCGATCGCGAAGGAGTTCATCAGGCTGCGAAGGGTTGAACCTTCTTTTGCCAGGTCGATGAAGATCTCTCCCAACGTACCATCAGTATACTCACCTGTGCGCAGGAAGATGGCCTGGCCATTGATCTTGGCTTTCTGGGTGAATCCACGCCTTTTTGCTGGGAGTGTTTTGCGTTCTACGATCCTGGACAACTGACGCTTCAGTTTGGTATCTGTGGAAGCTGTCATCCTTTTCTGAAGTTCATCCAGCAATTCCTCTACGGTGAGCTTGCCCACATCGATGAACTGGCTTTCAGTATTTACAGGAGTTTCTTCCTCTTCTTTAACATCTTCCTCTTTTGCCTTTTTATCACTTTTGTTGCTGAGGGGCTGTGACAGTTTGGAACCATCACGGTAAAGCGCACACGCTTTGAGGCCCAGTTGCCAGCTCAGTAAATAGGCATCAGCGATCTCTTCGATCGATGCCTCATTAGGGAGGTTAATGGTTTTGGAGATGGCACCGCTGATGAATGGCTGTGTGGCACCCATCATCCGGATATGCCCGTGTGCATGGATATAACGCTCGCCCTTCTTACCGCATTTGTTAGCACAATCGAATACAGGAAGATGGCTGTCTTTCAGGAATGGCGCACCTTCTACCGTCATCGTTCCGCAAACGAAATCATTGGCGGCATCGATCTCTGAACCTTTGAAGCCGAGGGCTTCCAGCATGCTCCATGAAGGATTGTAATATTCCTCTGGTTTGAAGCCGAAGCGCTGCATACACTCTTCTCCTAATGCATATACATTGAATACGAATCCGATCTCAAAGGCCGATTTCACCGCTTCGTCCAGTTTCCTGATCTCCTCTGCAATGAAACCTTTTTCACTCAGGGTCTGGTGGTTGATGAAAGGAGCCCCATTGAATGATGCAGAACCAACTGCATATTTGATGATGGCATCCATTTCCTTCTCGTTATATCCGAGATTCCTGAGTGCACTTGGAATAGATTCGTTAATGATCTTGAAATATCCGCCGCCAGAGAGTTTCTTGAATTTCACCAGGGCGAAATCAGGTTCTACACCTGTTGTGTCGCAATCCATTACCAGGCCAATGGTACCGGTTGGCGCGATCACAGTAGACTGGGCATTGCGATAACCGTACTTCTCTCCCATTTCAACGGCATCATCCCATGCCTTACATGCCGCTTTCAGCAGGTAATCAGGGCAGTACTGGGCTTTGATCCCCTGGGGCTTGATGCTAAGGCCGGCATATGCGTCAGGAGCATCGTATGCTGCTGCACGGTGGTTGCGCATAACCCTCAGCATATCTTCCCGGTTCTCTTCATACTTCACAAAAGGTCCGAGATGACGGGCCATTTCTGCAGAAGTTTTATAAGAAATACCGGTCATGATCGCCGTGATGGCACCTGCTATTCCACGGGCTTCTTCACTATCGTAAGGTATACCGCTGACCATCAGCATGGAGCCGAGGTTGGCGAATCCAAGACCCAGTGTACGATACTCATAACTGAGTTGCGCCACTTCTTTTGAAGGGAACTGGGCCATCAGTACAGACACTTCCAGCACGGTTGTCCAGAGGCGTACAGTGTACTCGAATCCCTCAACATCAAAACTATTGTCTGATTCTTTGAAGAATTTGCGAAGGTTCACTGAAGCCAGGTTACAGGCCGTATTGTCCAGGAACATATACTCGCTACATGGGTTGGAGGCCCGGATGCGTCCACCTTTAGGGCTGGTATGCCACTCATTGATGGTGGTGTCGTATTGGGTACCCGGGTCTGCACAACGCCAAGCTGCATAAGCGATCTTATCCCAAAGGGCCTTGGCAGGAACTTTCTTCATCACACGCCCGTCTGAACGTGCTGTCAGTTCCCAATCCTCGCCTTTCTCTAATTTTTCAAAGAATGAATTAGGGATACGAACGGAGTTGTTGGAATTCTGTCCGGATACGGTGCGGTAAGCTTCTCCTTCATAATCGCTGGAGTAACCTGCCGCAATAAGAGCACCTACTTTCTTTTCTTCCTCTACTTTCCAGTCAATGAATTTTTCTATCTCTGGGTGGTCAAGGTCGAGGCAGACCATTTTGGCAGCCCTCCTGGTTGTTCCACCACTCTTGATCGCACCTGCTGCCCTGTCACCTATTTTAAGGAAACTCATCAATCCTGATGAAGTGCCACCGCCGCTCAGTTTTTCACCCTCACCTCTCAGGTTGGAGAAGTTGGTTCCAACGCCAGAGCCATATTTGAAGATCCTGGCTTCCCTTACCCAAAGGTCCATGATACCACCATCGTTCACCAGGTCGTCTTCAACACTCAGGATGAAGCAGGCATGGGGTT
>DATGXN010000113.1:0-4880 GCA_035298945.1 Chitinophagaceae bacterium | reverse complement strand
GCCGCTGCCTTCCAGGCTGAGCAAGGCAATTTTTCCGATGCTGGAGATGCCCCTGATGCCTTCGTTACCCTGGGGCGATTCGTTATGTATCTGTGTTCCTTCATCTGAAGGTGCGAAAGTATTTTTGACCCAGACCGGAATGTTTTTCCGCATCACGGGTTGAATGGTTGGAGGATAGATCACTTTGGCTCCGAAATGGGATAATTACATGGCCTCTTTATAAGAGATCATGGGTATGGGCCTTGCATTGGCCACCCAGCGCGGATCTGCGGTCATCATGCCGGATACATCGGTCCAGATCTCGAGAGAATCTGATTCTACACCGCCTGCAATGATAGCCGCCGTATAATCAGAACCTCCTCTTCCAAGCGTTGTAGTAATATGGTCATTGGCCGAAGCAATAAATCCCGGCAATACGAAGAGGGTATGATCTTCCGACAGAAAACGGCCAACATTCCTGTACGTGGTTTGAAAGTCCACACTGGCATTGCCGAAATTGTCGTTGGTTTTGATGATCTCCCGCGAGTCTTTCCACACACAGTTCAATCCGTCCACAACAAATGACGCTGAGATGATACGGGAACTCATGAGTTCACCATAGCTCATGATCCTGTCAAGGGTACGTGCAGAGAGTTCCCCCAACATAAAGATGCCATTCATGATCTCTTCGAGTTCGTTGCAATATGTTTTTGTGAAGCTGAGCACATGGCTCTGGTTCTGCACCGGCAACAGTTCTTTGACTGTTTCGAGGTGACGTTCTTCTATTGTTTTGAGGATCTCGCGGAAGCTTTCATCTCCGCTTGATGCGCGCTTACCACAATCGATAAGCATGTCTGTGGTGCCACTCATGGCTGAAACAACCAGGAAAACCCTGCTGTTGTTTTTCATGGCATTTTTTACGATCTCTTTTACCTGTTTGATGGTTGCTGCACTACCTACTGAAGTGCCGCCGAATTTCATGACCAACATAATGATGATTTACTTGAATAACTTACTGTTCTGATGTATAGCGCCTGGCCCAATGGATAATATGATATACTGCAACCCTTAACGGGTTGTAATGGTAGTTGTAATAATGGCAGCAATGCTCAAAGCAACGTTGGAGAGGGAATTATATGACTGATTTTTTACCATTATCAAAAGAGTACCGAAGGTAATGTGTAAAGTTCAAAAAACAAAGAGGATGTTTAGATATTCTACAATAATCCGGGGATTCTTTATATTATTCAGTAAATTACGGGTCTTTTTTAAGGTTAAATATGAGTCATTCATCCTCCCTCGCATTAAGTCAGTTCAAGAACCAGGTTGGGATCAAATTCCAGCTTTATAATAGCCTGTTTACCTCGCTTCCTTTTCACAGGATAGAGAAGACGGGCATCATGCTTTCCCTCTTACTGGCCAACTGTGAGGAGGGGTACCGGAGGAAATTAAGCCCGGTCCAGATCCTTGATGAATTTTTCCAGCGACAAACGGCATACCAGAAAGAACAGGAGCAGATCGATCTGTTGTTCAGGTTCGTGCAGTATGTGGAAAGGCAGGTGGTATTGTTTGATGCCCTTGAAGATGCCGCGTTCACGTCCGTGAATGATATGTCGGGCGCGGGTACTTTGAAACACCTGGAAAGTGAAGTGATCCAGCAAAGGATAGACGATGCGCTTGCGCAGAAGCTTTCCGATTTTGGGATCAGACTGGTGCTGACGGCACATCCTACGCAATTTTATCCGGGTTCGGTATTGGGTATCATCAATGATCTTTCACGTTCCGTCAAAGAGAACAACGTGAACCAGATCAACATGTACCTCCAGCAGCTGGGTAAAACAGCGTTTTTCAAAAAACAAAAACCCACTCCATATGATGAGGCGATCAGCCTGATCTGGTACCTGGAGAATGTGTTTTATAATGCCTGTGGTAAGATCATTTCTTTCCTGAAGGCTCAATTTCCCAATGGTTCGGAAGATGGGAAGCCGGTGATCAGGATGGGATTCTGGCCAGGCGGCGACCGTGACGGAAATCCATTTGTAACGGCCGCGATCACCCGAAAAGTGGCCGATGCATTAAGAGGTGCGGCCCTGAAATGTTATTATATGGATGTGCGGAAGCTTCGCAGGAGGCTGACCTTTGAAGGCGTGGAGACCGAATTGCAGGAACTGGAAACTAAACTCTACGATAATTTATTCATACCCGGCCATGAAGTGGATATATCATCCGCGGAGATCCTGCGAACCCTTCGCCAGATCAGGGAAGTGGTGATCTATAAACATAACAGCCTGTTTGTAGGTATGGTAGACGGACTGATCAACCGGGTAGAGGTGTTTGGAATGTATTTTGCCACGCTGGATATCAGGCAAGACAGTTCTATCCATCAGCGTATCATGGACATATTTGCCGAAACTGGTGAACTGCCTGAAGGGTATGCAGATCTGGATGAGAAAGGAAAGATCCACGCACTGGGTTCATTATCCGGCCCGCTGAAGCAAATACCTTCTGATCCGATGGCTGCTGAAACCATGGCAAGTGTTGAAGCCGTGAAGTACATACAGCAGTTCAATGGAGTGGAAGGATGTAACCGGTATATTATCAGCCAGTGCAACAGTGCGTTGAATGTGATGGAGGTGCTAGCCCTGTTTATTTTGGGAGGCTGGAAAAAAGCCGATATCAATATTGATATTGTTCCTCTGTTTGAAACCATAGACGATCTGATCAAAGCTTCAGAGGTGATGAAATCACTGTATGAAGATGGAACCTATATGGCCCATTTGAAGAAAAGAGGATCTGTTCAAACCATCATGCTGGGTTTCTCCGATGGAACTAAAGACGGAGGCTACCTGATGGCGAACTGGAGTATCTACAAGGCCAAGGTGGAGTTGACCCAGATCTCCAAGACCTATGGCATTGAAGTGATATTTTTTGACGGACGTGGAGGTCCTCCAGCACGTGGTGGAGGTAAAACGCATAAGTTCTATTCTTCATTAGGACAGAAGATCGCCAACCGCGAGATCCAGTTGACCATCCAGGGTCAGACCGTGAGTTCTAATTTCGGTACGGTTGATGCGGCTCAGTTCAATATTGAACAGCTGCTGCATGCCGGCATATCCAATGATCTTTTCTCGGAGAAGAATGTAACGCTTACAGCGCAGCAGGAAAGCCTGATCAATGACCTGGCGATTGAGAGTCTTGAAGTGTATAATGAATTAAAAAATCATCCTTATTTCCTGGAATATCTTTCCCATGTCAGTCCTTTGAGGTTTTATGCTGAAACCAATATCGGCAGCAGGCCTGCAAAGCGTGGGAGTGGGGGCAGACTTTCACTGAAGGAGCTCAGGGCCATTCCGTTTGTGGGTGCCTGGAGCCAGTTGAAGCAGAATTTGACGGGATATTACGGGGTGGGCAGTGCATTCAGGAAGATGGATCAGGATGGAAGATGGCATGAAGTGGAGATGTTGTACAAGGAGTCGCCTTTTTTCAAAACCTTGATGGACAACTGTGAGATGGCGATGAAGAAATGTTTCTTTCCACTTACGGCATATATTTCTGATCATCCCATTTATGGCGAGATCTGGAATAAGATCCACGATGAATTCGAGCTTACTTCCAGTTATATATTCAAGTTATCGGGGAAGAATGAATTGATGGCGGATTATCCTGTGGAGCAACTCTCTGTCACGATGCGTGAAAGGATCGTATTGCCCCTGACAACGATCCAGCAATATGCGATCAATAAAGTGCGGGTGATGGACGAGCAGTTGGTACAAGGGCCATTAAAAGGTGTTTACGAAAAACTCGCCATGCGGTGTTCATTCGGAATCATCAATGCTGGAAGAAATAGCGCATAGAGTGAATGTGATTAATTCACCACATTCCCACATTCATCACATTCCCCACATTATATATAATAAAGCAGGGCTCCTGGAAAGGAGCCCTGGATTGTTTATGACCCAACTTTGACTGCTTGTCAAAACTTGTAAATTGCGGCGAACAGAGCGCTTACATTGCCTGATTTGGCTGCACCTTCCTTGTCGTAAAACACATCTTTGCTGCCGGATTCAAACCTGATCTCAGGGATGAATGTAAGAGGCCCGGCTTTGAAGTTCATGGAAATGGTGTTGGCCCAGATGGCAGCTCCTTCGGGAGCCAGTGACATGGCTGCCAACTGATCTTTGTCGCTGAAATATTCACTACGCAATGTGAAGCCTATCTTGTCGCTGGGATCGAGGTTCAGATATACGGCTGATCCCCACCAGCTCTTGCTTTCTGATTTAGCGGCAAGACCTTCACTTGATTTATCTTTAGAACTTTGTACAGTTCCGTTATAACCTAAACTGAATTTGTCTGACAGTTTCGCGGTAGCAACTATATCAAACTGGTTGACGGCTACTGAATCTGCTTTTTGTCCGCCTACATAGTTGAAATAGAGCTTGACGTTATCAGAAGCTGCGAAGCTATACTGACCCAGGATGAATTTCTTCGCTCCGGAGGGTGAGATCTTATAATCAGTCTGATTGGCTACACCCAGCATGAATCCGCTTTTACCGGCGGTGGCTTCAGCCTTGATACCTGTGTGGAGGAAAGGTCCCCAGGAGAACATGTAAGACATACTGTAGTTCCTGTTGGCCGGGGCGTCTACCAGCTCATAACCCACATGGGTGGCCCATGAACCCATGGTCAGTTTCAGCCAGTCTTTGGGCGAATAGGTAACGTACAATTGTTTGATCGCCTGGGTTACGCCATTGTCGTTATAAGCGAATTCCTGGGCGCGTTTTCCAAATCCAAGGTCGGCAACAAATCCAACCTTGCCGATAGTGTGTTCGAGTTTGATGGAAGCCATACCCAGTTCAAAGGAATTATGGCTGTTGGTAAAGCTTGTTCTGTTGTTAGCGGGG